>NZ_CP170198.1:2179500-2531500 GCF_042434915.1 Aquimarina rhodophyticola
GATGCTTTTTTTAAAGCTAATCGACAATCGCCTTGGTATGTCGTGGCGTTTGGAATGATTGGAGCCTCGTTAAGTGGAGTAACCTTTATCTCGGTTCCTGGTTGGGTAGAAGCATCACAATTTAGTTATATGCAAGTAGTCCTTGGGTATATTTTGGGATATGCAGTTATTGGTTCTGTTTTATTACCACTCTATTATAAATTAAATTTAACCTCTATTTACACGTATCTTGACAATAGATTTGGCCCCAGAGCTTACATAACTGGCGCCAGTTTTTTTTTACTGTCAAGAGTGGTTGGTGCCAGTTTCAGGTTATTTTTGGTAGCAAACGTCTTACAAAGTATTTTGTTTGATGCGATAGGGATACCTTTTTGGGTAACGGTAATTATTACTATTCTCTTGATATGGATGTACACCTTTAAATCAGGTATCAAAACAATTGTTTGGACAGATACTTTACAAACATTTTTTATGCTCATTGCTGTAGGGGTAGCTATTTATTATATTTCTGCAGATTTGGGATTACAGGGCACTCACTTATTGGGATATATTTTAGATAGTGATTTATCCAAAACGTTTTTCTTTGATGATTTTAAAAGTGCTAACTATTTTTGGAAACAGTTTTTATCAGGTGCCTTTATAGCCATTGTGATGACGGGCTTGGATCAGGATATGATGCAAAAAAACCTTACATGTCGAAGTCTAAAAGATGCTCAAAAGAATATGTTCTGGTTCACTATTGTATTAACTATTGTTAATTTTGTTTTTCTTGGATTAGGACTATTACTTACAGAATATGCTTCGCAACATTCTATTGATGTACATAAGGATCAATTATTTCCCGAAATTGCAACTCAGGGTACATTAGGAATGGGGATAGCATTCTTTTTTGTATTAGGATTAATTGCAGCAGCGTATAGTAGCGCAGATAGTGCACTAACCTCATTAACAACATCATTTAGTATCGACATTTTAAATATTGAAAAAAGATATGAACCAATCAAACAGATTGTAGTTAGAAAAAGAATACATGTTTTATTCTCTATAGTCCTAGTATTAGTAATTATTGCCTTTAAATATCTAATTAAGGACGAAAGTGTCATCGAAAAGTTATTTGAATTTGCTGGATATACGTATGGTCCACTATTAGGATTATATGCATTTGGACTGTTTACCAAATGGAAAATTCATGATATGTTAGTGCCTGTAATTGCCATACTTGCCCCACTCTTATCTTATGGAATAAGTGTACATAGTAAAACTTGGTTTGGGTTTGAGTTTGGTTTTTTTATTTTAATCTTAAATGGTTTACTTACATTCTTAGGGCTAATATTGATTCGTAGAAAGTAACACCAAGGTGCATGCAATCTCTATCTCGATTGCATTTTCTTTTAAAATTTTATACAACTCCGGGTTTTCTGTACCAGGATTAAAAATTACGCGTTTAGGTTGGAGAGATACAATATAATCATAATATTCTACTTGACGTCTTGGATTAAGATATAGCGTTATACTGTGGATTTCTTGATACATTTTTTTTTCGGTATCGATATTGATATCCGCAACTGTACCAGATTTTAAACCTAATGCTACTGTATCGATAGCATATCGACGTAAACGTTCAATAGCTAAAAATGAATAACGATTTGGCTTTGTAGAGGCACCGAGTACTAAAGTTTTTTTCATGAAATTTTGTGTTTACCTACAAATAAAGAGTTCTTTTTAAAGTTCAATAGCAAGTAAAAGTTAAAATATATCTTGATTATGTTAAAAGAAGGTTTTCGCTGTAACATCAAAAAACAAAACTCGTCTTACTAGTATAAGATATAATTTTTAATAGATTTAGTTAGTTAGTTAATTGTTAATAATCAAATTTTATTCATAGTTGATGGTTAGTGTTACTATTTGATTATTATAGAAAGCCGCTCCTTTAAAAAGAGCGGCTTTTATTTTTTAAAAAAAAATTGTAAATCCAATGTAACAATTTTTACATACTATCGTCTTACCTACATATACGTCTCATCAACGTAAAAAAATAAATCAACACAATTAAGTAGTTGGTTATACAAAGTACATTGTTAAACATCAATCAATCAAAAAACGAACTAATGAAAAAATCAACTCAGTATTTTACAGCTATTTGTATAGTATTCTTAACATACTTCGCAAATGCGCAACCTCAAAATTCTATCATGCTAGGATCTGTTAAAGGACAAGTTGTCGATAAGATTTCTAAAGAGCCAATTCCTTACGCTACAATTAGCATACACGATTCGAAAAACACCATTATCAGTGGAGGAATTACAACCGAAATTGGAAGTTTTGTTTTAAACGATATATCACGTGGTACTTACATTTTAAAAATTCAGTTTATTGGATATGAAACATATACATCTTCGCTAAGTATCCAACGAAAAAATGAAAATTTTGATTTAGGAATTATTGCATTAAACGAAGAAATAACATCACTTGACGATGTTACTATTGTAGCCGAACGAACCACCATAGAGCAAAAGATAGATCGCAAGGTGATTAACGTAGGTAAAGACCTTACAACAACTGGTGGCAGTGCTGCAGAGATCATGAACAATATCCCGTCTGTTAACATAGATCAAGATGGCAATATTTCTTTACGCGGCAATCAAAATGTAAGAATTTTATTGGACGGTAAACCGACAAATATTAGTGCCGAACAGTTACTAAAACAACTACCTTCAACGTCGATTAAATCAATCGAATTGATAACAAACCCATCTGCAAAATACAATCCAGAAGGAATGAGTGGCATTATTAATATCATTCTGCATAAAAATAGTACTATCGGTCTAAACGGAAATATAAATGTTGGACTTAACTTTGATGAAAATGCGCGATTTAATAGTTCGATCGATTTAAACTATCGTAGTGGTAAATTCAATCTGTTTGGAAATTACGGAAATACTACTCGTAAAAATTCGCAAGCTGGTTTTATACTTAGAGAAGATGAGCAGTCGCAACAAGTTTTTTCTTTTTTGGATAACACAAAATCTCATCTATTTAAAATTGGTATCGATTATTACTTAAATGATCATAATATAGTGTCTTTATATACAAATCAAAATCTCTATAAAGGTAATACTACGGGTATCACAGATATTTTATTTACTAATTTCTCACAAGATAATGTATCACAACTCCTAATTAATGAAGGAGAGAATACTACTTCAACCTATAATTTTGATTATAAACATACTTTTAAAGATGAGGAACATACTATCGAATTAGAGGTTGATTATAACACATTAGACCAAAATAAATCAGATGAGTTTTTATTTGAAAGCACTTCACCATCGGTAAAAAATTATATTGATCGTATCGATAATAAAAGAGAAAACACCACTATAAACTTAGATTATATAAATCCAATTTCTGAAACAGATAAATTAGAAGTAGGTTACGAGGCTCGATTAAGAAGAACTGAAAATAGATACATATCATCACTATTTCCAAACTCTCAATATGCGTATGATCGAGACATTCACTCTGGATATATTACTTACGGAAAAAAGTTGGAGCAATGGTCCTACCAAATTGGTGCACGAGTTGAAAGTTATGAAGTAACCGCTACTTTGGATAATCAGAAAATTTTTGAAGATGATTATATTACTGTTTATCCGTCTGCGTATATTAGTTATGCTCCCGAAGAAGATAATAGCTATCAATTAAGCTATAGTCGTCGTGTTGATAGACCAGGATTAAATCAGGTAAATCCAATACGAGAATGGAGTACACCCAGAATTACATCTGTTGGTAATCCTGCATTAGACCCACAATTTACCAATTCTATTGAGTTTAATTATACTAGAAAATTAGAAAAAGGTTCATTTACTGCTGGCGCTTTTTACAGACTGGTTAACGACGAAATTAATCAAAGACTTCTTGAAAATCCAGCTATTGAAAATGGACAAATACTAACGTATGATAATTTTGAGAACAACACGGCTTATGGTTTTGAGCTGTCTTCACAGTATAAGGTTAGTGCTTGGTGGCGGGTGAATGCTAGTTTAGATTTTTATGGCCAAACTCAAAAAGGAGTGGTGGAGCAAACTGCTAGAGAGGTGAATGCCTTTGTGTATAACTTCAAAATTAGCAACAGCTTTAAAGCTACAAAGAAAATAAGCTTTCAGCTTTTTGGATTTTATAGAGGTCCACAAGAAGGAATTCAATTTAAAACTAAAGAATTATATTTTATCAATACTGGAGCACGCTACAACTTTCTGGAAGGAAAAGGAACTTTTAGCATCAACTTTAACGACATTTTTAATACTCAAAAATTTCGTTTTAGCAGTAACATACCCTATCCTCAACAAGGACAGTTTCAGGGAGAAACCCAAACTATATACTTGGGGTTATCCTATCGATTTGGTAGCGGAAAGAACAGAAAGGTTGCGAGAAAAAATAGAGATTCTAATGAAAAATCTGGTGGCGGTATTCTATAATATATGTTAAAGTATTATAAATTAAAATAGTTTTTGTAACACCTAATCATTTAAATCGTTTTTACTATAAACAGCATGGTTATGATTTATTTGAATTAGCCTTTAAAAAATTTAACCAAAAAAAAACGCGAAACCTGTAAGTTTCGCGTTTTTTTGTTTGTAAGAAAACGTATTACCATTTTATAATGGCGCTTCCCCAGGTAAATCCGCTACCAAAAGCAGCTAAAACTACCAAGTCTCCTTCTTTAATTTTTCCATTTTCCCAAGCTTCTGTCAAAGCAATAGGTATTGAAGCGGCTGTAGTGTTTCCATATTTCTGAATATTGTTATATACCTGATCATCTGATAATTTGAATTGTCGTTGTACAAATTGCGAAATTCTCAAATTTGCTTGATGCGGAATTAGCATATCGATATCTTCAGCTTTGAAACTATTTGCTTTCAATCCTTCATTAATTACTTCAGAAAAACGTACTACTGCATTCTTAAATACGAATTGACCATTCATATATGGATAATACGGTATATCCTCTTGCGGATTTTCTTCAATGATTTCGGGTACCCAATGTTCTGTACTTGGCCCTATTAAAGATAGTTCTTTGGCATGCGCTCCTTCGCTATGTAAATGCGTGGATAAAACTCCATGATTTTTATCTTCGCTACGACTCAATACAGCTGCTCCTGCACCATCACCAAATATAACTGAAACGCCACGACCTCGTGTGGTCATGTCCAATCCTCCACTATGATTTTCACTGCCTATAATTAGCACATTTTTGTACATGCCTGTTTTTATAAATTGATCGCCTACCGATAAAGCATAGACAAAACCACTGCACTGATTACGTACATCCAAAGCTGGTATGGTACGCATGTTCATCATGTCTTGTACTTGCACTCCGCCACCCGGAAAATACATATCAGGACTCAATGTAGCAAAGATGATAAGGTCTATATCATTATTGGTTAATTTTGCTCTTTCGATGGCTATTTTTGCTGCTTTTACTCCCATTTTGGCAGTACTATTACCATCTCCTTTTTTTATGTGACGTCTTTCTTTTATTCCTGTACGCTCTTGTATCCACGCATCGTTGGTATCCATAACTTTGGATAGATCGTCGTTAGTGACTACATTGTCTGGAACGTAACTTCCTAATCCAGATATTTTTGAAGTATACATATATTTTATGTGTGTATTTTATGTAATTGCTAATAATTACATCTTTAATTTAAAAAACTGCAGGACAAGATATGTATATTAATGGTTTTGATAAAAGAATCTTCCCTTATTTAGTATGCATGCATACTAAATAATTAGTAAAACACTTCGTTCTCAATCTTTTCCTATCAATCAACTTTCATTTTTTTATAAAGCGAAAGGCATGCCAACCACAGCATACCTTTCTAACAACCTAACCAATAAATAAACAAACCAAGCTAATCAGGCGACTAGCTAAAGGTACCTTTCATAATTTTTGACCTCAACTGTGGCTTTTAGGTCATGTAATAAGTTATAGAGTCCAAAAAACGTTCTATTGATATAGAGAAAATGTTTACTTCCTCTATTACCATTCATTTTTCTAAGCTCGGTATCATTCGTATACTTTTCACTAAGTTCTGTAATTCCATCCCAAAAGGATGTATCTGCAAAATCAAAACGATCTTTATTAAATGGTGTTGTAAACAAACTTAACATCTCGTAAAAGAGTTGCGAAAAATAAACTCTTTCCTTTTCAGAATCATCATCACGCAAGATTTCTAATTCAAATAACTTCTTTTGAAAGAATTCAGGATTATCAATATTTTTTCTTTCTGCGAGCTCAAAATAAGGCGTGTAAAATTCCATAGGAACCTTTTTGACACAGCCAAAATCAATGGCTATTAAATTAGCATCATAATCTACCAAAAAATTACCAGGATGCGGATCGGCATGAACCGCTTTTAAAATATGCATTTGATACATATAAAAATCCCATAATGCTTGCCCAACTTTATTTGCTTTATCTTGATCCTTATTTACTTTTGCAAACTCACTTATATGAACACCTTCCATCCAGTCCATGGTAATAGTCCGCTCGCTTGAAAGCTCTTTGTAATATGTAGGAAACTTTAAATTTGGTATTTGAGAGCAAGCATCAGTAATTTGTATACTTTGCGATACTTCCAGAAGATAATCTGTTTCCTCCAATAACTTACCCTCTACTTCTTTAAAAAATTTTTCTGAGTCCTTGCCTTTCAAATTAAACATTCTAATTGCAATAGGCTTAACCATAGCTAGATCAGAACTGATACTGTCTGCAACTCCTGGATATTGGATTTTCACAGCAAGTTTTCTCCCAAATTTGGTTGCTTTATGTACCTGACCGATACTTGCAGCATTGACCGATTGAGTTGCAAACGTATCATATAATTCTTCTGGGTATTTACCGAGATATTTTTTAAAAGTTTTCCTCACTAAAGGAGCCGATAAAGGAGGCACACTAAATTGTGATAACGAAAATTTTTCGACATAAGCACTTGGCAACAAACTTTTCTCCATAGATAGCATTTGAGCCACCTTAAGCGCACTACCTTTTAAATTTTTGAGACCATCATAGATATCTGCAGCATTATCCTCGTTTAACTGGTCCTTAGTTATATCTGGATTCATTGCTTTTTTACTGTAATATTTCAAATAATTACCTCCTACTTTAACGCCAGTCTTAACGAGCTCTGTAGTTCTGCCTATCTTGGAAACTGGTATTTTATCTATTGTCTTCATAAGTAATTTATAAGTAAAAAATCAAAAATGTAATCCCTTCTACATGGTACGCTCTTTCCAAAGGAATTTACCTAAGTCAAGAATATTATTGAGCGGAGTATTGTCAAATACATCAAAAATTGTGTTTACCGATTTTTCGATAGCTACATCTGTCTTTTCAAATCCAGCAGAATCATCATGCATCCAAAATTTCAATAAAAATAGAAATTGAACCCAAGCACCCTCAGAAAAAACAGTAACTGGATTTTTTGTTAATTTAAATTGCTTCTCATTATTATCTTCTTCTATCAAGGTGGTAGAAAATTCTTTAATCTTCCTACGTAACCCTTTAAGTTGCTCCATATTCTTTAACATCATATCATGTTCGCTTAAAGCAAAAAGTATGTAGCTTCTGTTTAAAGTCAACATCTCAAAAAAGCTGTAGAAAAAAGTTAACATTTTTTCTCTACTGTTAAACTGATCATACTCTTGATTGGCATGCGCTACTTCTAGGGTCTTATCATATAGAATAGTCCAGATTTCTTTTTTTAACGCCTCGACACCCCCAAAATGCGTATAAAAATCTGATTCTATAATTTTGTTCAGCTTACAAAATTTGTAGATAGATTTTGGATAAGTCTCATGCTCCAATACATACTCCATATACATTGTGATGATATCAAATTTTGACGGAGATTTTTTTGTTGTTACTTTTTTCTTTGTGGCTGCCATAACTATTAAGTTTATGTAAAATTACTAATTGTTTACCTTTCAGGCGAAAAAGTTAAACAAATTGTTTGTTAAAGTTCTTTCAGAATTTTTGAAACTAATTGTACCATTAAATAACCTGCTATATAGTCGCTCACTCGATATCTTACTTACAAAGTAGCTTTAAAATGTCAGTTTGTCAGCAAATTAATCTTGGTATTTTTTTTGACTATACACTACTTAATTAAGTAAATAAATAATCACAAAATATCATTCTATATGGCTACAGGTAGTATTAATGTATCAGTTGAGAATATCTTTCCTTTAATAAAGAAATTTTTATATTCTGATCATGAAATCTTTTTACGAGAATTAATCTCAAATGCGACAGATGCAACTTTAAAACTAAAGCACCTTTCGAATATTGGTGAAGCTAAAGTCGAGTATGGTAATCCCATGATCGAGGTAAAGATTGATAAAGATAAAAAGCAATTACATATTATCGATCAAGGTATTGGAATGACCAAAGAAGAGGTCGAAAAATACATCAATCAGGTAGCTTTCTCTGGAGCTGAAGAATTTTTGGAAAAATATAAAGACAGTGCCAAGGATTCTGGAATTATTGGACATTTTGGTCTTGGTTTCTACTCTGCATTTATGGTAGCAGATAAAGTAGAAATAATAACTAAATCTTTTAAAGATGAGCCAGCTGCACATTGGATTTGTGACGGTTCACCATCGTATACTATCGAATCTGCAGATAAGCAAGATCGTGGGACAGAAATTATTCTTCATATCAGCGAGGATGAATCAGAATTTTTAGAAGATTCTAAGATTTCTGAATTATTGAGCAAATACAATAAATTCATGCCAGTTCCCATTAAGTTTGGAACTAAAACTGAAACGCTGCCAAAACCAGAGGATGCAAAAGAGGAAGATCCTGCGCCAACGCAAGAGGTAGATAATATTATAAATAATCCTAATCCTGCTTGGACAAAGCAACCTACAGAATTAGAAGACACAGATTACAAAAGTTTTTACAGAGAACTGTATCCTATGCAGTTTGAAGAGCCACTTTTTAATATACATCTTAATGTTGATTATCCCTTCAACTTAACCGGAATTTTATACTTCCCAAAGTTAGGACAGGACATGAATATGCAAAAAGATCGTATTCAATTATATCAAAATCAAGTATTCGTCACTGATAATGTAGAAGGTATTGTTCCAGAATTTTTAACTATGCTACGCGGTGTTATTGATTCTCCAGATATACCTTTAAATGTTTCTCGTTCTTATTTACAAGCAGATGGTGCAGTAAAAAAGATATCAAGTTATATTACGCGTAAAGTTGCTGATAAATTATCTTCATTATTTAAAAATAATCGTGAGGATTTTGAACAAAAATGGAATGATATCAAAATTGTTATTGAATATGGAATGCTTTCTGAAGATAAATTCTTTGAGAAAGCTGATAAGTTTGCTTTATACCCAACGGTAGATAATACGTATTTTACATTTGAAGAATTACAAGAAAAAATTAAAGATACACAGACTGATAAAGATGGTAAGACTGTTATTCTTTACACCTCTAATAAGGACGAACAACATGCATATATTGAGGCTGCCAAAGGTAAGGGTTACGAGGTTTTATTGCTTGACTCCCCTATTGTTTCTCATTTAATTCAAAAATTAGAAACTAGTAAAGAGAACATCTCTTTTGTTCGTGTTGATGCAGATCATATCGACAATCTGATTAAAAAAGATGAAGAAAAAATCTCCAAACTATCAGATGAAGAAAAAGATGCACTCAAAACAGATTTAGAAACCGTTGTTCCAAAAGAAAAGTATACAATACAATTAGAAGCAATGGATAGTAATGCATCGCCATTTATGATCACACAACCCGAGTTTATGCGCCGTATGAAAGAGATGCAGCAATCTGGCGGTGGTGGTATGTTTGGCATGGGTGGCATGCCTGAGATGTATAATCTTGTGGTAAATACTAATCATGACCTTATCGGACAGATTCGAGAGGCTAAAACAGATAAAAAGAAAGAACGCTTGATCAAACAGTCATTAGACTTGGCAAGGTTGTCACAAAATTTATTGAAAGGTGAAGAACTTACAAACTTCATTAATCGAAGTTTTGAAATGATCAAGTAAAGAGGATCATTTTAAGCCGCTATTTTTTTCAAAAAAAATAGCGGCTTTTTTGTATCTTTAATCTAATGATTAAATATTCATTCTATATACTAAAGCAAATATCAACCACAGACAAACAAGGTTTATCATCAGGACCAATAATTACAAAAGTTCCGAATCATTTAGTTCATTTTTTTGAACAAAAAATTTTGAATTTTAAACAAGGAGACGGTCCTTTTAACTCACTTCGTGCTCTAAAAAAAAACTCTGTAATTTTCAAAAATATTGCAAGCACTAATAGTAAAAGAGCTCAGAAAATCCTTAAAGAAAGTAATATAAATGAGGTGAAAAATTTTATCGCTACTCCAAAAAATCAAGATTACAATCCTGAATTGATAGATTTAATAGATCATTGTATTAGAGGAAGAGTGTCAAATGGTAATATAACTGGAGTGCACTTTTATGATGAAGATAGAGTAAGAATTTTGGAAATAACCAATAAAAATATTGAGACTGGAGTATGGGAGGCTAAATTTCAGTATAAACATCCTTTTAATCATAAATGGATAACTAAGGAGACTGAAAGCACATTTTTTCCGAAAAATTGGAATCTAACTAAATTGTTTCAAGAAGTTCATTTCGCTTATAGTGAAAAAGTTAAATTTTCCAATAATAAATTTAGAGGAATAACTTCTCAGGGAATTCATATAATATTCGTTTACAATAATGGAAAACCGAAATCAGTATATCCTTTACTATAAATATCTTACAATTAAATATAACAAACCCTGCTCGGATCACATCCAAGCAGGGTTTAATTTTGTCTTTAGTTAAATTCTGTTGACTTACTATTGCAAATGCTTAGCCAAAAACCCCATCATGGCTTTGTACATTTCAATGCTATTTTCTTCTTTTGCAAAACCATGTCCCTCATCATACTTAACCATATAAGGTGTTTCAAAACCTTTGGCACGTAGCGCTCGTACAATTTGATCTGACTCATCAATATTGACTCTAGGATCATTTGCTCCTTGAACCACAAAAAGTGGTTTTTTTATCTTATCAATTTGAAAAACTGGAGATACTTCTCTCATTATTGTATTTTCTTCGGCTATGTCTTCATCATACCAGATTTCTTTTATAATTTTAAGATAGGGCTTCCAATAAGGTGGTATAGTTTTCATAAATGAAAATAAATTAGATACCCCTACATAATCAACTCCGCAACAATATAAATCTGGTGTCTTAGTTAAACCTCGCAACACTGCATATCCACCATGGCTACCTCCATAGATTGCTATTTTTTCTTTATCAATAGATCCTTGATTGATTACATAGTCAATTCCATCCTCGACATCATCCATTGCCTTGCGACCAATTTGTTTAAATCCAGACTCCAAGAACTTTCTACCATACCCTCCAGAAATCCTAAAATTAACTTGAAGCGTAGCGTAGCCCCTACTAGCAAATAATTGATTTTCGGGATTAAAACCCCACGTATCACGTATACCTTGCGGACCACCATGTGGGTTTACAATTAAAGGCACTTTTTTTAAGGACGCGATATTATTTGGTAATGTTAAATAACCATAGATAGTAATCCCATCTCTACTCTTAAATGAGATGGGTTGCATTGTAGCCATCTCTTCCTCTTTAAGCTGAGGCATCAAATTATAAAGGAGTTCAAACGAATTTTGTGCAACATCATATACATAATACACGCCGTATATTACATCACTTTGCACATAAATTAAATACTTATCTTCACTATCGGTCTTATCTGCAATTGCATATTGCTGATCTGGAAAACGCTTAGTAATAGTATCATGTAATTTAGTATAAAAGGAACTAACAGGATGTATGACTTTTTTCTCTCCTTGAAACGAAAAATAATCAAGCTCAAAATTGCGTTTTCTTGACAAACCAATACCCGACACATCGTAAAGTGAATCAGAAAATAATTTTTTAATTATCGCATCTTTTTTAAGATCGTATAAATAAATTTCCGAGCGATCACTTGTAAGATTCGATACTACATAAGCTTCGTGTTTATTCTCTGGGTTATAGGAGAAACTTTTGATAGAGAATGTATCCTTCCAATTGAGCTTTTTAATACATTCATATTGTTGATTCTCTTTGGCATAATAAAGTTCGATATCCACGCCATTGAGTAAACGTGTATACCCACGTAGCTCACCATCCTTATCAAAAATATAATCCATTATTGGGTACTCGACATTATCATTTTCATAGAGCTGTTTTAACGCTCCCGTATATATGTTAATTCGGTAAGGCTCGAACACCTCTTTATTGGTTTTATTCATCCCAATTATTATATGTTCCTTATCCTCCTTCAGCATTTGCAAAATTTGAACCTGTACGCCATCAAAGGGTGTTAATTCTTTTGTATCCGATCCATCTACATTGGTGGCAAAAACGTGATAGTTTTCATCCCCACCAGTATCCATGATAAAAATCAAACGCTTCTCATTGGCCCATCCATAACCGCGAATTAATTCGTCTTGCTCCTCTATAGCACGCGTAATTTCACCGTTTTTCAGGCATTTTACATAAACATGATTTTTTTTGTTCTCATCTTTCTCTTGATAAGAAAGGTACATGCCATCGGGAGACAACTGAAAACTTTTGGCCTTCGGTTTAGCAAAATAATCCTCAATAGTATACATATAGTTTCCTTTATCAAATTCACTTAATTCAATGAGTTCTTCGGGTGAACTCACTAATGAAGTATCACCTGGTAAGTTCTTTTCGTTTTTACTGTCTATCTGTGCACTATTCATAAATTATAACAATTTCATTTTTTAAAGTATTTCAAAAATACCATTATGGTTTATGATTACATAATGAACGTTTGAATTACAGTTTATTTTTATCATCTAAACGACTAAGATTTTTAAAAATTAAACATAGTAATGTTACAATTATCTTAATATTCGATTCGAACAGTAAGCATTTTGTACTTTTAATAGCTAAAGTGTATAACACAAAAATTAATTATAAGAATGATACATAAACTAACCCTAATTTTACTAATAATAAGCACACTAAGCTGCAATACAGTGAAAAAAGAAAAAATTACAGATGAGCAATCTGATCAAGAAATGATTCCTGTTGAATCTAACGGAGGTATTGGTGACGGTGCCGTTTCAATTGCTGATCATTATGTAAGTAGTATTGAAACGGCACATAAGAAAGATCAATTTATTGATCATAAGATAGTAAGTTTTCATCTTGATTTGATGTTTGGAGGCAAACAACGATTGGATGCCAAAGTAACAATGCTTACAAATTCGTCTAAAATCAGAATTGATAAGAAAGACGGTAGTAAATTAATATTTGATGGCACAGAGGCGTATCTATGCCCTATAGATGCAGATGACAAAGGAGCCAGATTTGATATGTTTACATGGACCTACTTTTTTGGTTTACCCTATAAACTAAACGATGCAGGCGCAATTATTGAAATGGCAGGGGATAAAAGTTTAAATGACACCTTATATAGTACGGCAAAAATGACTTTTACACCTGGAACTGGGGATGCGCCAGATGATTGGTATGTATTGTATAGAGATAACACCTCCAATTTATTAAAAGCGGCTGCATACATTGTTACCTTCGGACGTGAAGAAGGAGACGACAAAAAACCTGAGCCTCATGCGATACAATACAAGAACTACCAGACAATAGCAGGAATACCTATTGCTATGCAATGGGAATTTAATAATTGGTCTGAAGCTTCTGGAGTCGCTGAAAAATTGGGAGAAGCCATTATTAGCGATGTTACCTTTTTAAAAGAGGAAGGCAATTTATTTGCTACACCAGATAATGCAAAAAAAATAACTATGTAAAACTCTTATAACTTTCTTACGAAAATACCGCGTAATAGCGGTATTTTTTTGTATCTTTAAGAAGATCTATAAATGATTTTTTTAAGTTATGACACCCTTATGTAATAAGCTCAAGTTATCTTATAATCTCGATGAAATTCTTATTTTGAATGAACCAGAAGGATTTTCAATAGCTTTAGAAAAATTACCTAATCTAACTATAAAAGAGTCATTAGTTCAAGTTTCTAGAGTAGATTTTGCGATCGTTTTTATTAATGATGATACAAAAATTGAAAATCAGATAGAAACACTTTATCCAAAGCTTATAGGAGATGCCATTCTTTGGTTTGCATACCCTAATGAAACTCCACTTCGCTTTAAGTTGGATACCTCAACTTTTTATAATTGGCAAATCTTAGAAGATTATAATTTAATTCCAGTAAAAAAAATAGTTATGAATAGTGATTGGCTAGCTATTCGTTTCCGAAAAATTGACTACACTAATGCATATATCAGATTAAAACAAAAATTTAATAGTTACAAAAAGTTCAAACAGAATAAAAAGTCAAAAACTACATGACCTGGCATCTATATCTTTTATCCTTCATTTTGATTGTCGCAGGTTTTTTTCACTTGATAAAACCAAAAGCGTTTATGCGTATTATGCCACTTTATATACCTTATAGAAAAGTGTTCGTTTATTTGAGTGGCTTAGCAGAAATATCATTAGGATTACTTCTTATATTTAGTACAGTCAAAACATATACATTATGGTGCGTCATTATTTTATTGATATTGTTTTTTCCTGTGCATATACACATGATACTTAATAAAAAAGCAAGTTTAAACTTACCCAAATTTGTATTAGTATTGAGGTTTTTACTACAATTTATTCTTATTTACTGGGTATATCAATACGCATAAAAATCACAATGTCTTTATTGCTTTTTGAAAATACTAATGAATTTATCAAGCTACCTATGCCAGATGCAAACGTAGTGTACAATGTTTCATTTTTGCCCCCTACTGAAGCAAAAAATCTTTTTGAATATCTCTTGTCAACTATCCCTTGGCAACAGGATCAAATTACTGTATTTGGTAAAACTCATTTACAGCCAAGATTAACAGCTCTTTTTGCAACAAATAACAAACCTTATAGGTACTCGAATGTTATAATGCACC
This sequence comes from Aquimarina rhodophyticola, assembly GCF_042434915.1. Classification (GTDB taxonomy): domain Bacteria; phylum Bacteroidota; class Bacteroidia; order Flavobacteriales; family Flavobacteriaceae; genus Aquimarina. Next base: position 2,194,602 of record NZ_CP170198.1, read on the forward strand.
CTCACAAAATGCCTCCGGTTCTACAAGAGCTTTTAGCTTCCATTAATAAACATTGCGACGTAGCATTTACGACTTGCTTGGCAAATCTATATCGTGATGGTCAGGACAGTAATGGATGGCATGCTGATGATGAGAAAGAACTAGGATCAAATCCAATAATAGCATCGCTAAGTCTAGGTGAAGCACGTTGGTTTCATTTTAAACATAAAACCGATAAATCATTAAAAAAAAAGGTATGGCTAACTTCTGGAAGTTTGCTTATAATGGGAGACGGTACACAAGAAAATTGGCTACATCAAGTCCCTAAATCAAAAAAAATTACCAACCCTCGCATTAACTTAACATTCCGAAAAATTCTGGAATAGAAATCAAAAATATCCACTCTAACATACGTTATAACTTCATCGACCAACTATCTGTTTTATCAGAACCCCTAAGATTGTAACGCTCATTTATGTATAAAGTTAATGTAACACTTAGTAGTATTATATGCGTCGTTAATAAACTTTCTTCTTTAGCATCTAATAAGAACAAAATGATTCCCGAAAATAATATAGTTGCGACCCACAAAACAGGTTTTATAAAAAAATCTAATAGTAAAAAAAAGCCAATAATAAATTCGATAAAAGGAACCAAAGGCCCTAGCGCTTTTAAAATTTCTAAATTGAAGAAAGTTGTCTTCGTAAAATAGGAATTAAGTCTCAGTAAAAAATTACTGTAGTCATATACATTAAAAGTACCATGAAAAAATAAGAATAATCCAAAAATAATCCTTGGTAAAATATAAACTAAGAATGTTAATTTCATAGCGATCTAAGTACCCTTCATTTGAGATACAAAGATACTACCCCATTCTAGTTAAACTACATGTAAAAACGTGCAGAAAACTTGTAAAAATAGTACACCTATAATCTCATCATTTTTTCGTAACTTTAAAAGAAACATTTGCTATGACGCGTTATTCTTTGCATGAAATTTTTGTTGTTCATCAATATTCTTCTGACAATTGGGAAAAAGAGCCGCATAATCATAATTATTTTGAGATTATTTTTATTGAAAACGGCAGAGGATATCATACTATAAACGGAGTCAAAGTACCTTATCATCCACAAAATATATTTCTCTTAGCTCCGGAAGACACACATCATTTTGAGGTGCTTCAATCCTCAACTTTTACCTATTTTAAGTTTACAGAATTACTTTTTTCGAGCAAAGTTAATCTTCCAGATAGAAAGTACTGGTTACAACGTATAGAGCAGTTATTACATCAACCTAACCTTATTCCTGGGGATGTTATATTTAAAGATGAAGATCGGGGTATTATCTGGGATATTCATGATTTGGTTTTAACCGAATTTAAGAATGAAAAAATCTATTATCAAGAAATAATATCTAATGCAATAAGCACTATCCTTAGTCTTATAGTGCGTAATATATCTGAGAAATATCATCATGAGGATAAAAGCAAAATTTCAACACCTTCAAAAATTGAAAAAATCTTAAGCCATATTAGACAAAATGTATATGATAACGAGCGTACCAAGATTAATTATTTATCCAATAAATTTAATATGTCTCAAAGCTCAATCAGTACCTATTTCAGAAAGAAGACTGGAGAGTCCATACATCAATATGTCACTCAATACAAAATGAAACTAGTCGAATATCGACTGCAACATACAGAGTTTACGATTGCAGAAATAGCCTATCAACTTGGATATACTGATGAGAGCCATCTTACAAAAACGTTTAAAAAATATTTTAATAAATCTCCCAAACAATATCGTGATGAGATATCCGACTCCACAATTCATGCGTCGGTCGATAATGAATAATTATCCAAAAATGCGGTTGAGTATTGCTGCCAATCTAGCCCCACCTTTTTCTAGTTGTTGCTGCACTATTTCAAAATGATCGTACATGTAACGATAGCCTAGTTTGTCCCCACTTTGCGCAGAATCATAGACTGCTTTGGCAAGGTTCTGCGATTCGTAACTCCAATCTAACAGAGTACCTTGAATCACTTTTTTATATGTTTTCTTAGAAAATTTTGTTGCGTTACTAGCTAATTCGGTATAACTCATTCCATTATGATCAATCATCTCGCTATCCCATACTCTATGTAAATTTGAGCCTTTTTTGAACCACTGTACTTGGATATCATTACCTCCCTTATCCTCTGCTCTACCAACATGTAAGGGTTGATGTAAATCACCTATTAAATGAATTAGCATTTTTAAATAAAAAGTCTTTTCTGATTTTGCAGCGGTTTTTGTATTTAGAATTTTGACACAAAACTCTATACCTTGTAAAATATCTCCGCCAGAATAAGCTGTTTCTTTCCTGTACTTTTCTCCAAATTCAAAATTAACATAATGCCAAGGTCCAAATTTTTTGAAAGCTTTGTCACTTTTAATATCATCTGCAAATGTAGACACCCATGCTATTGAATTTCCATCGAGTAAAGAACCTATTGCTCGAGCTGCTCGTTTGGTCAAATATTTTTCGGCAATTTTTGCGGTTGTTCTATGTCCTGTTTTTCCCCAATCATCCTTTGCTACACTATAATTTATAGTAAGCATTGTAAGCATAAGATAAAGCGTACAGTGATATTTCATCGTTAAATTTTGAAGCAAAGATAAAAAAGGCTATGTTAGTGCACTATTAAATTATAAATTTTCGTTTAGCTCTTATTACACATTTTAAAAACTTAAATAATAAAAAAAACAGCCCAATGTCTGTATTACATTTTACTATTAGATTTTGGAACTACTGTTTAAACAAAAAATGTAAGTAAAATGACCCCAAATTTTATGAGAATTTATTTAAGCACAGTGCTAGTATTCATAATTATGAGTAATTGTTTTTCTCAAGAAAAAGAATACAATACTGCAATTATAAAAATTAATCCATACGTTGAAGGTAATCTAGTGACTCCCTATGCTGATGAGAAGGTGCCTCTGGTTATTTTTATTATGGATGCTGGCGCAATAAACCGTGATGGCAATGATAGAATGTCAAAAAATGAAACCTTTAAAAAATTATCAAGAGAACTTGCTAAACATGGCATCGCCTCCTTTAGATATGATAAACGAATCTTTACGATGGATCGCATGGGGTTTAAAGAAAATGAAATTTCATTTAAAAACTTTATCAACGATGCGATAGAAATAATTGATTATTTTAAAAAGAATAATGATTATTCAAAAATAGTCCTTGCTGGACATGGTCAAGGCAGTCTTGTTGGCATGATAGCAGCCAAAGATAAAGCAGACGCTTTTATCAACATTGCTGGCAATGCAGAGACTATTGATAACGTAATTATTAATCAACTTACCGAGCAAGCTCCGGGTTTAGATAGAAGTGCTGCATTAGCATTTCAACAACTTAAACAAAATGGTAGAGCAACAGTATACGAGCCGGCTTTAGAATCAATTTTCAGATACGATCTCCAACCCTTTATGCGCACTTGGTTGGCGTATGATCCCAGTATCGAAATTGCTAAGTTAAAAATTCCTATCTTGTTGCTATATGGTAAAAAGGACATTCAAGTAAACCCTAATGAAGGAGTGAAGTTAAAAGAAGCTGCACCAAATGCATCACTGGTTCTTATCGATAACATGAATCATATTTTACGAGAAATTAAGGGTAATCGCTTGGAAAATCAAAAGTCTTATAATGAATCTTGGCGACCTATTATGCCCGAAGTCATCCAATCATTGGCGACATTTATTACTCAGCAATAGTGCAATATAATTTTCAACTAAATTTATAATTAGATGCCGTATCGAATTGTATTTACAGATATCGACGGAACTTTGTTAAATGCTGATCGCGAACTATCAAAGTTTACTATTCAGGAGATTCGACGTATAAAATCAGAGATCCCTGTAGTACTTATATCTTCTAGAATGCCTAGTGCAATGTACCATCTGCAAGAACAATTAGCTATTATAGATCAACCTTTAATCTGCTATAATGGCGGATTAATCGTTCATAACAACAATATAATTAGTTCGACCACCATACCTATAGAGCATGTTCAACAAATTGTAGAACAGTCTATTGACCTGCAGGTTCACCTAAGCCTGTACCACAAGGATGAGTGGTATGTGCCTTCTAATGACTTTTGGGCTAAGAGAGAAGCTAACAATACGAAAGTCACTCCAGTTGTACAAGATTTGAAATACACCGTGAACAAATGGAATACAGAAAACAAAGGGGCTCACAAAATTATGTGCATGGGTCAGGAAGAAAGTGTGACCAAAATGTATAATTATCTAAAAGATAATTTTGAGGGAGATCTTCATCTGTATCGCTCTAAGCCTACCTATATTGAAATAGCTTCTAAAACAATCTCAAAACAAACAGCAGTGCAACATTTATTGTCTACACATTATAACATTGATATAAAAAATGCAGTTGCATTTGGCGATAACTATAACGATATAGCTATGATAAAAGCTGTTGGTATAGGTGTAGCCGTAGCAAACGCAAAGGAGGAAACGTTAAAAGCTGCAAAACATGTAACACTTCACGCAAAACAAGATGGAGTTGCTCAATTTATTAAGGATCATATAATACTATAACGGCGTGATCAAAAGATTTTTTTTACTTGTTAGTATTGCAGTATTGGTTATAGCTTGTAAGACAAGTCAACCCACCTCTACCCCCTATATCTATGCTTCACCAATTCTTACAACGATTGATTTGACTAATGTTAAAGATGATAAAATTAAGGTAGTTTATAATCCCAATAATATAACACAAGATACGTTACTTTTTAACTTTCCGGCAATCATTCCTGGTACCTACACAATAGCTAATTACGGTGAATTTATAGAGAACCTTACAGCGCATGCAAAGGATGGCACATTGTTACATATAAAAAAGCATACTACAAATCAATGGATAATTTTTGATGCTAAAAAATTAGACAAAATAAGCTACTGGGTTAATGATACTTTTGACGATGAACAGAATCATACCATATTCTCACCTACTGGATCAAGTTATGAAAAAGATAAACTTTTTCTTCTTAATCTTCATGGATTAATTGGGTATTATGATGACTCAAAATTGAGAAAACACACTGTTTTGATACAATATCCATCTACGTTGCTCGGCACCACTGATTCAGTTTCTGAAGAAAATAGTAAACTTCCTTACAAAATTGATAAGTTATTATTCAAAACATATGCCTCACTTGTGGATACTCCTTTAATGTACCAAGCATATGCATCAGAAAAATTTACAATTGATGACATGGATGTGTTTCTTAATACATATTCTCCAAAAATGCGTCATACTGCAAAAACAATTAGACCCGAATTGGAACGGGTATTAAAAGCTCAAAAGAACTTTTTAGGAGATTTTAAAATTCCTACGCATTATGCTATTTTATTGTATTTATCCTCTGCCAGTAAAAATGACGCTAGAGGGTTTGGAGCTCTCGAGCATCACAATGCAACCTTAGCCGTTTTGCCAGAATCGCTATCATCAGATAATTTGAATGCCACTTTAGCAGATATTATTTCTCATGAATTCTTTCATATATTAACTCCGTTGCATCTACATTCTGAAGAAATTCACAACTATAATTATCAAAAGCCAGAAATGTCTAAACATCTATGGTTGTATGAAGGCATGACCGAGTATTTCTCTATGTTATTTCAAATTCATCAAGGATTAATTCTTAAGGAAGATTTTTATGCTCGAATAACCGAAAAGATTAATGCCTCTGTACAATATGATAGTTATTCATTTACCGAATTAAGCAAAAATATTTTAAAAGAACCATACAAAAGTAATTACCCTAATGTTTATCAAAAAGGAGCATTACTATCGCTATGTATCGATTTAATAATGAGAGAAGAAAGCAAAGGAGCTTATGGAGTTTTAGACCTTCTCAAAAACTTAATCTCATTATACGGTGACAATAAACCTTTTAATGACCAAGAGCTTTTTACTGCAATTGAAACTTTATCTTACCCATCGATAGCAACTTTTCTTGCCAATTCTGTAGCAGGCAACACCAGTATTGATTATAATTTTTACCTCAATAAGGCAGGGCTTGAACTTTCACAAAAACAAGTAGCTACTTCCTATTTTATACATGAAACTCAACCCTTACTCGAAGTCGATCTAGCTACTAAAGAAATTCGCTTTACTACTAACTCACCTCTCAATTCATTTTTACAAACTTTGGGTATTAAAGGTCACGATGTTCTTTTATCTATTGATGGTAAAAAATATACATCGAGTAATTTTTATGAAATTTTTGCAGATTCTAACCGCTGGATAGCTGGTCAAACAAAAACATTTATAATTAGAAGAGGATCTAAAAACATTACCCTGACAGCTATTACAAATACACCAACCACTGCCAAAACTGTAATAAAACAAATAGAGAACCCATCTCAGTTACAACAAGATGTCTTTAAAAATTGGATCAACGAATAACTTAATTAATACGCTTACTAATGGAAAATACTCCTTATTTCACAAATGACACGATAGTTTTTGGGATTCTTATGCTTTGTTTAGGTACTGTATTCTACACGGCCTCACTTACTAATACTTTTTGGAAAACATTCTACAAATACGTTCCCGCTTTATTACTGTGCTATCTTTTACCGGCTATTTTTAACTCTATTGGACTGATATCTCCAGAGTGGAAAGAGCTAGATAAGGATGGAAATCTTATCGAGCAATCATCTAGTGTTTATTATATAGCTAGTCGCTATTTACTACCAGCCTCCCTTGTCCTTATGACATTAAGCATAGACTTGAAAAGTGTTTTTAACCTAGGTCCGAAGGCTCTTATTATGTTCTTTACTGGTACTGTGGGGATAATCATTGGTGGCCCTATTGCTATTTTATTAATATCTATACTATCACCAGAAACGCTAGGAGGAGTTGGTTTTGATGCTGTATGGAGAGGATTATCCACGCTGGCGGGAAGTTGGATAGGAGGCGGTGCAAATCAAGCTGCTATGCTCGAGATCTATCAATACAATCCTGATAAATATGGTGGTATGGTATTGGTCGATATCGTTATAGCAAATATCTGGATGGCTATTATATTAATTGGTATCGATCGCAATAAAGCTATAGACACATGGCTCAAGGCAGATACCTCGGCTATAGAGGCTTTAAAAAACAAGGTAGCTAATTATACAGCTAGTATTTCAAGAACACCTAGTTTAACAGACTATATCGTTATGCTATCCATAGCATTTGTAGCTGTTGGGATTGCCCATTGGGGGGCAGGTGGGATTTCTAATTTCCTGTCAGAGAATTTCTCAATATTTAACGACAAAAGCTCGGCGCTATCCTCTTTTACTTCCACATTCTTTTGGCTGATAACTATTGCCACACTCATTGGGATAATACTGTCTTACACCAAAGTTAAGGAATACGAAGGTGCTGGAGCGAGTAAATTAGGAAGTATTTTTATATATATTTTGGTTGCCACAATAGGTATGAAAATGGATTTAGGAATGATCTTCGAAAACCCTGGGCTTTTAGTAATAGGTCTCGTATGGATGACTATTCATGCAGGATTGTTAATAGCAGTTGCAAAGTTAATCAAAGCACCCTACTTATTCTTGGCGGTTGGTAGTCAAGCAAACGTAGGAGGTGCAGCCTCGGCACCTGTAGTTGCTGCAGCATTTCATCCCTCGTTAGCCACTGTTGGTGTTCTACTCGCTGTTTTTGGCTATGTGGTGGGAACATATGGAGCTATTTTATGTACGATATTAATGGAAATTGCAGCAGCTGGCTAGTATAATATTTCAAATTGTAGCATCTTTGCGCAACATAAAATTAACTAACATATTATCGATGAAACACTACCTTACCATTATTACCATATGTTGCTTTTTAATAAGCTGTTCATCTCCAAAAAAAGGAAATGTAACTATTAATGGTACCGTAAAAGGTCTTAAAAAAGGGACTTTATACCTTCAAAGAATACAAGACACTATTTTGGTAAATATTGATTCCGTTGTTATTGCTGGAGATCCAAATTTTATCATGTCAACAGAGCTCAAGGAGCCAGAGGTATTGTATTTATATCTTGATAAAGAAGATGGAGCACAATACAATGATCGCTTAAACTTTTTTGCAGAACCAGGTGATATTACAATAGAAACCACCTTGACAGGCTTTGAAAAAGATGTGATGATCATTGGAGGCAAAAACGAAATAAAACTTCAGGAATTTAAGAAAATGAATCAGCGTTTTAATGATCGTAACCTACGATTAATTAAAGAAAACTTTGAGGCAAGTAAACAAAACGATCAGGATAAGCTGATGGAAAATGATGTTGCCTATAAAAAACTATTAAAACAAAAGTATCTGTATACTATTAATTTTGCAGTCACTAATCGCAAATTAGAAGTTTCACCTTATATAACTCTCAACGAAATTTTTGATGCTAATATTAAATTTTTAGATACTATTGCGAACTCTATGAGCCCTAGAGTAAGAAAATCTATGTATGGTAAACAATTAATTCAATATATTAAAGATCGTAAGGCAAAAGAAGCGTATAACGAAATAGCCAACTAAGAAAACGTAGCTTTATATAATAAAAAAAACTCCAGATAATTTATCTGGAGTTTTTGCTTTTTGAGCCGATGGAGGGACTCGAACCCACGACCTGCTGATTACAAATCAGCTGCTCTAGCCAGCTGAGCTACATCGGCGAAGCGGCTGCAAATATAAATTTTGATTTTATATTTGCAAATACTTTTTTAAAAAAAATTATAAAGAATTTACTTTTTCTATCAATTCAATTGCTTTCTTTTCTAAATCTTCGCGTACTGCTTTAAAGTGCGCTGCATAATTCTCAACTTTACGCTCATTCACGCGAACCATTAAACTATCAAAAGTATTAATTGCCTCAGAAATTATATTTTCTGAAGCTTGTTTATCTGCCTCTGGATTATGTGCCTGCCATAAATACACAGCTTCTATAATATCACCCAAAACATAATTTATATCTTTCTTAAGATCTCTTTTATTTGCCATTATATAAAATTTTATGCAAAACTACTCTTTTCAATTAAATGTACACTTGTAAAAGTTTCGAAAATTTAGAATTTAGCGATAATTCTTTTATCGCTGCTGGAACTAATGCTGTTTGACCCGCTTTTAAGCTAACTGTATTAGTAGATGCAGAGATTGCTACCTCTCCCTCTACACACATGTATACTACGAATGAATCAAAGGTTTTATGAGACATGATTATTGTATCGGTAACTTCAATTAATTCAGTTTTAAAATGTGTACAATGAACTAGAGGTGTATTTTTATTAGGACGAGAGCTATAATCGATCTTATACTTTTCATTACTATCAAAATCTATGGATGCCAAGGCTTCTTGTTGGTGCAACTCTCGACTATTACCAAGTTTATCAACACGATCCCAATCATACACTCGGTAGGTTATGTCTGATGTTTGTTGTATCTCGGCAATGAGTACACCTGCTCCGATAGCATGAATAAGACCCGAATACACAAAAAAAACATCCCCTTTTTTTACAGCTTCATAGTGAAGAATATCTTTTATAGTTTTATTACCTACATGCTTTTGGTATAAATCCTTATCTACTTTTTTATTAAATCCTATAATGATATTCGCATCCTTTTCCGCATCGACAACGTACCACATTTCAGTTTTACCTAAAGAATTATGCTTTGCCATCGCTATTTCATCTCCTGGGTGTAATTGTACTGAAAGATCCTCTTTTGCGTCAATAAACTTGATTAGTAAAGGAAATTTATTACCAAAACGTTCACTGTTTTTTTTACCCAATAGATTCGATGAAAAGTTTTGAGTTATTTCACTAAGAGATTTACCAGTTAGAGTTCCATTACAAATGATCGAACTTTCGCCGTCTACATCACTAATCTCCCAACTCTCACCTAATGTATTTGAAGATGATTGTTTTCCTAAAATTGTTCTAAGCTTATTGCCTCCCCAAATCTTTTCTTTTAAAATTGGTTCAAATTGAAGTATATATAAAGATTGATTATTCATTTATTTATTTCTTTTTTTGGGGTCTTTACTTCGAAATATCATTTATAATCTTTACTTAGTTAACCATTTTATATTGAAAACTTCTTTTAAACGTTTATTCATTCTTTTACTTCTCAAAGAATCAAAAAATTCAAAATGCTTGTTACTTTTTATGCTAGATTTATTAAAAAGGAAACAACAGTTGCTGTAAATCTAAGCTATAATCAATATTATTAATCGTTTATTCTCCTCGATATATTACAAAGTTACGCGGAGTTTCATATAGGGTGACTTCTATATCGAATTTTAAAGCCAGTTTCTTTCTAAGTTTTTTCCAAATTACAATCGCTATATTTTCTACTGTTGGATTTAATTCTTTGAACTCTACTACTTCTTCATTTAGATTTTTGTGATCTAAGCTATCTTCTATTTCGGTTTTAATATATTCTTTCAAAATCTTTAAGTCAATTAGATAACCAGTCTCTGGATCAACTTCACCTGTTACTGCCACAATTAGTTCGTAATTGTGGCCATGATAAAGAGGATTGCTACATTTACCAAAAACTTCCTGATTCTTTTTGTCACTCCATTCTTTTTTATAAAGTCTATGAGCTGCATTAAAATGAGCAGTTCTGCAAGCGGTTATTTTCATAAGGTGATATGCGAATAAAACTTTTCAAAAATAATTTTAAACCATGCAGTATAGCGGTCTGGTGAGACTTCAATATCTTCACGAATATCCTCTAGAGACATCCATTTCCATGCAGCAACTTCATCCGTATTGATATTAGGGTTATCTTCATAAGTACCTACCAAGATATGATCATACTCATGCTCTGTTAATCCATTATCAAAAGGAGCTTTATAAATAAATGAAATAGTATCCTTTAACGTTGTGGTAAACCCCATTTCTTCCTGCAATCTTCGCCGACCCGCTATAATATTAGTTTCACCTTCTCGTTGATGACTACAGCACGTATTGGTCCAGAGTCCTGGAGAATGATACTTTTGTAATGCTCGTTGCTGAAGCATTAATTGGTTTTTTTTATTAAGAATGAAGACAGAAAAAGCTCTGTGCAACATAGCTTTTTGGTGAGCTTCCATCTTTGGCATCAAGCCAATTTGCTCGTCTTTTTCATTAACTAAAATTACCTTTTCTTCCTCCATGCTTTAGTATTCTGCCAAAAATACAAAATCATACTAGCAAATCATAATCTATAATTTATTATACTTTTTGTGAGGTTTAATTTTTTTATGATCATCTAATTATTCTTGTCTTAATTTTCAATTACAATAAATTCACTTCTTCTATTTTTCTCATGCTCTTCATCAGAACATTCGGCACCAGTTACACAATCATTTAATAATTGTTCTTCTCCAAATCCTTTGTAAGCAATACGGCTTCTATCGATTTGACCAATAATTGCGATGTAATTCTCTGTCTTTTTAGCTCGTCTAGCACTTAGTTTTAGATTATAGTCGGCAGAAGCTCTACTATCTGTATGGGAGCGTATTTCGATTTTCATCGTAGGGTTTTGCTGCATTACTTCTATAACTTTTGCCAACTCTACCTTTGCATCATCTCGTATTAAATAGTCATCAAAATCAAAATGAATAGGCTCTAGATCCAATATATCATTGAGATCGTCTCCTTCTGTAACCATCACTTCCTTCTCAATCTTTCTAGTGCGTATAGGAGATAGTTCCTTCTCCTGCTCTAATACAGAGGTTGTTCTAAAAACAGTTTCTTGTGCACTATATCCCTCCTGCTCTATCCTAACTATGTAGGCTCTATCACAGTCTAGATTTTCAAACCTGTAGACTCCTGCTGCATCTGATAGCATACGATCTACTTCAACATTCTCTTCTGTTAATAAAATTACTGTGGCTCCAGTTAATAGTGCATTGGTTTTATCATCATATACTTTTCCTTTTACATATTGTGTACAGCTTGTTATTAGTTTTCCTGTTTGCTCAAAGCTATATACATCGTCTTTACCTAAACCTCCTTCTCTATTACTTGATAAAAATCCTTTTTTAGTCTCGGGGTTGATAATAAATCCAAAATCATCTTCGGTGCTATTGATGGGTCTTCCTACATTAAATGGTCTTTTAAAGCTTGCTTCTTCTTTGACCGAGATAAAAACGTCAAGACCTCCTAGGCCCATATGTCCATCACTCGAGAAATAAAGCTCTCCGTTTTCACTAATAAATGGATACGTCTCTCTACCCTCTGTATTTATGTTATCCCCTAAATTGATAGGAGTTCCAAAAGAACCATCCTCATATACGTCGACAACAAATATATCTGACAATCCAACAGTACCTGGCATATCACTAACAAAATATAGTTGGGTTCCCTCCCGATTTATGGTCGGATGAGCTACAGAGTACTCATCACTATTGAAAGGAAGCTCTTCGATGTTTTCCCAAACAGAACCATTTATCTGGGCTCTGTATAACTTCAAAAGCATCGTTCCATTTGCATCTGCGCCTTTTATATTATTGGTGTAATTATTTCGTGTAAAGTAAACTGTTTTTCCATCACTTGTAAAGGATGTAGTAGATTCATGAAATTTGGTGTTGGCCTCTCCTTTTAATTTGCGGGGTTTGCTTAGTGTATCTGGATCATTACTTATTTGTGATACATACAGATCCAAGAAAGGCATATTGTTCCATTTATGAACACTTTTGGTCATTTTACCTCCCTCTCTTGAGGATGCAAATACTAACTCTTCGTTATAATTAAAACTTGGAGCATGATCAGAAAATTTTGAATTGATTGCTAAGTTGGACATATTGAATTTACCTGATTGTAAATCAATAAATTTTAAATAATCCTCGGCATTAGTAAAAAAATCAGCACGCTTATCAAAGTTTATCAATTCTCTGAATAACTCCATAACACGGTCAGAATCTTCGTAGCGTTTTATACTTTTTAAACCTTGAGAGTAGCGAAATAAATAATCAGTACCCATATCATCTTTATACGACTCATACAATTTCTCATACCAAGTAACAGAGTTTTTTAGATCTCCATTAAAATAATATGAATCCCCTAGCTTCTTGTATAAACTAGCAGAAGAATATCCTTTTTTGGCAACATTAAGATAGATTTGTCTAGCATCTACATAGGCGTATCTACTAAACTTCTCATCGGCTTTGGCTAATTGTTTCTCTTGTCCAAAGAGATTACAGGTTAGTATTAGAGCAATTATTACTATAGTTTCTATTTTTGAGGTCATAATCGTTTCTGTTTTGGTTAAAAAAAGCGAGGTGTTAAGATTCTATCATAACTTTTAAATAGCTCAAATCTAACCATGAGCTCATAACTACCCGAATTAAATTTTGCAGTTCCTAGTTCTGTTATTTCTCGATCGTAGGACAAACCTATTAAAACACCATCAGAAACCTGAAAACCAAGAAGTGCACTCCAAGCAGCACTCCATCGATAAGCCCCTCCAACCGTAAAGCGATCATAAAGTAAAAAATTAGCCGAAACATCCACTTGAAGTGGAGTTCCTGTGACTAGCTTTGTCAAAAGCGCTGGCTTAAATTTAACATTTGAACTTATATCAAATACATGTCCTGCTATCAAATAATAATTAATGCGCTCTTTGGCTATAACTGAAGTTGTATTGGAAGTCTCAACAGTACTTTGCTCATCAAAGTGATCTGTTTCTAAAATATTAGGAGCGCTCAATCCTAAATAAAAAACATCTGTGAAATAATAAAGCCCTACGCCTAAATTAGGACTAAATTTATTATTAATATTGCTCTCAAAACTTGGATCATTTATATTATATTTTGTCAATCTATTAAAATCAACATTTAATAAGTGACCCCCTGCTTTGACACCAAAACTTAGTTGTGCTTTTTCTGAGGTTCTAATGGTGTATGAAAAATCTACATCAAAATATGTTTCACTTGTGGGGCCGATTTGATCATTGATCACAGAAAAACCTACACCTATCTGGTTATCGATACCCAAAGGTGTATTTACCGATAGCGTTTGAGATCTAGGTGCTCCTTCCACACCTACCCATTGACTTCTATGAAGACCTGTAATACTTAAAGCTCCACGACTCCCTGCATACGCTGGATTAACACTAATAGTATTATACATATATTGGGTATATTGAGCATCCTGTTGTGCGTGAATTGGCATAGAAAATATGCAAATCATTGCTATAAGTAATAATATTTTCATGGTTTTGGTTTTAATGTGTTCATTGTATTTTATAGACAAGAAATCAATCCTACTAGGTGTGGTATTAAATCATTACTTACAAGGATATCTTTAACTACTACTTATCAAGTTGGATTTAAAAACGTATACAGATGAAGTACTTGGTGTCGCAAGCATCTGATCAATATGCCTTTTTACAGAAAATATTGTTGTTGATGATATAAAATTCTACCAAACAATTCTTTCTCTTTCTATTAATAGCTACTAATTAATAATGCATAATATCAATCAATTTCTTTCTTCATTATTGTATAAGCTATACTTATCTATTTAGATATACGTAGCCCACTTTGTTCATGGTTTCGTTATCTTGATTTTTATATTCTAAAACATAATAATAAGTACCTACAGGTAATTGATCTTCTTGTTTTACCGTAACTCGACCCGTACTCATTCCAGTAAAGAAGGTGCTTCCAGGTTGTTCATAACCATTCTCTGCAAATACCTGAACGCCCCAACGGTTATAAATGCGTAGTGTGTTTTCTGGATATCTTTGCAAACCTGGTATTCTAAATTCGTCATTAGAACCATCGCCGTTTGCACTTATTGCAGAATAAACTATAAGACCATCATCCTGGCCAAATGGCGTGATTGTTTCATTCTCTCCATCACCATCATTATCTTGATCGATGGAGGAGTCACTTGTTGGATCATCGGATAGATCTGTTACTTCATCACCATTAGGGTCGGTTCCTCTAACTAGCGCTTGATTAACTACATTTCCATTTGCAACATCCCATTCGGTAATTACATAACTAGCCGTGTAGGTGGTCGTATCTGTCTCACCTGGAGCTAAGTCAAAAGGTGCTCCTGTTAACACAATACCTTCTAAAGGATCTTCTAAGGTTATGTTACTAATCGTAACGTTCCCATTGTTTGTAATGCTAAAATTATATGCAACCTGATCGCCTGCATTAGGTATACCATCTTCGTTAACATCAATATATACACCCGTTTTTACAAGATCTAAATTTGGTAATTGCTCAATAAGAGTAACGGTTATATCATTTGTAGGATCGCTATCTCCATCTGTATCAATTGTTTCATCTCCGTTATCAGAAACATCTGTAACACCATTCCCAAGGCTATCAGTTCCAATCGCAGTGGCACTATTGATCACCTCTCCGGTATTAATATCCTCCTGTGTAATCTCATAAGTAGCTGTTGCTACACCTTGTTCTCCTGGTGCTAATGTAGACGGAGTGATTGCTATTGACGGGGTTCCTAATAGAGGATCATCAACGATAATATTATTAATATCTATATTTCCAGAATTTAAAACTTGAAACGTATAAACGATTTCGTCTCCTACAGTATTTCCATTCGTTACTCCAGTTTTTGTTAAAACAAACTGTGGTGATGTTACAGTAATATTTATTGTTGCTATATCACAAATAGAAGGATCTGCAATACTACATAAAGTATAAGAGATCGTATAATTGCCAGATGTCGCCCCTGCAATTACTTCTACTTCTCCGGTAGCTTGATTCAAACCTATTCCATCAGCTAGCACTGGGTCATTAACACTATTTATAAAGACATTAGAACCCAAAATAACTCCATTATTATTCAAGACATCATTAGTATTTACAACTTGGATAGCATTTCCTCCCATTATACCATCTACAACCACTGTATCATCTAAAGCATCTAAACATATTGGTGTTACACTAGAAATCGTTTGTCCACACCCATTATCGGAAACAGTTATATCAACATCCATTCCTGCGGTAACATTATTTATTCTCCAAACATTTCCAGATATATTACTAACTGTACCTAGTGTACTTGTTACAGTACCTCTACTAACGGTAACCTCTAATTCGTAAGTTGTCGAATTAAGTGAACATGTAGGAGCTGTACTTATCACTATTGTAGGCAAAGCGTTTACCGTAGTGGTGATACCTGAACTGACAGCTGAACAATTTGTCGTGGTATTTACTACACGCACCGTAACTACTTCCCCATTAGATAAAGTTGTCGTGGTGTATGTTGCTGTAGCGGATTGTGCTTGTACACTTACACCATCTACAAAAAACTCATACTGATCCCCTCCACTTCCTGTAAAGGTTACACTATCGCCTGCGCAAATGGTATTGTCTGAATCACTACTACTTATCCCTGCCGTAGGCAAAGCGTTTACCGTAGTGGTGATACCTGAACTAACAGCTGAACAATTTGTCGTGGTATTTACTACACGAACCGTAACTACTTCCCCATTAGATAAAGTTGTCGTGGTGTATGTTGCTGTAGCGGATTGTGCTTGTACACTTACACCATCTACAAAAAACTCATACTGATCCCCTCCACTTCCTGTAAAGGTTACACTATCGCCTGCGCAAATGGTATTGTCTGAATCACTACTACTTATCCCTGCCGTAGGCAAAGCGTTTACCGTAGTGGTGATACCTGAACTAACAGCTGAACAATTTGTCGTGGTATTTACTACACGAACCGTAACTACTTCCCCATTAGATAAAGTTGTCGTGGTGTATGTTGCTGTAGCGGATTGTGCTTGTACACTTACACCATCTACAAAAAACTCATACTGATCCCCTCCACTTCCTGTAAAGGTTACACTATCGCCTGCGCAAATGGTATTGTCTGAATCACTACTACTTATCCCTGCCGTAGGCAAAGCGTTTACCGTAGTGGTGATACCTGAACTAACAGCTGAACAATTTGTCGTGGTATTTACTACACGCACCGTAACTACTTCCCCATTAGATAAAGTTGTCGTGGTATATGTTGCTGTAGCGGATTGTGCTTGTACACTTACACCATCTACAAAAAACTCATACTGATCTCCTCCACTTCCTGTAAAGGTTACACTATCGCCTGCGCAAATTATATTGTCTGAATCACTACTACTTATCCCTGCCGTAGGCAAAGCGTTTACCGTAGTGGTGATACCTGAACTGACAGCTGAACAATTTGTCGTGGTATTTACTACACGCACCGTAACTACTTCCCCATTAGATAAAGTTGTCGTCGTGTATGTTGCTGTAGCGGATTGTGCTTGTACACTTACACCATCTACAAAAAACTCATACTGATCTCCTCCACTTCCTGTAAAGGTTACACTATCGCCTGCGCAAATGGTATTATCTGAATCACTACTACTTATCCCTGCCGTAGTAGAATTCACAGTTAATATAGCAGTATCAGAAATAAGAATACCACAAACAGACGTTGTACTAGAGACCAATAACCTATATTGATTTCCGTTATCCGAAGTTGCTGCATTCGTAATTGTCAGCGTTTCTGATGTAGTTGTACTATGAATTCCAGTATCGTTAAGATCAACAAATAGTGTACCGTTGAAGATCTGCCATTGATAGGAATCACCATTAACAGTCACCGCTTCAAAAGTAGTATCTCCTCCTACACAGATCTCTCGATCTACAGGTTGCGTAGTAATTGATACAGATCCAGCAGTAGTTACATTACTATTTGTCCCAAGTGTATAATCAACTCCTGTCTCGTTCACTAAACCATTGCTATCTACCGTGGCTGGATCAGTAGTTCCAAATTGACCCCCGTCACCTCCATCGGCATTTGGATCATCATAGGCTTCATTAGCATCGCTACATCCATCTCCATCACTATCAAGATTTAAAAAATCAAAAGACCCATCACTCCCTGTATCTATGGGGGGCGTACCTGTATCTGGTCCATTAGCCGTTTCTATTGCATCTGCTAATCCGTCGGTATCAGTATCACCCGTAGCAGGCGTATCCATTGCATCTACTTTTCCGTCATCATTGCTATCCAGACTCCCAGTACCTACTTCGTCTATATCATAAATACCATCATTATCACTATCCAAATCTTGTGAGTTAGGCACACCATCATTATCTGTATCACATAATAAATAAAGACCAAAGGCTACTCCTTGTCTACCATTGATGGAAAGAATATCAACATCGATAGTACTCGAATTTTCTGAATAAAAAATTGAGTTACCTCCAGAAGTCTCTGTATCTTCAACATCCAAAACTTTTGTTCCTTCACCTGTAAAGTTACCTCCTGTATTTATAGTTTCTAACAATCTCCAATTACCTCCATTGGTTGTGAATGTTATTCTTTCTTCTGGATCTGCCGTGGCTTCTCCATCCAAAGCAATAATATCCAATGGAAATGCTACTCCTGCTTTGGTAGCGGTAAATGTAACTCTAAATGAAACATGTGCATCCAAAGCTCCTAATAACGCTTCTTGAGTTCCTGGCGTATTGTATAATTGATGAATGAATGCTCCTGCAAATGTATTTAAGTCTGTGGGAGTGTATGAACTCGCATTGGTAGCATTAGAAACATTTGAGAAAGTGGCGGTGATTGACAACCCATCGGGTAAAACAAAAGTTTGCGTATCTCCATTTTGAATTCCGTTACTCAAATCAACTCCATCCCAGTTAAAAATATACAACTGATCTTGAAATGAACCAGAACCTGAGTTTGAATTAGCTACACTTGGTTGATCACATCTACCTTCAACACTATCCAAAATCCCATCATTATCATCATCAAGATCACAGCTATTGTTTAAACCATCGGCATCGGGATCATTTGCTGTTGGCGTACCAACTATAGTTCCGTTTGAACAATCAGGTCCTACTGTTACGGTTCTAACTTCAGAAATACATACATTATTTAAGTGCGTAATGGTTACTTGATATTCTCCATAATCTGAAGCGGTTATCGTACCAAAATCAAAGGTCTGACCTGTAGCTCCCGATTCTGTGGGGGTAACTACAACGGCTCCAGAACCATCATCAAAGGTCCAAGTATATACTAAATCATTAGAAACATTGGTAGCTGTACCTGCTGCATAGTTGGGCTCAAAAAGGGGGCCTCCGTTCCAAACATCGGTTTGTGTAGCAACCGCATCCGACGAAATTATGAACGTATCCCCTTCATTAACACTTACTACGCCATCAATAGTTGTGTCATTTGTATATCCTATAGGCAAGATTTCATTCCCTGTTACACCATTGTAACCGCCAGTTACATTAGTTCCTATAACTTGACCGTTACTATCATAAGAATAAGGAGCTTCTCCTATAATACCATCATCATCTGGATCATTACCCCCTGATTCTACAACATCAAAGCACCCATCTCCATCACTATCTAGTTCAAATCTATTGATGATACCATCTCCATCAGAATCGGTACATACAAAAATATCTGAGGTTAGTATAGGGTTGGTGATACTTGCATTACCAGCAGAATTTACATTGGATAATACAAAAGAAACTCCAGATAAGCAGTCTAAACTAAAAGACTCATCCCATACCCAATTTGGATTACTACTATCCATATAGGGTAAGGCATTGACTCTTCCTATTTTTGAATCTAACATTAATTGAATACTACCATCACTTATTAATAACTCGGGATTTCCTTCATCAAGCCATGGTCTCCATTCATTATTGTCATCCAGATCAAAAATTCCAAAATTAAACTCCGTTGTATTTGCGCCTCGTACATTATCAAAAATATTTTGGTCAAAATATAAACGTTCAACACCATCTATAATCAAACGAAGCCCATCATCAAAACCGTCGAAGGAGAAACGAAACTCGCAGCCTTCGTATACATCATTACCATTTATTGTCGTATTGATCGTATAAGTAGAAGGAAACTCGACATTACCTGTTCCCGATCCAGAAACTCCTGTCCCAACAACTCTTACTGGATAGCCACCAGTACTCGATTGTGTGTCAGTTCCTGTAAGATCTACTGTAGACGTATTGGTTGCACATTCTTCTGTATCCAAAATCCCATCATTATCGTCATCAAGATCTATAATATCTGAAATCGTATCGACATCACTATCGATATCTGGTCTAATAACAACTCTCAAAATATCTGCTGTACTAGAATCATCTGTTTGATTAGCCATAGCTGCAGAGGTTTGATTTATTATCTTAGTCCCATTGGTTCCTGAATCGACTGTAGCATCAATTGTTAAGATAGCTGTATTGCCATTATTTAAATCACCTATATTCCATAAACCAGAACCATCATCATATGAATTTACTGTACCACCTACAGCAGTAGCACTAGAAAAGGTAACTCCCGATGGAAGCACATCTGTTAATGCTACAGATGTAGCATCATCTGGACCATTATTAACTACAGTTATTGTATACGTTATAGTCTCATTTTCTAAAGGTATTGCATTATCAACACTTTTCTGGGTTACCAAATCTGACGTCAATACTGTAGTATCCTCGGTAGTAAATGAAATGGGTTGAAACGCCAACCCAAACAACGTTGGAGTTGTAGAAATTCCTACATCCCGCAAAACTCCAGCGCGATACGTGAACGTTTGTATTCTTGGATAATTAGTACGCACTAAAAAATTTGCATCGGCAGTATTTCCTGGATTTCCTAGTGTTGTACTTGATTCGAATCGGCCTCCTCCTAGATAATTAAGCTGAGTAGGATCATTGACTACATAGCTTCCAAAACTTGAAATAACAACATACTCTCTTACCTCACCTCCATCACCATCTACATCATAAGAATATGCATCTACTTCTATATCTATTGGAATTGAATTATCTGTGTTTAAAACAAATTCAAATCTAAAATCAACAAAAGCACCATCTGCTGATCCATTTACTATAGTAGCGCCATCTAGTTGTACCGTTGGATTAAAATCGGAAATTCCTGTCGCTAAAACAGAGGTATTATCATCAAAAGACGTTAGTGTCGCTGCCTGTGCATTTGTGATCGTTACAAGGGCATCTACATCGATCCCACCAGAAATAGTAGTTACATTGGCAAAACGATATTGAGTTCCAACAGCGAGTGGCGCACCTGAATTTACAATAACAGCATTTTGAAAATCTAAAAGTTGTTGGGCATTTGCGAAAAGTGAAAAAGACAATAAAAAAATAAGAAGAAAATTTTTATAGGTATAATTTTCACATAGGGGTAGAGTAAAATTTTTCATATATTGTTGGTCTTACACTATATGACTTAAACTTATAGGTTGGTTATACTTTTATAGTCAGATAATGAAATTAGGGGTAAACCGTTAAATACTTACTGCAAATATTGCAAAAAAATTAACGAATTAACACTTTTTCTTACACTATTTACTTGTAAACCTGACAAAAAGTATGTTTTACGTGTTAAAAAACACATTTATAAACAATAAATTTGAAATTTTTTCTTGACACTAAAAGTTTTATAAATCAGGGATTTCTCCCCTTTTTTTTAAAAAACATCAATTGAATATAATCACCAAATATCTGAGAAAGAGAAAATGATTTTTTTCCTTGATTTTTTTTTAAATATTTACAATACAGTACTTTAATAAATTTATATGTTTAATCCATGAAGTTAACCTGATCAAATTTGATTAAATAAATTAGTGAAATAAAAAATCATTTTTTACTAAATATGTTGATCATAAGATGTTTATTTCAATGAGAAAATATATTGAAATTTTGAAGTTCAAATTTTCAATATATTTTTTTAGTAAAATTTTAAATTTGAAACAGAATAATTAATAAAATCATAGTATTTCACCTAATTTTTATTTAAATCATTGTATTATTACCTCAAATTTTAAAAAATTAACACTTTTATTTAACGATATTTTTCTACGATTAACATCCCAAACAATAAGTTAAGTTACTCTTGTTTGGGACGATAATTACCTCTATCTTTCTACTAATTGTAATATAAAATACATTAAAAATGGTGTCTTTTAAAAACTTTATCAGTTAACAAACTTCCAAATTTTAAAGTTTTATTATGTCCTAATTTTCAATTACAATAAATTCACTTCTTCTATTTTTCTCATGCTCTTCATCAGAACATTCGGCACCAGTTACACAATCATTTAATAATTGTTCTTCTCCAAATCCTTTGTAAGCAATACGGCTTCTATCGATTTGACCAATAATTGCGATGTAATTCTCTGTCTTTTTAGCTCGTCTAGCACTTAGTTTTAGATTATAGTCGGCAGAAGCTCTACTATCTGTATGGGAGCGTATTTCGATTTTCATCGTAGGGTTTTGCTGCATTACTTCTATAACTTTTGCCAACTCTACCTTTGCATCATCTCGTATTAAATAGTCATCAAAATCAAAATGAATAGGCTCTAGATCCAATATATCATTGAGATCGTCTCCTTCTGTAACCATCACTTCCTTCTCAATCTTTCTAGTGCGTATAGGAGATAGTTCCTTCTCCTGCTCTAATACAGAGGTTGTTCTAAAAACAGTTTCTTGTGCACTATATCCCTCCTGCTCTATCCTAACTATGTAGGCTCTATCACAGTCTAGATTTTCAAACCTGTAGACTCCTGCTGCATCTGATAGCATACGATCTACTTCAACATTCTCTTCTGTTAATAAAATTACTGTGGCTCCAGTTAATAGTGCATTGGTTTTATCATCATATACTTTTCCTTTTACATATTGTGTACAGCTTGTTATTAGTTTTCCTGTTTGCTCAAAGCTATATACATCGTCTTTACCTAAACCTCCTTCTCTATTACTTGATAAAAATCCTTTTTTAGTCTCGGGGTTGATAATAAATCCAAAATCATCTTCGGTGCTATTGATGGGTCTTCCTACATTAAATGGTCTTTTAAAGCTTGCTTCTTCTTTGACCGAGATAAAAACGTCAAGACCTCCTAGGCCCATATGTCCATCACTCGAGAAATAAAGCTCTCCGTTTTCACTAATAAATGGATACGTCTCTCTACCCTCTGTATTTATGTTATCCCCTAAATTGATAGGAGTTCCAAAAGAACCATCCTCATATACGTCGACAACAAATATATCTGACAATCCAACAGTACCTGGCATATCACTAACAAAATATAGTTGGGTTCCCTCCCGATTTATGGTCGGATGAGCTACAGAGTACTCATCACTATTGAAAGGAAGCTCTTCGATGTTTTCCCAAACAGAACCATTTATCTGGGCTCTGTATAACTTCAAAAGCATCGTTCCATTTGCATCTGCGCCTTTTATATTATTGGTGTAATTATTTCGTGTAAAGTAAACTGTTTTTCCATCACTTGTAAAGGATGTAGTAGATTCATGAAATTTGGTGTTGGCCTCTCCTTTTAATTTGCGGGGTTTGCTTAGTGTATCTGGATCATTACTTATTTGTGATACATACAGATCCAAGAAAGGCATATTGTTCCATTTATGAACACTTTTGGTCATTTTACCTCCCTCTCTTGAGGATGCAAATACTAACTCTTCGTTATAATTAAAACTTGGAGCATGATCAGAAAATTTTGAATTGATTGCTAAGTTGGACATATTGAATTTACCTGATTGTAAATCAATAAATTTTAAATAATCCTCGGCATTAGTAAAAAAATCAGCACGCTTATCAAAGTTTATCAATTCTCTGAATAACTCCATAACACGGTCAGAATCTTCGTAGCGTTTTATACTTTTTAAACCTTGAGAGTAGCGAAATAAATAATCAGTACCCATATCATCTTTATACGACTCATACAATTTCTCATACCAAGTAACAGAGTTTTTTAGATCTCCATTAAAATAATATGAATCCCCTAGCTTCTTGTATAAACTAGCAGAAGAATATCCTTTTTTGGCAACATTAAGATAGATTTGTCTAGCATCTACATAGGCGTATCTACTAAACTTCTCATCGGCTTTGGCTAATTGTTTCTCTTGTCCAAAGAGATTACAGGTTAGTATTAGAGCAATTATTACTATAGTTTCTATTTTTGAGGTCATAATCGTTTCTGTTTTGGTTAAAAAAAGCGAGGTGTTAAGATTCTATCATAACTTTTAAATAGCTCAAATCTAACCATGAGCTCATAACTACCCGAATTAAATTTTGCAGTTCCTAGTTCTGTTATTTCTCGATCGTAGGACAAACCTATTAAAACACCATCAGAAACCTGAAAACCAAGAAGTGCACTCCAAGCAGCACTCCATCGATAAGCCCCTCCAACCGTAAAGCGATCATAAAGTAAAAAATTAGCCGAAACATCCACTTGAAGTGGAGTTCCTGTGACTAGCTTTGTCAAAAGCGCTGGCTTAAATTTAACATTTGAACTTATATCAAATACATGTCCTGCTATCAAATAATAATTAATGCGCTCTTTGGCTATAACTGAAGTTGTATTGGAAGTCTCAACAGTACTTTGCTCATCAAAGTGATCTGTTTCTAAAATATTAGGAGCGCTCAATCCTAAATAAAAAACATCTGTGAAATAATAAAGCCCTACGCCTAAATTAGGACTAAATTTATTATTAATATTGCTCTCAAAACTTGGATCATTTATATTATATTTTGTCAATCTATTAAAATCAACATTTAATAAGTGACCCCCTGCTTTGACACCAAAACTTAGTTGTGCTTTTTCTGAGGTTCTAATGGTGTATGAAAAATCTACATCAAAATATGTTTCACTTGTGGGGCCGATTTGATCATTGATCACAGAAAAACCTACACCTATCTGGTTATCGATACCCAAAGGTGTATTTACCGATAGCGTTTGAGATCTAGGTGCTCCTTCCACACCTACCCATTGACTTCTATGAAGACCTGTAATACTTAAAGCTCCACGACTCCCTGCATACGCTGGATTAACACTAATAGTATTATACATATATTGGGTATATTGAGCATCTTGTTGTGCGTGAATTGACATAGAAAATATGCAAATCATTGCTATGAGTAAAAATTTTTTCATGTTTTTGGTTTTAATGTATTTGTTGTATCTGGCTTCTTTTTTTATAGTTTCTTTCTTGGACTAAACTTCCCATTGATAGGATATTTTGATCAGTAAAGATTAGGACTATTATATCCCAGATATTTTATTAACATATAGAGCTTTGTAATAGTTCGAACAACATGAATTTTTAAAAAAACCTGAGCTAAGATCAATTATTTCTATCTCACTCTTCTTATTAATTTTAACAACTCTTTTAACGAAATTCATGTTATTCGTTTACTTCTTTCTTCACTATAATAGAAGCTATACTTATCTATTTAGATATACGTAGCCTACTTTAGTTTTGGTTTTATTATCCTGATTTTTATATTCTAAAACATAATAATAAGTACCTACAGGTAATTGATCTTCTTGTTTTACCGTAACTCGACCCGTACTCATTCCTGTAAAGAAGGTGCTTCCAGGTTGTTCATAACCATTCTCTGCAAATACCTGAACGCCCCAACGGTTATAAATGCGTAGTGTGTTTTCTGGATATCTTTGCAAACCTGGTATTCTAAATTCGTCATTAGAACCATCGCCGTTTGCACTTATTGCAGAATAAACTATAAGACCATCATCCTGGCCAAATGGCGTGATTGTTTCATTCTCTCCATCACCATCATTATCTTGATCGATGGAGGAGTCACTTGTTGGATCATCGGATAGATCTGTTACTTCATCACCATTAGGGTCGGTTCCTCTAACTAGCGCTTGATTAACTACATTTCCATTTGCAACATCCCATTCGGTAATTACATAACTAGCCGTGTAGGTGGTCGTATCTGTCTCACCTGGAGCTAAGTCAAAAGGTGCTCCTGTTAACACAATACCTTCTAAAGGATCTTCTAAGGTTATGTTACTAATCGTAACGTTCCCATTGTTTGTAATGCTAAAATTATATGCAACCTGATCGCCTGCATTAGGTATACCATCTTCGTTAACATCAATATATACACCCGTTTTTACAAGATCTAAATTTGGTAATTGCTCAATAAGAGTAACGGTTATATCATTTGTAGGATCGCTATCTCCATCTGTATCAATTGTTTCATCTCCGTTATCAGAAACATCCATAACACCATTCCCAAGGCTATCAGTTCCAATCGCAGTGGCACTATTGATCACCTCTCCAGTATTAATATCTTCCTGTGTAATCTCATAAGTAGCTGTTGCTACACCTTGTTCTCCTGGTGCTAATGTAGATGGAGTGATTGCAAGACCAGTACTTTGAGTAAGGGCATCATCAATCGAAATATTGGTTATAGTTACATTTCCAGTATTAGTTACTGTAAAAGTGTAAGTAATAATATCCCCTAGATTTGAACCGCTTAAGACACCTGTTTTAACTAATGTTAATTGAGCCGATAATACATTAAAGGTAACTGTAGCGGTATCCGTATCTCCATCTACATCTTCAATCTCATAGGTAATACTCACTGGACCATTATAATCTAAAGCGGGTGTAAAGTCAATACTATCGTCCGTAGGATTATTTGGTGTGCCTCCATTGTTTAGCACTGCTGTTCCTACACTTACCGGAATAGCGGTAACTACAATATCGGTTGCACTTGGACCATCCCCGCCAAAACTATCATTTCCGATAATATTGATATTTGTAAGACCACTATCTTCTAAAATATCAGAAGCCGTATCATCTGTAGCCAATGGTGCATCATTCACTGAAGTAACAGTTACATTTACCGTAGCAGTAACACTATCTCCATCTGCATCAGTAAGGGTATAGGTAAAGCTATCACTTCCGTTAAAGTTTGAATTTGGAACATATTCAAAAACGCCATCACTTACCTCGCTTACAGTACCATTACTTGGACCACTTGCTAAAGCGAAGTCTTCTCCATCGCCGCCATCACCGCCAATATTGTCATTAGTAGACACATCGATCTGATTGGAAACACCTGCTAAACTATCCTCGTCTACCGTTAATGTATCATCTGTAGCCAATGGTACATCATTCACTGAAGTAACAGTTACATTTACCGTAGCAGTAACACTATCTCCATCTGCATCAGTAAGGGTATAGGTAAAGCTATCACTTCCGTTAAAGTTTGAATTCGGAACATATTCGAAAACGCCATCACTTACCTCACTTACAGTACCATTACTTGGACCACTTGCTAAAGCGAAGTCTTCTCCATCGCCCCCATCACCGCCAATATTGTCATTAGTAGACACATCGATCTGATTAGAAACACCTGCTAAACTATCCTCGTCTACCGTTAATGTATCATCTGTAGCCAATGGTACATCATTCACTGAAGTAACAGTTACATTTACCGTAGCAGTAACACTATCTCCATCTGCATCAGTAAGGGTATAGGTAAAGCTATCACTTCCGTTAAAGTTTGAATTCGGAACATATTCGAAAACGCCATCACTTACCTCACTTACAGTACCATTACTTGGACCACTTGCTAAAGCGAAGTCTTCTCCATCGCCACCATCACCGCCAATATTGTCATTAGTAGACACATCAATCTGATTGGAAACACCTGCTAAACTATCCTCGTCTACTGTTAATGTATCATCTGTAGCCAATGGTACATCATTCACTGAAGTAACAGTTACATTTACCGTAGCAGTAACACTATCTCCATCTGCATCAGTAAGGGTATAGGTAAAACTATCACTTCCGTTAAAGTTTGAATTCGGAACATATTCGAAAACGCCATCACTTACCTCACTTACAGTACCATTACTTGGACCACTTGCTAAAGCGAAGTCTTCTCCATCGCCCCCATCACCGCCAATATTGTCATTAGTAGACACATCGATCTGATTGGAAACACCTGCTAAACTATCCTCGTCTACCGTTAATGTATCATCTGTAGCCAATGGTACATCATTCACTGAAGTAACAGTTACATTTACCCTAGCAGTAACACTATCTCCATCTGCATCAGTAAGGGTATAGGTAAAGCTATCACTTCCGTTAAAGTTTGAATTTGGAACATATTCGAAAACACCATCACTTACCTCACTTACAGTACCATTACTTGGACCACTTGCTAAAGCGAAGTCTTCTCCATCGCCACCATCACCGCCAATATTGTCATTAGTAGACACATCGATCTGATTGGAAACACCTGCTAAACTATCCTCGTCTACAGTTAAAGTATCATCTGTAGCCAATGGTACATCATTCACTGAAGTAACAGTTACATTTACCGTAGCAGTAACACTATCTCCATCTGCATCAGTAAGGGTATAGGTAAAACTATCACTTCCGTTAAAGTTTGAATTCGGAACATATTCGAAAACACCATCACTTACCTCACTTACAGTACCATTACTTGGACCACTTGCTAAAGCGAAGTCTTCTCCATCGCCCCCATCACCGCCAATATTGTCATTAGTAGACACATCGATCTGATTGGAAACACCTGCTAAACTATCCTCGTCTACAGTTAAAGTATCATCTGTAGCCAATGGTGTATCATTCACTGAAGTAACAGTTACATTTACCGTAGCAGTAACACTATCTCCATCTGCATCAGTAAGGGTATAGGTAAAGCTATCACTTCCGTTAAAGTTTGAATTTGGAACATATTCGAAAACACCATCACTTACCTCACTTACAGTACCATTACTTGGACCACTTGCTAAAGCGAAGTCTTCTCCATCGCCCCCATCACCGCCAATATTGTCATTAGTAGACACATCGATCTGATTGGAAACACCTGCTAAACTATCCTCGTCTACAGTTAAAGTATCATCTGTAGCCAATGGTACATCATTCACTGAAGTAACAGTTACATTTACCGTAGCAGTAACACTATCTCCATCTGCATCAGTAAGGGTATAGGTAAAACTATCACTTCCGTTAAAGTTTGAATTTGGAACATATTCGAAAACACCATCACTTACCTCACTTACAGTACCATTACTTGGACCACTTGCTAAAGCGAAGTCTTCTCCATCGCCACCATCACCGCCAATATTGTCATTAGTAGACACATCAATCTGATTGGAAACACCTGCTAAACTATCCTCGTCTACTGTTAATGTATCATCTGTAGCCAATGGTACATCATTCACTGAAGTAACAGTTACATTTACCGTAGCAGTAACACTATCTCCATCTGCATCAGTAAGGGTATAGGTAAAACTATCACTTCCGTTAAAGTTTGAATTTGGAACATATTCGAAAACACCATCACTTACCTCACTTACAGTACCATTACTTGGACCACTTGCTAAAGCGAAGTCTTCTCCATCGCCACCATCACCGCCAATATTGTCATTAGTAGACACATCGATCTGATTGGAAACACCTGCTAAACTATCCTCGTCTACAGTTAAAGTATCATCTGTAGCCAATGGTACATCATTCACTGAAGTAACAGTTACATTTACCGTAGCAGTAACACTATCTCCATCTGCATCAGTAAGGGTATAGGTAAAACTATCACTTCCGTTAAAGTTTGAATTCGGAACATATTCGAAAACGCCATCACTTACCTCACTTACAGTACCATTACTTGGACCACTTGCTAAAGCGAAGTCTTCTCCATCGCCGCCATCACCGCCAATATTGTCATTAGTAGACACATCGATCTGATTGGAAACACCTGCTAAACTATCCTCGTCTACAGTTAAAGTATCATCTGTAGCCGATGGTGCATCATTCACTGAAGTAACAGTTACATTTACCGTAGCAGTAACACTATCTCCATCTGCATCAGTAAGGGTATAGGTAAAGCTATCACTTCCGTTAAAGTTTGAATTTGGAACATATTCGAAAACACCATCACTTACCTCGCTTACAGTACCATTACTTGGACCACTTGCTAAAGCGAAGTCTTCTCCATCGCCCCCATCACCGCCAATATTGTCATTAGTAGACACATCGATCTGATTGGAAACACCTGCTAAACTATCCTCGTCTACAGTTAAAGTATCATCTGTAGCCAATGGTACATCATTCACTGAAGTAACAGTTACATTTACCGTAGCAGTAACACTATCTCCATCTGCATCAGTAAGGGTATAGGTAAAACTATCACTTCCGTTAAAGTTTGAATTTGGAACATATTCGAAAACACCATCACTTACCTCACTTACAGTACCATTACTTGGACCACTTGCTAAAGCGAAGTCTTCTCCATCGCCCCCATCACCGCCAATATTGTCATTAGTAGACACATCGATCTGATTGGAAACACCTGCTAAACTATCCTCGTCTACAGTTAAAGTATCATCTGTAGCCAATGGTACATCATTCACTGAAGTAACAGTTACATTTACCGTAGCAGTAACACTATCTCCATCTGCATCAGTAAGGGTATAGGTAAAACTATCACTTCCGTTAAAGTTTGAATTCGGAACATATTCGAAAACACCATCACTTACCTCACTTACAGTACCATTACTTGGACCACTTGCTAAAGCGAAGTCTTCTCCATCGCCGCCATCACCGCCAATATTGTCATTAGTAGACACATCGATCTGATTGGAAACACCTGCTAAACTATCCTCGTCTACAGTTAAAGTATCATCTGTAGCCGATGGTGCATCATTCACTGAAGTAACAGTTACATTTACCGTAGCAGTAACACTATCTCCATCTGCATCAGTAAGGGTATAGGTAAAGCTATCACTTCCGTTAAAGTTTGAATTTGGAACATATTCGAAAACACCATCACTTACCTCGCTTACAGTACCATTACTTGGACCACTTGCTAAAGCGAAGTCTTCTCCATCGCCCCCATCACCGCCAATATTGTCATTAGTAGACACATCGATCTGATTGGAAACACCTGCTAAACTATCCTCGTCTACAGTTAAAGTATCATCTGTAGCCAATGGTACATCATTCACTGAAGTAACAGTTACATTTACCGTAGCAGTAACACTATCTCCATCTGCATCAGTAAGGGTATAAGTAAAACTATCACTTCCGTTAAAGTTTGAATTTGGAACATATTCGAAAACACCATCACTTACCTCACTTACAGTACCATTACTTGGACCACTTGCTAAAGCGAAGTCTTCTCCATCGCCACCATCACCGCCAATATTGTCATTAGTAGACACATCAATCTGATTGGAAACACCTGCTAAACTATCCTCGTCTACTGTTAATGTATCATCTGTAGCCAATGGTACATCATTCACTGAAGTAACAGTTACATTTACCGTAGCAGTAACACTATCTCCATCTGCATCAGTAAGGGTATAGGTAAAGCTATCACTTCCGTTAAAGTTTGAATTTGGAACATATTCGAAAACACCATCACTTACCTCACTTACAGTACCATTACTTGGACCACTTGCTAAAGCGAAGTCTTCTCCATCGCCCCCATCACCGCCAATATTGTCATTAGTAGACACATCGATCTGATTGGAAACACCTGCTAAACTATCCTCGTCTACAGTTAATGTATCATCTGTAGCCAATGGTACATCATTCACTGAAGTAACAGTTACATTTACCGTAGCAGTAACACTATCTCCATCTGCATCAGTAAGGGTATAGGTAAAGCTATCACTTCCGTTAAAGTTTGAATTCGGAACATATTCGAAAACGCCATCACTTACCTCACTTACAGTACCATTACTTGGACCACTTGCTAAAGCGAAGTCTTCTCCATCGCCACCATCACCGCCAATATTGTCATTAGTAGACACATCGATCTGATTAGAAACACCTGCTAAACTATCCTCGTCTACAGTTAAAGTATCATCTGTAGCCGATGGTGCATCATTCACTGAAGTAACAGTTACATTTACCGTAGCAGTAACACTATCTCCATCTGCATCAGTAAGGGTATAGGTAAAGCTATCACTTCCGTTAAAGTTTGAATTTGGAACATATTCGAAAACACCATCACTTACCTCACTTACAGTACCATTACTTGGACCACTTGCTAAAGCGAAGTCTTCTCCATCGCCCCCATCACCGCCAATATTGTCATTAGTAGACACATCGATCTGATTGGAAACACCTGCTAAACTATCCTCGTCTACAGTTAAAGTATCATCTGTAGCCAATGGTACATCATCAACCGTTAATAAACCATTATTAGAAATTTCACTGCTACAAACTTGAGAATTGCTAGTCACTAGTACGCGGTATAAATTTCCGTTATCTGCAAACGTTACATTAGTTAATGTTAGCGTGTTCGAATCACTTCCTGTATAAATATCAGTACCATTTAAAGGATCAATGCTAACAAATCCACTGCCTGTATTAACTTGCCATTCATAAACTAGATTCGCACCCGTAGCAATAACACTAAAGCTTGTATTATCTCCTGTACTCACATTTCGATCTACAGGTTGCGTAGTAATTGATACAGATCCAGCAGTAGTTACATTACTATTTGTCCCAAGTGTATAATCAACTCCTGTCTCGTTCACTAAACCATTACTATCTACCGTGGCTGGATCAGTAGTTCCAAATTGACCCCCGTCACCTCCATCGGCATTTGGATCATCATAGGCTTCATTAGCATCGCTACATCCATCTCCATCACTATCAAGATTTAAAAAATCAAAAGACCCATCACTCCCTGTATCTATGGGGGGCGTACCTGTATCTGGTCCATTAGCCGTTTCGATTGCATCTGCTAATCCGTCGGTATCTGTATCACCCGTAGCAGGCGTATCCATTGCATCTACTTTTCCATCATCATTGCTATCCAGACTCCCAGTACCTACTTCGTCTATATCATAAATACCATCATTATCACTATCCAAATCTTGTAAGTTAGGCACACCATCATTATCTGTATCACATAATAAATAAAGACCAAAGGCTACTCCTTGTCTACCATTGATGGAAAGAATATCAACATCGATAGTACTTGAATTTTCTGAATAAAAAATTGAGTTACCTCCAGAAGTCTCTGTATCTTCAACATCCAAAACTTTTGTTCCTTCACCTGTAAAGTTACCTCCTGTATTTATGGTTTCTAACAATCTCCAATTACCTCCATTGGTTGTGAATGTTATTCTTTCTTCTGGATCTGCCGTGGCTTCTCCATCCAAAGCAATAATATCCAATGGAAATGCTACTCCTGCTTTGGTAGCGGTAAATGTAACTCTAAATGAAACATGTGCATCCAAAGCTCCTAATAACGCTTCTTGAGTTCCTGGCGTATTGTATAATTGATGAATGAATGCTCCTGCAAATGTATTTAAGTCTGTGGGAGTGTATGAACTCGCATTGGTAGCATTAGAAACATTTGAGAAAGTGGCGGTGATTGACAATCCATCGGGTAAAACAAAAGTTTGCGTATCTCCATTTTGAATTCCGTTACTCAAATCAGCTCCATCCCAGTTAAAAATATACAACTGATCTTGAAATGAACCAGAACCTGAGTTTGAATTAGCTACACTTGGTTGATCACATCTACCTTCAACACTATCCAAAATCCCATCATTATCATCATCAAGATCACAGCTATTGTTTAAACCATCGGCATCGGGATCATTTGCTGTTGGCGTACCAACTATAGTTCCGTTTGAACAACCAGGTCCTACTGTTACGGTTCTAACTTCAGAAATACATACATTATTTAAGTGCGTAATGGTTACTTGATATTCTCCATACTCTGAAGCGGTTATCGTACCAAAATCAAAGGTCTGACCTGTAGCTCCCGATTCTGTGGGGGTAACTACAACGGCTCCAGAACCATCATCAAAGGTCCAAGTATATACTAAATCATTAGAAACATTGGTAGCTGTACCTGCTGCATAGTTGGGTTCAAAAAGGGGGCCTCCGTTCCAAACATCGGTTTGTGTAGCAACCGCATCCGACGAAATTATGAACGTATCCCCTTCATTAACACTTACTACGCCATCAATAGTTGTGTCATTTGTATATCCTATAGGCAAGATTTCATTCCCTGTTACACCATTGTAACCGCCAGTTACATTAGTTCCTATAACTTGACCGTTACTATCATAAGAATAAGGAGCTTCTCCTATAATACCATCATCATCTGGATCATTACCGCCTGATTCTACAGCATCAAAGCACCCATCTCCATCACTATCTAGTTCAAATCTATTGATGATACCATCTCCATCAGAATCGGTACATACAAAAATATCTGAGGTTAGTACAGGATTAAGCATTCGGGAGTTTCCTGCCGAATTGATATTTTTCAAATCAAAAGTAACTCCAGATAAGCAGTCTAAACTAAAAGACTCGTCCCACACCCAATTTGGGTGACTACTATCCATATAGGGTAAGGCATTGACTCTTCCTATTTTTGAATCAACCATTAAAAGTATACTTCCGTCTTCTATAAGCAAATCAGGGTTTCCTTCATTTTGCCATGGTTCCCATTCATTATTATCGTCAAGATCAAAAATCCCTAAATTAAACTCAGTTGTATTGGCACCTCGGGCATTATCATACATATCCTGATTAAAATTGAGACGAACCGTTCCGTCAATAATTAAATTCAATCCATCATCAAAACCGTCAAAGGAAAAACGAAACTCGCAGCCTTCGTATACATCATTACCATTTATTGTCGTATTGATCGTATAAGTAGAAGGAAACTCATCACTACCCGAACCCAAACCAGAAATACCTGATCCTACAACTCTTACTGGATAGCCACCAGTACTCGATTGTGTATCAGTTCCTGTAAGATCTACTGTAGACGTATTGGTTGCACATTCTTCTGTATCCAAAATCCCATCATTATCGTCGTCCAAATCGCACTCATTATTGATGCCATCTGCATCTGGATCATTAGCTGTAGGTGTACCAAGTGTAGTTCCATTGTCACAACCAGGTTCTAGAATAATCGTTTTTACTTCAGAAATACATACATTATTTAAATGAGAAATAGTTACCTGATACTCTCCATAATCTGAAGCGGTTATCGTACCAAAATCAAAGGTCTGACCTGTAGCTCCCGATTCTGTGGGGGTAACTGCAACGGCACCAGAACCATCATCAAATGTCCAAGTATATACTAAATCATCTGAAACATCGGTAGCTGTACCTGCTGCATAGTTGGGTTCAAAAAGTGGACCACCACCCCAAACGTCTGTTTGCGTTGCAACCGCATCCGAGGAGATGATAAACGTATCTCCTTCATTAACATTTACTGTACCAATGATTGCTGTATCGTTGTTATATCCGATCGGCAAAATCTCATTTCCTGTTACGCCGTTGTAACCTCCAGTTACATTAGTTCCTATAACCTGACCATTACTATCAAAAGAATATGGAGCTTCTCCTATGATCCCATCATTATCTGGATCATTACCACCAGATTCTACCACATCAAAACATCCATCGTTATCACTATCTAGATCAAGATGATTCGGAATACCATCTCCATCTATATCCAGCTCACAACTATCATAATTAAAATTGCTTAAACCAATACCTTGACCTATCGGATCAGCATTTGCATCATCTGAAGAAAAATAATCAATTCTAATTGAAAAAATTTCAAGTCCACCAAAATCTAAATCTATATTACCTTCTGTAGATTCATTCGCTGCATTGCCATTAACCCCCTCGAAACCATGAAAATTAGTTTCATCATCTTCGCTCACATTAATTCCAACCAATGTATACAAACTTATATCATCACGGACATTAAATTCACCCGAACTGGTACTATAATATATTTCAACCGCATCAACAAAGTTATCACTACCACTACCATCCCTGTCTATGTCCAATAGCGAAAATGTCAAATTAGTAACTGGAGAATCAAAAGCTATAATTGAAGAAACTCTAGCATTTGGATCGTTTACACTACCATCGAATCCTAACTGAGCAACTTGAGTCTGCGCGCCTAACTGACCCGTCTCATAGGAAATAAAATCTGCCCCATTAGCAGGAGTTAAAGAAGGATCAGCTGTATAGGTCAATATTACATTATTAGCTGCTGTAGAAATGGTTGACCCACTAGGAATCGCATCTTCATCTGAAACTCCCAAAGTATTCCATTCTATTATTTCACTAACACAAGATTTCTCATTAGTATCCAAAATCCCATCATTATCGTCATCTAAATCTGCAGAATCGGCAATAGTATCCCCATCACTATCAATATCTGGTACAATAGAGGCACTCAATACATCTCCTGAGGTTGTGGGATCTGCTTGATTAGAATCGGCTGCAGTAGTTCTATTTATTATTGTTTTTCTATGCGTCCCTGTGTTTACCATAGCATCAATAGTCAAGGTAGCAGTAGTACCATTATTTAAATCACCTATATCCCATAAACCTGTACTATCGTCATATGAATTTACTGTACCACCTACAGCGGTAGCGCTAGAGAAGGTCACTCCCGAAGGAAGCACATCTGTTAATGCTACAGAGGTAGCATTGTCTGGACCATTATTAACTACCGTAATAGTATACGTTATGGTTTCATTTTCTAAAGGCGTTGTATTATCAACACTTTTCTGGGTAACCAAGTCAGAACTTAACACTGTAACATCTTCAGTAGTAAAAGAGATTGGCTGAAATGCCAACCCAAATAATCTCGCTGTTGTAGAGGTTCCCGTATCTCTTAAAACTCCAGCACGATATGTGAATGTATTAATTCTTGCATAATCAGTACGTGCTAAAAAATCTGCATCAGCATTAATACCAGGATTGGCAAGTACTGTACTTGATTCGAATCGGCCTCCGCCAACATAATTAAGTTGAGTAGGATTATTAACTACATAGCTTCCAAAACTTGAAATAACAACATACTCTCTTAACTCACCTCCATCACCATCTACATCATAAGAATATGCATCTACTTCTATATCTATTGGAATTGAATTATCAGAGTTTAGAACAAATTCGAATCTAAAATCAATAAAAGCACCATCGGCAGAACCATTAACTATAGTAGCATCGTTTAATTGAACTGTGGGATTAAAATCCGAAATTCCTGTTGCTAACACAGACGTATTATCATCAAAAGATGTTAATGACGCTGCCTGTGCATTTGTGATCGTCACAAGGGCGTCTACATCGATTCCACCAGAAGTGGTAGTCACATTAGCAAAGCGATATTGAGTTCCAACGGTAAGTGCTGGTCCTCCATTGGCTATAACTGGATTTTGAAAATCTAAAGACTGTTGAGCCTTTACACCAAAAGTAAGAATTAATGTAAGACAGGTCAGTACTATTTTGAGAGTTGAAAAGCGTAGCGTAATTTTTTTCATATGTCGTTGGTATTACATTAGATAGAAACAAAGTATTAAGAGCCAAAAGTATAAACTGTAGTTCAATTATGGTTAAACCGTACTTTATTTATTGCAAATATGCTCTATTTTTTTCAGTAAACAATAAATTTTCCTACATTTTTTTTATTTTTATTCGATTAAGTGCTAATTAGATAGGATATAAAGCACACTGAAAGTATTGTCATTTTGAAAAATAAATTAAGTTTAGCTTTGATTTTTTAAATAGTATATTTGCGCTCCTTACAAAGCATAACATGAAGTTTATAGAAGAAATACGCAGAAGAAGAACATTTGGAATCATCTCTCACCCCGATGCAGGTAAAACTACATTAACAGAAAAACTACTACTTTTTGGTGGCGCCATTCAAGAAGCCGGAGCCGTAAAATCAAATAAAATTAAAAAAGGGGCAACTAGTGATTTTATGGAAATTGAACGGCAACGTGGTATTTCGGTAGCTACCTCTGTATTAGCATTTGAATATCAAGGCGTAAAAATAAATATCTTGGATACGCCTGGTCACAAAGATTTTGCCGAAGATACTTTTAGAACCTTAACCGCTGTTGATAGTGTAATTGTAGTGATCGATGTTGCCAAAGGTGTTGAGGAACAAACTGAAAAATTAGTTTCGGTCTGCCGCATGCGTAATATCCCAATGATTGTTTTTATTAACAAACTAGATAGAGAAGGAAAAGATGCTTTTGAGTTATTGGATGAAATTGAACAAAAACTGGGACTCAAAGTTGTTCCTTTGAGTTTCCCGATCGGCATGGGCTACGATTTTAAAGGAATCTATAATATTTGGGAAAAAAATATAAATCTCTTTAGTGGCGATAGCAGAAAAAATATTGAAGAAACTGTAGAAATTTCGGATTTATCTTCTCAACAATTAAATAAAGTTATTGGCGATACTGCTGCGGATACTCTACGTGATGAATTAGAATTGGTTGAAGGTATTTATCCAGATTTTGATAATGATGCCTATAAGGCAGGTAAATTACAGCCTGTTTTTTTTGGATCTGCTTTAAATAATTTTGGAGTACGGGAGTTATTAGATTGTTTTATTGAAATTGCCCCTACCCCACGTCCAAAACAAAGTGAAGAACGACTTGTAGAACCCAATGAAAAAGATTTCACAGGATTTGTTTTTAAGATTCATGCCAATATGGATCCAAAGCATAGAGATCGCTTAGCATTTATAAAAATTGTTTCGGGAACTTTTGAACGTAATGTTCCTTATTTGCATACACGTCATAAAAAGAAATTTAAATTTTCGAGCCCTAATGCCTTTTTTGCTGAGAAAAAGGAAATTGTTGACATTTCCTATCCTGGAGATATTGTAGGGCTCCACGACACGGGAAATTTTAAAATAGGTGACACCCTTACTACTGGTGAAATACTGCATTATCGTGGAATACCAAGTTTTTCACCAGAGCATTTTAGATACATAAACAATGCTGATCCTATGAAATCCAAACAGCTGGCCAAAGGGATTGATCAATTAATGGATGAAGGAGTTGCACAACTCTTTACCTTAGAATTGAATGGTAGAAAAGTTATTGGAACGGTTGGAGCATTGCAATATGAAGTAATTCAATATCGATTAGAGCATGAATATGGAGCTAAATGTACATATGAAAATCTTAATGTACACAAAGCATGTTGGGTAGATCCCCGAGAATCAGATGAGCAAGAGTTTAAAGACTTTAAACGTGTAAAAAATAAATTTTTGGCTACTGATAAACGTGGACAACTAGTATTTTTGGCAGATTCTAGTTTTAGCCTGCAAATGACACAACAAAAATATCCTACTGTAAAATTTCATTTCACATCAGAGTTTGATTGAGAAATATGTAAAAATTCAAAAAGTTGTAAAAGCCCCAAACACACTATGCATCAGTATTTTAATATGGGAAACTTATAAAAATTAAAACCCCTCAAAAGAATACTTTTTTGAGGGGTTTTAATTTTTTTTTAAATTTTTTAGGCCTCTCCAGTAGGTCCAAAATTAAGAGGAATTGGAGGTTGCTCATAATCCTTGATTTCGCCATGGGCTGATTCAAAGCGCTGTACATTATCACTTAATGCTTTCATTAACCGCTTTGCATGTTGCGGTGTCAAAATGATTCTACTCTTCACTTTGCTCTTTGGTCTCCCTGGCATTACATTAATAAAATCAATCACAAATTCTGAAACAGAATGATTGATAATCGCAAGGTTACTATAGGTTCCATCTGCGATCGACTCATCCAATTCGATATTTAATTGATTTTGATTAGGGTTTGGATTTTTCTTATCTGCCATATCCCGTTTTATTTAAAAATAATGATGTTAAAAAAGAAAGCCTGCCAAAAGGCAGGCTCTTCTTATTAATTATAATTTACTTCTTGTCGTTGTTCCATACGATCTTCAAATTCTTCCTTAGAACCAACAATAATACTCTCGTAGTCTCTCATACCTGTTCCTGCTGGAATTCTATGCCCAACAATTACATTTTCTTTGAGACCTTCTAAATTATCTACTTTTCCACTTACAGCAGCCTCATTCAATACTTTTGTAGTTTCCTGGAAGGAAGCCGCAGATATAAAGGATTTAGTCTGTAACGAAGCTCTTGTTATCCCCTGTAAAATTGGAGTCGCAGTCGCTGCAGATACATCTCTAGCTGACACTAAGTTTTTATCTTCTCTTCTTAAAATTGAGTTCTCATCACGCAACTCTCGTGGCGAAATAATTTGACCTGGCTTAAGTGTTTCACTATCACCAGCATCCTCGACAACTTTCATTCCAAAAATAGCATCATTCTCTTCGATAAAATCTGACTTATGAATCAGTTGGTTTTCTAAGAAAATAGTGTCACCTGGATCCTGAATTCTAACTTTACGCATCATTTGACGTACTACTACTTCAAAATGCTTATCGTTAATTTTCACACCTTGTAAACGATACACTTCTTGCACCTCATTTACTAAATACTGCTGTACCGCAGAAGGACCTTTAATTTTAAGAATATCTTCTGGAGTTGTAGAACCATCAGATAAAGCCATACCTGCACGTACATAATCATTTTCTTGAACAAGAATTTGATTAGAAAGTTTTACTAAGTATTTCTTAACTTCTCCGATTCTCGACTCAACAATAATCTCACGATTACCACGCTTAATTTTACCAAAAGAAACCACACCATCAATTTCACTAACTACTGCTGGGTTTGAAGGATTACGTGCTTCAAACAATTCTGTTACACGTGGCAAACCTCCTGTAATATCACCTGCTTTTGCAGATTTACGTGGAATTTTAACTAAGACTTTACCAATACCAATTTTTTCATTGTCATCGATCATAAGGTGAGCTCCAACTGGTAAATTGTAAGAACGTAATACTTCGTCTGCTTTACCAATTACATGTAATGTCGGTATCTTCTTTTTATCACGAGATTCTGAAATAACTTTTTCTTGGAAACCTGTTTGCTCATCGATCTCAACTTGGTAAGTAATTCCTTGTTCTATATTTTCATACTTTACTTTACCAGCAAATTCTGAAATAATTACACCATTATAAGGATCCCATTGACAGATAACATCTTCTTTTGCTATTTTTTGACCGCTCTTAATGAATAATTGTGAACCGTAAGGAATTAAATTATTACTTAAAACTATTTTAGTTTTTGGATCAATTACTTTCACCTCAGACGTACGAGAGATAACTACATCAATTTTATTACCTTCAGAGTCCTCTCCTTTAACAGTTTTGAGCTCATCGATTTCTGCAATACCCGAGAATTTTGCTTTCAATTGATTTTCTTCAGAAATGTTACCTGCAATACCTCCCACGTGGAACGTACGTAAGGTAAGCTGTGTACCAGGTTCTCCAATGGATTGTGCCGCAACAACACCCACTGCCTCACCTCGTTGAACAGTTTTACCTGTAGCAAGGTTACGACCATAGCATTTGACACAAATACCTTTTTTGGCTTCACAAGTAAGGGCAGAACGTACTTCGACAGCATCGATAGGAGATTCTTCGATAGTTCGTGCAATTGCATCTGTAATCTCGGCCCCAGCTTCTACAAGAACTTCTTGTGTAAGTGGGTTAACTACATCAACTAATGCTGTTCTACCTGCGATACGTGCCTCTAAACGTTCTATTACTTCTTCATTCTTCTTAAGTGCTGTAACTTCAACTCCTCTTAATGTATCACAATCCTCTTCATTTACAATAACATCCTGTGCAACATCAACCAAACGACGAGTTAAATACCCAGCATCGGCAGTTTTTAATGCTGTATCTGCAAGACCTTTACGTGCACCGTGAGTAGAAATAAAATATTCTAAGATTGAAAGTCCTTCTTTAAAGTTAGAAAGAATTGGGTTTTCTATAATCTCACCACCTACAGAGTTCGATTTTTTAGGCTTTGCCATCAAACCACGCATTCCTGTAAGCTGTCGAATTTGCTCTTTAGATCCCCTTGCACCAGAATCAAGCATCATATACACAGAGTTAAATCCTTGTTGATCCTCACGAATACGTTTCATTGACAATTCTGTCAATTCGGCATTTGTCGAGGTCCAAATATCAATCACCTGGTTATAACGCTCATTATTGGTAATAAGACCCATGTTATAATTAGCTACGATATTATCTACCTGTGAGTTAGCATCAGCAATCATGGTATGCTTTTCTGCTGGAATGATAATATCTCCTAAACTAAAGGATAAACCTCCTTTAAATGCGAAATAATAACCTAAACGTTTGATTTCATCCAAAAACTCAGCAGTTTCAGGTACACTTGTTAAGCTTAATATTTTTCCGATTATATCACGAAGCGACTTTTTGGTCAAAACTTCATTTATAAAACCAGCTTTTGCGGGTACTTTTTCATTGAATAAAACTCTACCTGTAGAGGTT
Source organism: Aquimarina rhodophyticola (assembly GCF_042434915.1). Taxonomy (GTDB): domain Bacteria; phylum Bacteroidota; class Bacteroidia; order Flavobacteriales; family Flavobacteriaceae; genus Aquimarina. The sequence goes on from NZ_CP170198.1 coordinate 2,236,702, forward strand.
TCAATAATTTGAGGTACCAACTCGCCAGCTTCATTAAAATCGATTGTTCTAATTTTAATATTTGCATTGATATGCAACTTACCTTCGTTATAAGCGATAGTCACCTCTTCTGGAGAATAGAATGTAAGATCTTCACCTTTAATTTCTAACTCGGGAGTTGATCTACGAGACTTGGTCATATAGTATAGACCCAAGACCATATCCTGTGAAGGAACTGTAACGGGTGATCCATTTGCAGGGTTTAGAATATTATGCGATGCTAACATCAACAATTGTGATTCTAAAATTGCTTCTGGTCCCAATGGTAAATGTACTGCCATTTGATCTCCATCAAAATCGGCATTAAATGCAGTACAAACTAATGGATGTAATTGAATAGCTTTACCTTCGATAAGTTTTGGTTGAAAAGCCTGAATACCTAAACGGTGAAGCGTAGGAGCCCGGTTTAATAATACGGGATGCCCTTTAAGAACATTTTCAAGTATATCCCAAACAACTGGCTCTTTTCTATCAATAATCTTTTTTGCAGATTTTACGGTTTTAACAATACCTCTTTCAATTAGCTTTCTAATCACAAAAGGTTTGTACAATTCTGCCGCCATGTTCTTTGGAAGACCACATTCAAACAATTTCAATTCTGGTCCTACTACAATCACAGAACGTGCTGAATAATCCACACGCTTACCAAGTAAGTTTTGACGGAATCGTCCTTGCTTACCTTTTAAAGAATCTGATAATGATTTCAATGGGCGGTTTGAATCAGTTTTAACAGCTGAAGCTTTACGCGTATTATCAAATAAAGAATCTACAGATTCCTGTAGCATACGTTTTTCATTACGCAAAATTACTTCTGGCGCTTTAATTTCCATCAAACGCTTCAAACGATTATTACGAATAATAACACGTCTATACAAATCATTTAGATCTGAAGTAGCAAAACGTCCACCATCTAAAGGCACCAAAGGACGCAATTCTGGTGGAATTACTGGAATTGCTTTTAGGATCATCCATTCTGGACGATTTTCTCGATTTTTATTTGCATCACGTAACGCCTCAACAACCTGAAGTCTTTTCAAAGCCTCTGTCTTACGTTGTTTTGATGTTTCGTTATTGGCTTTATGTCTTAGTTCGTAAGATAGAGCATCAAGATCAATTCTTTTCAAAATTTCGATCAAACACTCTGCTCCCATTTTTGCAATAAACTTATTAGGATCAGAATCATCTAAATATAAATTCTCCTGAGGAAGACTATCCAAAATGTTTAAATATTCTTCTTCAGTAAGAAAATCCATTTTTTGAACAGCTTCTCCTTCTTCATTTTTTGCAATACCTGGTTGGATCACTACATAACGTTCGTAGTATATGATCATATCTAATTTCTTAGATGGTAAACCAAGTAGGTATCCTATTTTATTAGGTAACGAGCGGAAGTACCAGATATGAGCGACAGGAACAACTAAATTAATATGTCCTACGCGATCCCTACGCACTTTCTTTTCGGTTACTTCGACACCACAACGGTCACAAACGATACCTTTGTAGCGAATTCTTTTATATTTACCACAAGCACATTCAAAGTCCTTCACAGGACCAAAAATACGCTCACAGAACAAACCGTCTCGCTCTGGTTTGTGTGTACGATAATTAATAGTCTCTGGCTTAAGTACCTCTCCCTTTGAGTTTGCTAATATTGACTCTGGAGAAGCCAAACCAATAGAGATTTTATTAAATCTCTGTACAGTATTCTTATCATTATTTCTTGCCATAATACATGGTTCCTTAAGAATTATTGTAATTTAAATTTGAATAACCACTGCTAATAAATGTCATGCTTAGCCTTTCTAAACATGACATCTACAGGGCACAGTATTATTCTTCTAATCTGATATCAAGACCCAGACCTTTTAATTCGTGCATTAACACGTTAAAGGATTCTGGCAATCCTGGTTCTGGCATTGGTTCACCTTTCACTATACTTTCGTAAGTTTTGGCTCTACCAATTACATCATCAGATTTTACCGTCAATATTTCACGTAAGGTCGCTGATGCTCCATAAGCCTCTAGCGCCCAAACTTCCATCTCTCCAAAACGCTGACCACCAAATTGAGCCTTACCACCTAATGGTTGCTGTGTAATCAATGAATAAGGGCCGATAGAACGTGCGTGCATTTTATCATCTACCATGTGTCCTAGCTTAAGCATGTAAATCACACCCACCGTTGCAGGTTGATCAAAACGCTCACCACTACCACCATCATACAGATACGTATGTCCAAATCTTGGAATTCCAGCTTCATCTGTAAATTCGTTAATCTGATCTATTGAAGCACCATCAAAAATCGGTGTTGCGAACTTTTTGTTCAGTTTTTGACCTGCCCATCCAAGTACAGTTTCATAAATCTGTCCAATGTTCATACGCGACGGTACTCCTAAAGGATTTAATACAATATCTACCGGTGTTCCATCTTCCAAAAATGGCATATCCTCTTCACGTACGATACGTGCAACAATACCTTTGTTACCGTGACGTCCCGCCATTTTATCACCAACTTTAAGTTTACGTTTTTTAGCAATGTAAACTTTGGCAAGCTTAATAATTCCACTTGGTAACTCATCTCCGACAGAAATCGTAAACTTCTCTCTTCTTAAGTTTCCTTGAAGATCGTTTTGTTTAATTTTATAGTTATGAATTAAATCGGCTACTAAACCGTTCAAACTATCATCGGTTGTCCATGTACCTTTTGTAAGGTGTGCATAATCATCAACACTATTAAGCATTTTTTGAGTATACTTTTTACCTTTTGGTAGTACTTCTTCTCCTAAGTCATTAATAACTCCTTGTGATGTTTTACCACCAACTATAAGGAATAATTTGTCTACTAATTCTGATTTTAATAAAGCAAATTTAGCATCATAAGCACGTTCAAGAGCAGAAATATCTTCTTTATCTTGTGAGCGTTTGCGCTTATCTTTTACTGCACGAGCAAATAATTTTTTGTCGATCACAACCCCGTGTAATGAAGGAGAAGCTTTTAAAGATGCATCTTTAACATCACCAGCTTTATCTCCAAAAATCGCACGAAGTAATTTTTCTTCGGGTGTTGGATCACTCTCGCCTTTTGGTGTAATTTTACCAATAAGGATGTCACCTGGTTTAACCTCGGCACCAATACGAATCATCCCATGCTCATCAAGATCTTTGGTAGCCTCTTCAGAAACATTTGGTATATCATTCGTTAACTCTTCATTACCGAGTTTGGTATCACGAACTTCTAATGAATACTCATCAATATGTATCGATGTAAAAATATCATCACGAACTACTTTCTCTGAAATCACAATAGCATCCTCAAAATTATACCCTTTCCAAGGCATAAAGGCTACTTTCATGTTTCTACCCAACGCTAATTCACCATTCTCGGTAGCATATCCTTGACAAAGTACCTGACCACGATTTACACGATCTCCTACTTTAACAATAGGTTTTAAGTTGATGCTTGTTCCTTGATTGGTTTTACGGAATTTTATTAGGAAATATGTTTTAGAATCAGAATCAAAGCTTACCATACGCTCTTCTTCGGTTCTATCATATTTTATAGTAATTTTTTGAGCATCTACATACTCTACAACTCCATCACCTTCTGCATTGATTAATACTCTCGAATCTGAAGCCACTTGACGCTCAAGACCTGTCCCCACGATTGGAGCATCAACTCTCAATAAAGGTACGGCTTGACGCATCATGTTTGATCCCATCAAAGCACGGTTTGCATCATCATGCTCTAAGAAAGGAATCAACGATGCTGAAATTGACGCTATTTGATTAGGTGCTACATCGGCATAGTTTACGTTGGTTGGATCAATCACTGGGAAATCCCCTTCCATTCTAGCAATTACCTTATCTGTTTCGATAGTTCCATCCTCTTTTAAAGGTATGTTGGCCTGCGCTATAAGTTTTTCTTCTTCCTCTTCTGCACTTAAATACCTAAACTCACTTAAATCAACTTTACCATCTTCAACTTTACGATAAGGAGTTTCTAAGAATCCCATAGAGTTCACCTTTGCAAAAACCGCTAAAGATGAAATCAATCCAATATTAGGACCCTCTGGAGTTTCAATAGGACATAAACGACCGTAATGTGTATAGTGAACATCACGAACCTCAAAACCTGCACGTTCACGAGATAAACCACCTGGTCCCAAAGCCGAAAGTCTACGCTTATGCGTAATCTCAGCCAAAGGATTGGTTTGATCCATGAATTGAGATAATTGATTCGTTCCGAAGAAAGAATTAATTACAGAAGATAACGTTTTAGCATTGATCAAATCAATAGGTGTAAATACCTCATTATCTCTAACATTCATACGCTCACGAATGGTTCGAGCCATACGTGCTAAACCAACACCAAATTGTTGTGATAGTTGCTCACCTACAGTTCTAACACGACGGTTAGATAAGTGATCAATATCATCTATCTCTGCTTTTGAATTTATTAATTCAATCAAATATTTTATGATAGTAATGATATCCTCTTTGGTAAGCACTTGCTTATCCATAGCTATATCAAGACCTAATTTTTTATTCATTCTGTAACGTCCAACCTCTCCAAGGTTATAACGTTGATCAGAGAAAAATAATTTGTCAATGATACCACGTGCAGTTTCTTCATCTGGCGGTTCTGCATTACGTAATTGACGATAAATATGTTCTACAGCTTCTTTCTCAGAGTTTGTTGGATCTTTTTGAAGCGTATTATGGATAATAGCATAATCACCTTTTTGATTATCTTCTTTATGAAGTAAAATCGTTTTGGCTCCAGATTCTACAATCTCTTCTAAATGATCTTTATCTAAAATTGTATCTCTATCCAATACAATTTCATTACGTTCAATCGAAACTACTTCGCCAGTATCTTCATCTACAAAATCTTCATGCCACGTATTTAAAACACGTGCTGCCAACTTACGACCTAACACTTTTTTAAGTCCAGATTTTGAAACCTTTACCTCTTCGGCAAGATCAAAAATCTCTAAAATATCTTTATCACGCTCGAATCCAATCGCTCGGAAAAGCGTAGTAACTGGTAATTTTTTCTTTCTATCGATATAAGCATACATTACGCTATTAATATCGGTAGCAAACTCTATCCAAGATCCCTTAAAAGGAATAACTCTGGCAGAGTATAACTTTGTTCCATTTGCGTGGAATGATTGTCCAAAAAACACACCAGGAGATCGGTGTAATTGAGACACTACAACACGTTCTGCTCCATTGATACAAAACGTTCCACTTGGAGTCATATAAGGGATTGTACCTAAGTATACATCCTGCACGATTGTTTCAAAATCTTCATGTTCAGGATCGGTACAAAATAATTTAAGCCGTGCCTTTAAAGGTACGCTATAGGTCAGACCTCTTTCAATACACTCCTGAAGATCATATCTTGGAGGATCAACGAAATAATCTAAAAACTCTAATACAAATTGATTACGGGTATCCGTAATTGGAAAATTTTCCATGAAGGTATTGTATAGACCTTCGTTTCCTCTTTCTTCAGACTTTGTTTCTAATTGAAAGAAATCCTGAAAGGATTTGATCTGAATATCCAAAAAGTCTGGATAATCAGGTCTATTCTTTACAGAAGAGAAATTCAATCTTTCAGTTTGCGTTGCTAACATCAATGGACGGAATTTTAATTAAATTTGTTTAAAACGGGTTCGTATTTTAGCACTTAATACTTATATACGCAAAATGGTTTAGACCTTAGAGAGTACTCTCCAGGTCTAAACCTATATATCACTAATAGTTAAGCTTACTTAAGCTCAACCTCTGCTCCAGCCTCTTCTAATTGAGTTTTTAGAGCTTCTGCTTCGTCTTTTGCAATTCCTTCTTTAACTGCTTTTGGTGCACCGTCAACTAATTCTTTTGCATCCTTAAGACCAAGACCTGTAAGTTCTTTAACAAGTTTTACAACTGCTAATTTTGAAGCACCTGCAGCTTTAAGAATAACGTCAAATTCTGACTTTTCTTCTTCAGCTTCACCTGCAGCACCACCTCCAGCAGCTACAGCTACAGCAGCAGCAGCAGGTTCGATACCATACTCATCTTTTAATATATCAGCTAATTCATTAACTTCTTTTACTGTCAAGTTTACTAACTGTTCTGCGAATTCTTTTAAATCTGCCATTTTCTATCGTTTTAAATAATAATTTTAATTGAAATATAATTTGTTAAAAAGTGCGTACACATTTAGAATTATCCTTCTTTTTCGGATAATGTTTTAAGGATACCAGCAATTTTACCACCACTTGACTTTAATGCAGAAACTACATTCTTAGCAGGTGACTGTAACAAGCCAATAATATCTCCAATAACCTCTTCTTTAGATTTGATGTTCACCAAGGCATCAAGGTATTCATCACCAACAAAGATAGCCTCTTCTACAAACGCACCCTTAAGTAAAGGTTTTTCAGATTTCTTACGAAATTCTTTTATAACCTTTGCAGGAGCGTTTCCTGTTTCAGAAAACATGATTGAAGTATTTCCTTTTAATACATTTGGCAATTCACCAAACTCTTTATCAGATTTCTCCATTGCTTTTGCAAGGAGTGTATTTTTCACTACACTAAGTGAAACATTAGCTTTATAACAAGCTCTACGTAAATTTGAAGTCGCACCTGCATTCAGACCCGAAATATCAGCTAAATAAATATTAGTGTTTTCAGCTAACTGAGCAGTTAAGTCTTCAATTACTTGTGATTTTTCTTCTCTAGTCATAATCGTTTATCTTAATTACCCAGCAAAATTCTTAGAATCTATCTGTACGCCAGGACTCATAGTAGAAGACATATAAATTGACTTTATATAAACTCCTTTAGCTCCTTGTGGCTTTAATTTTACCAATGTTGTTAATAATTCTTTTGCGTTATCTTCAAGTTTTTTAGCATCGAATGATGATTTCCCAACTGAAGCATGTACGATACCAGTTTTATCAACTTTAAAATCAATTTTACCAGCTTTAACATCAGACACTGCCTTGGCAACATCCATAGTTACTGTTCCAGTTTTTGGGTTTGGCATAAGACCACGAGGCCCTAATACACGTCCTAAAGGACCTAATTTACCCATTACACTAGGCATTGTAATAATCACATCAACATCGGTCCAACCTCCCTTAATTTTATCAAGATATTCGTCAAGACCTACAAAATCAGCTCCAGCCTCTTTTGCTTCTGCTTCTTTATCTGGGGTAACCAAGGCTAAAACTTTAACATCTTTACCTGTACCGTGAGGTAACGTTACTACACCACGAACCATTTGATTCGCTTTACGTGGATCAACATTTAAACGCACAGCCAAATCAACCGATGCATCAAAATTTACCGTAGAAACTTCTTTTATTAACTCTGAAGCCTCTAATAAACCGTAAGACTTGTTATTTTCAACTTTTGAACGAGCTTCTTTTTGCTTTTTAGTCACTTTTGCCATTTTATAAACGTTTTAAGGATTAAAAAGGAGCTTGCCCCTTTACAGTTACACCCATCGAACGAGCGGTACCAGCAACCATTTTCATAGCAGACTCTATTGTAAATGCATTTAAATCTTGCATTTTATCCTCTGCTATAGTACGTACTTGATCCCAAGATACACTAGCTACTTTCTTTCTATTTGGCTCTCCTGAACCTTTTTTTGTTTTTGCTGCTTCCAATATTTGAACTGCTGCTGGTGGAGTTTTAATTATAAAGTCAAAAGACTTATCCTTAAAAACAGTAATTACAACTGGTAACACTTTACCAGCTTTATCCTGTGTTCTACCATTGAATTGCTTACAGAATTCCATGATATTAACTCCGGCAGCACCTAAAGCAGGTCCAACTGGTGGAGACGGGTTTGCCGCTCCCCCACGAACTTGTAATTTTACAACCTTACTTACTTCTTTAGCCATTTTTCTAATTTTAAATTAGAATTGTTCTATAATTTGGAAGCAAAAGAACAATTCTGAATATAATGTAACAATTACTAAACTTTTTCTACTTGCATATAACTTAGTTCGAGTGGAGTTTTTCTTCCGAAAATTTTAACCATCACCTCTAGTTTACGCTTCTCTTCATTTACCTTTTCAACGGTACCATTAAAACCATTAAAAGGACCATCAATAACCTTAACAGTTTCACCAATAGTGTAAGGTATAGCAACATTATCAGTTTTAACCGACAATTCGTCAACCTTACCTAGCATTCTATTAATTTCAGACTTTCTTAACGGCACAGGATCCCCTCCTTTAACTTCACCTAAAAAACCAATAACACCATTAATAGACTTAATGATGTGCGGTATCTCTCCAGACAAATTCGCTTCAATCATAACATATCCTGGAAAATAAACTCTTTCTTTATTTATTTTCTTACCATTACGTATTTGTATAACTTTTTCTGTAGGTACAAGAATTTGTGATATGAAATCTTCTAAACCCATATGAGCAATTTCTCGCTCTATATAGTCTTTCACCTTGTTTTCTTGACCGCTAACAGCCCTAACAACGTACCATTTTTTTGTATTATTAACTTCTGCCATTTTTTCCATCATTATGATTTAACCAAGGCAAAATAATACTCCACCATATTACTAAAAACAGTATCAACTCCCCAAATTGCTAAAGAAAAAATAACCGAAAATACGATAACTATTAGCGTAAGACGCTGTGCTTCTGCCCAAGGAGTCCAGGTTACATGATTTTTTAATTCATTGTATGATTCTGTAATATAGTTTGCTAGTCCAGCCATCTTTATACACTATTTAAATGGATATTAAGAATCAGAACAAAATCATCAGACCTAATACCATTATAAGATTGATATTTGTTAATTGCCATGTAAAGCAATTTATTATAATGCACGGGTTGAGAGACTCGAACTCCCGACACCTGGTTTTGGAGACCAGTGCTCTACCAACTGAGCTAAACCCGTAAACATAAGTCAAGGTATCTGCCTGAGCAGATACCTCTACTTATTATAAACTATATTGTATTAGTCTAAGATCTCTGTCACCTGACCTGCTCCTACTGTTCTACCACCTTCACGGATAGCAAAACGAAGACCTACATTCATTGCAATTGTTTGAATCAACTCAACAGTGATTGTTAAGTTATCTCCAGGCATTACCATCTCAACTCCATCAGGAAGCGCAATGTTTCCAGTAACATCAGTAGTACGTACATAGAACTGAGGACGGTAGTTATTATGGAATGGAGTATGACGTCCACCTTCTTCTTTCTTAAGGATATATACCTCAGCTTTGAATTTTTTGTGTGGTGTCACAGTACCAGGCTTAACGATAACCATACCACGAGAAATTTGAGTTTTCTCAATACCTCTTAATAGGATACCAGCGTTATCTCCAGCTTCACCTCTATCAAGAATCTGACGGAACATCTCGATACCTGTAATAGTTGAAGTTAACTTTTCAGCCCCCATACCAATGATCTCAACAGGATCTCCAGTGTTCGCAATACCAGTCTCAATACGACCTGTTGCAACAGTTCCACGACCTGTAATAGAAAATACATCTTCGATAGGCATTAAGAATGGCTTATCAACATCACGCTCTGGCAACTCAATCCACTCATCAACAGACTTCATTAATTCCATAACAGTATCAACCCATTTCTGCTCACCATTAAGTGCTCCAAGAGCTGAACCTGAAATCACAGGACCATTATCACCATCATACTCGTAAAAAGAAAGTAAGTCTCTAACTTCCATTTCTACCAATTCTAGTAATTCCTCATCATCAACCATATCCACTTTATTAAGGAATACTACGATTCTTGGAATACCTACCTGACGCCCTAATAAGATATGCTCACGTGTTTGTGGCATTGGACCATCTGTAGCAGCAACCACTAAGATCGCACCATCCATCTGAGCAGCACCTGTAACCATGTTCTTTACATAATCGGCGTGACCTGGACAGTCAACATGCGCATAGTGACGATTAGCCGTTTGATACTCTACGTGAGATGTATTAATAGTAATACCTCTTTCCTTCTCTTCTGGTGCGTTATCGATAGTATCGAAACTTCTCGCTTCAGAAAGACCTGCATCTGCTAATACTTTAGTAATTGCAGCAGTTAAAGTAGTTTTACCGTGATCAACGTGTCCAATAGTACCAATATTTAAGTGCGGTTTGGAACGATCAAAAGTTTCCTTTGCCATAATTAATTTATTTTAATCTTAGTTATATATTAGTGTTCAATTTATGTTCTGAACTAAGAGCCAATGACGAGATTTGAACTCGTGACCTCTTCCTTACCAAGGAAACGCTCTACCCCTGAGCTACACCGGCTTTTTAAAGTGTACAAGAATAAACCAGAACGCTTTCAAATTATTATAGAAAGAAATCTGATTCATTAGCACTTTTATACTTTAAAAACCCATCTTAAATCTATTAAGACATGCTCTTTTAATTTAGAGCGGGAGACCGGGTTCGAACCGGCGACATTCAGCTTGGAAGGCTGACGCTCTACCAACTGAGCTACTCCCGCATTATCCTCAAACAAAAACTTGAGAAATGTATTTTTATCTAACCTATTACATTAAAATACATAGTAGGTTTTTGTGGGGAGAGCAGGATTCGAACCTGCGAAGACGTAGTCAGCAGATTTACAGTCTGCCCTCGTTGGCCGCTTGAGTATCTCCCCAAAACATTATTTTAATGAACTTTCTAATTTTGAGATGGCAAAAGTAAACATTTTTTTGACAATTCAAAACATTTTAAAAAAGTTTAAAAAATTTACAAAATTTCAACTTTTAAAAGAGCCGATGGAGGGACTCGAACCCACGACCTGCTGATTACAAATCAGCTGCTCTAGCCAGCTGAGCTACATCGGCTTTTAACTGCTTTTAGACATAAAAAAGCCCGCTATTTCTAACGGACTGCAAATGTATATAAATTATTCTTTTCTCAAAACATTTTTGATAAAAAAATAACTAAATATGCGCTTTTAATTTTTCCTTTCTTTTTTGCAACTGCCTTTCTAAGGAACTAACACATTCATCTACACCTTCTTCAAAAGATTTGTTGATTTTTTTTATCATAAACTCATCACCTGGCACTGTCAATAAAATTTCTGTAACTTTATTCTCCTTTCCACTTGTATTTATAACTTTAAAAAAAACATCAGCGTAAATAATACGATTATAATGATGTTCTAACTTATCTAATTTTGCCTGTGTAAATTGTTTTAATTTCTCTTCGACATTGAAGTTTACAGATTGCAAGTTCACTTTCATACGTACTAATTATTTAATAAGTTAAACAAAAAAGTAAAAGATAAAAAAAGGATAGTAATTTATTTTTTTTTGTTTCTGGGGTGCGCATTTTTATAAGCTTTTGTCAATTGCGCTACATTTTGATGTGTGTACACTTGTGTCGCAGCTAGACTGGAATGCCCCAGCAGTTCTTTTACCGCATTCAAATTCGCGCCTTCATTAAGCAATTGAGTCGCAAAAGAATGCCTAAGTATATGTGGACTCGTTTTTACTTTTGAAGAAGCCTTACTAAAATACGTATTTATAATTCGGTAGACAAGTGTTTCATATATTTTAACTCCTTTTGTAGTAATGAATAAATTAGCCACTTGATGGGAGCCAGAGATCTGATTTCTTAATGGCATATACTCATCAATTCTATTGCAAACGATCGGCAATAAGGGTACTATTCTTTCTTTATTACGTTTACCCAATACCTTAACTTTTTGACTCCCTATATCGATATCTGAAATTTTTAGATTAACGAGCTCTATACGACGCATACCTGTTGCATAAAACAGCTCTATTATTAATCGATCCCTACAACTAGTAAAATCCTCTTTGTCACTTAACGAAGTGAGAACACGCATCACCTCATCATTAGAAAACGGAATTTGGATTTTTTTGTCAGTCTTTAAAACTCGATGTTTCACCAAGGGACTTTTATCTATCTCTTCTATCTTTTGCAAAAATTTATAGAATGTTTTAAGAGAAGATATTTTTCTATTTACAGTACGATTACTCTTACCCTCCTCTACAAGAACAACAATCCAATTACGAATTTGCCCATAATCCACCGTTTTTAAATCAAAATCCTCAAATGTTGACATTCCAAAATCTCGAAACGAAATTAAATCGTTTCTATACGCTGCGATTGTATGAACAGAATACTTGCGCTCCAACGTTAGGTATTCTATAAATTTAGTTATAAACATAAAAAAACCATTAGCGCATAAAAGTAAACAAACTTTTATAACTCTAATGGTTTAATTTGTATAGTAAAACGAAGTCGTGTTTAAAAACACTAATAGACTACGCTTACGATTTGCTACTAGATTTCTTCTTGATCTCTTAAGTGCTGAATGTACTGCGCTTTTTGAACTTGAGCTCGTCGCTCAACTGAAGGTTTTGAAAACGCTTGTCGTTTACGTAGCTGACGCATCGTGCCAGTTCGGTCAAATTTACGCTTGAAACGCTTTAACGCTCTATCTATATTCTCTCCGTCTTTAATAGGTATAATTAACATAGTATCACCTCCTTTCTTTAGAAATTAAGGTGCAAATATACTACAAATGTATAATCTACAAACCTTTTTTATATATTTTATTTATTTGATTGACCATACCGTATAACTATTAGGAGGAACTTGAATTTTAACCCATTTATCTCCTTGAGTAACAGGCTCCCAACTGGAACGCCCTGTATAATCTTTAATTCTCGTATTGCTCCAATTCGTCTGTATCCAGCGTTCTTTATAAGAACTCGAGATATTAAGATAGACAATTAAACCGCTTTTTGAGGTATTCCCGTTACGCCTGGCAATATATTCATCTGTATCAGTATACAAATTTGAGGTGTTACCTGCTGCGAGATTATTATGAATCCATATCAAATTGTTTAATGCACTTTTATCGAGCCATTCTTCATAGTCCTGATAAAAAAGTGCTGGATACCCTTCATGAGTTAAGATATACGCATAGGCAAGAAGTTTATTGTTTTGTATCTCATCAGTATCATGATTGGTAACAAAAGTCACAGCTCTGGACGCATTACGTTTCCAAAGCATATCTCCTTGAAGCGCATTCAAGTTTTTACCTTGAAACGCATCTCTCATTTTATAGTAACATGCAAAATCAAAAGCTGACATTTGTGCTTGATCCGTCCACCATTGCAATGTTGCGGCATTACCATCCCAATACTCACCTACCGAAAAGCCTCCAACTGCATTTTTCCAATCTCTTGCTACCCAAGGTTCAAAACCTTTTACATAATCAAAGCGCCATCCATCAAACTTCATAGTGTATTTGTAATACTTTGCGACAGAGTTAGATTTTTTCCACAACCAATCTTGCACGTAACTAGTGTGATGACACAGGTCTGCAAATCCTCCAAAAACTCCAGAATCGTTATTATGATAGTCATTAGGATGAAAATCATATTGAGTACGATTAAACAGATTTGATTTGGGAGTATACTTGGTGTAGGTATTTGAATTTTTGAAAATATTAAATTCTGAATCCCCACCGCTGTTATGATTGATAACAATATCAGCAATAACACTCAATTGGTTTGCGTGCGCACTATTAATCAACTGTTCTAATTCTGTTTTCGACCCAAAACGAGTTTCTGTACTTCCCATTTGGTTATACTGACCAAAATCATAATAATCAAATGGATCATAACCCATTGAAAACTTTCCATTCTGAGCTTTACTAACCGGAGGTAACCATATTGCATCAACCCCCGCATTGCTCCAGGCAGAGACTTTATTCTTAATTGTATTCCACCAAGTACCTCCGCTGGGAACGTCCCAATAAAATGCTTGCATCATAACCCCTGTACCTATTGGTTTAAGCGCTACTTTATTAAGTGGTTGTGACACTCTTTTTTCAACAGCCGTTGGTTCCTTAATCTCTATTTCTTCTCGTTCACAACTGAGAGCTACGATCGCCAAAAGAAATAAGGCTACTTTTACGTTTAAGTTTGTCATAATAAATAATGTTTGTGTTTTAGTTATTTAAAAGTACCATATTCTTAAAACACGAAAACGTTTGAGATTTAACTCAAACGTTTTCGTGTTAATAAAATTTATTAAAAACTTAACTATACCCGTAAAAAATTATTAAAATCCCATTTTTATACCGCTTAAAATACAGAATTAAAAATAAGCTTATACAAAGCTACAATTATGTAGCTGCTTTGTACTCTTTTTTATCTATAACAATTTTTGCTATAATTTCTTTAAGTATTTCTGAGGTACCACCACCAATGGGTCCTAATCTACTATCTCGTAGCAATCTCGCTAAAGGATATTCTTCCATATAACCATAACCACCCAATAATTGTAAGCATTCATAGATAACCTCATCTGCCATCTTTGTACTTAAGAGTTTAGACATACTTGCCTCCTTAACCACATAAACACCTTCATTCAATCGTTTTGTAACAGAATAGTTAAATTCTTTATTCATTTCAATCTGACTTGCCATTTCTGCTACTTTATGACGTAATACTTGAAATTTATCAATAGTTCTACCAAAAGCTTCACGTTGCGACATATACTCAAGAGTATAATCCAGAGCAAACTCTGCACGTGCATGCGCATTAACCCCCATAATTAAACGTTCTAATGCAAAGTGCTGCATTATATAACCAAACCCTTTGTTTTCTTCTCCCATTAAACTAGTACTAGGGACTCGAACATTGTCAAAAGCTATTTCTCCAGTATCAGAAGCTTTCCAACCCAGTTTATCTAACTTTGTCGCAGATATTCCTGGTGTTTCTCTATCCATAATAAAGATACTCATGCCCTTACTACCTAACTCTGGGGAAGTTTTTGCTGCAACTACCAAATAATCACTATACACGCCATTAGTTATAAACGTTTTAGATCCATTTATAATATAAGTATCTCCGTCTTTTACTGCCGTTGTACGCATACCAGCAACATCCGACCCTCCAAAAGGTTCTGTGATAGCTAAACAACCTATTTTTTGTCCTGCAATACTAGGTACTAGATATTGTTGTTTAATAGTCTCATTACCTTCTTTATTTACGTGTGTCATAGCTAAATATGCATGAGCCCACATTGCTGCTGCAAAACCACCAGAATTAACTTTCTGAAGTTCTTCCAAGAAAATTACGGTATAGAATAAATCTAAATCTAGCCCTCCATACTCCTCTGGATACGCTATCCCAAAGTACCCCATTTCTCCGAATTTTTCCCAAATAAAACGTTCTATCGTTCCAGTTTTTTCCCATTTGTCAATATAAGGAACAACCTCTTTTTGCAAAAATTCTTTAAGACTTTGTCTAAACAGTTCATGCTCTTCTGTAAAATACATACTATTCATTTGAAGACTTTATTTAAAATGATTATTATTACTGAGAACTGTTACATTCTTTCCATCTTTACATACCTGAGAAATATGCAATAGATCATTATGAAATCAGCAAAAGAAACAGCAATTTTTTGTGATTATTATTTTATAGTCAAATATAATGCTATTTTATCAATTATTTCGAAATGAAAACCAGCTATTTTTTCTAATTCTTTAAAATTTTTGATCTCACCTTGATTTTTTTGATAATCATTTATTTTAATCGCTGTTTCAAAATCTATGTAAGGTATACGAATTAAATCCTTTACAGAAGCTTCTGCTAAACGTATTTTTTGTTTAAGTGGTGATTCTTTAACCGTGTATGCATTAAGGATTTTTATGCGTTGATTGTTATACAAACCTTTTACATCTTCAAGTTGAGAATCATCGATAAATCCGCTTATTTCTTCACGGTAATTCAAAATACGTTTTGCTATAAACTCTGGAACCCCAACTATATCTTTCAAGTCAATAAGAGTGATTGTGTTCAAATCTTTTTTTTCCTGAGACGAAAGTACCGTACCCGATTTCTTATTGTACCGATTAAATGATGGGAATTTGAATAATGGAGCTATTTTATTAAGTAATGTATCTGATACCGAAGTGACTTTTTTAAAGTCTGCAATTGAATGTATCCAATAATTGTTCGCACGATATTCTTTTAAACTTTGTAGTTGCTCTGGAGTTAACCCGAGAACGTAAGCCTTATAATCGGATATAAAATTTGGATTAAATGGTTTTAACTCAAACGTTGAATACCGTTTTTGAGCTGCAGCACACTTGAGAGAGTCTATATGCTGTTGATGCATTCTATTTATTATGAGCGTACCATAATCAGCATGCGAAGATTTACTACAATATGTGATAACGCTATAAACAAATAGTAAAACACAAAAAAGAAAAATCCCATTCCGAAAACGATAATTCATTTCGAAATGGGATTTAAATTTCATAAAATTAACATCTATATTATACCTCAAATTCTTCGGCACCATCTTCGATAGCATCCTTTTTCAATTTAATGGCTTTATTGTATTTTATTAACTCTTGACGAACTTTTGGAGTTAAAAGAAGAACTCCAATAATATTAGGCACAACCATAGCAAAGATCATTGCATCAGAAAAATCAATCACTGACCCCAAACTAATAGAGGCTCCGACAATTACAAATACTAAAAATAATAATTTATATACTAGATCTGAAATTTTACCTTTTCCAAAAAGATACACCCATCCTTGCATTCCATAATACGACCAAGAAATCATTGTTGAAAATGCAAAAAGAATTACTGCAATGGTAAGAATAATAGAGAAATTTGGGATTACGGTGTCAAATGCAGTTGCTGTAAGCTCGACACCTTCTGTAATTGGAGTACCATACTCTAAAAATCCAGCATCAAAATTTGTAATAATAATTACTAAAGCTGTCATTGTACAAATAACTACAGTATCTACAAAGGGCTCTAATAGAGCAACAATACCCTCACTAGCAGGATATTTTGTTCGTACTGCCGAGTGAGCAATTGCAGCTGATCCAACTCCTGCTTCATTAGAGAAAGCTCCTCTTCGTATACCCTGAATCATTACTCCAATAAGTCCTCCTGCTATACCCAACCCTGAAAAAGCACCTTCAAAAATAAGTCCAAAAGCGTCTCCAATGTGCACATAGTTTACCGCCAGAATTACCAAAGCTGCCAGAACATAAATACCCGCCATAAAAGGAACAATTTTTTCAGTTACCGAAGCAATTCTTTTAATACCGCCAATAATCACAACAGCAACCAAGACTGCCATTGCGATACCAAAATACAGTCCTGTGTTTCCTCCTGTAAGTCCCGTTAACTCTATAAATTGAGCTGCTGCTTGATTGGCTTGAAACATATTACCGCCTCCAAATGAACCACCAATCACAAAAATCGCAAAAAGAACTGCTAGCACTTTACCTAGTCCTGCCATTTTCTTTTCTGCTAAACCTTTTTTCAAATAATACATAGGACCGCCATATACCGTACCATCTGGACCTACATCACGATATTTAACTCCCAGCGTACACTCTGCAAACTTTGACGCCATACCCAAAAGGCCCGCAAGTATCATCCAGAAAGTAGCTCCTGGACCTCCTATTGAAAGAGCTACTGCAACTCCAGCAATATTACCGAGACCCACTGTTGCCGAAAGCGCAGCTGTCAATGCTTGAAAATGTGAAACTTCACCCTCTGCACTCTCATCTCTGATGGTATCAGGGATATCACCATCTACAGCTACCGCGGCAGCACCATCGTCACCATATAATACTTTTGCGCCGTGTTTTTCTATATCTTCATATTTACCACGAACTACCTGTATCGCCGTAAAAAAGCCGCTAAAATTTATAAACTTAAAATATACTGTAAAATAGGTTGCGCCCCCTATTAAGACTATTAATACCCAAGGGATGTTAAATTCTTCGGAAAACGGAATTTCGTAAAAAATTAAATCAACAAACCATTTGGTATATTTTGAAAACGTTAAATCAATTTGTTCTGAAAAAGTTAAAACCTTTTCTTCCTGAGCAAAATTTATAAAAGGAATAATAAATGTTAGAATTGAAAGAAGAATTCTCTTCATGGTTTTATAATAATTTAGATTTATGTATGAATGAAGTGAGCAAGATGCTAAAAAAAAGGGTTGTTTACAATGTTTTACAAGTTAAATGTTTAGATAATGTTAAATATTAAATTGTTTGTTTAACAAATTAATCTGTTCTGGTCTTCCTAGTACCACAACTTTGGATCCAGGTTTTAGAAGTGTTTCGGCTTCAGGATTTACCACATACTCACCTTCTGGAGATTTGTAACCAATTATGGTGCATCCAGTTTTAGAGCGCATATCAATACTGCGTATTGTTTTAGGCTCTGTGTCATCAAACATTTTTTCGAATGAAATCTCTTCGATATTTATTGATTTCTTACCTATTATTGATAGATTATCCAAAAACTCGATAAGATCTGGAACTACTACCAGTGAAGCCATATGGTCTCCCCCAATACGATCTGGCATAATTACATTATCTGCACCTGCCAATCTAATTTTTTTATAAGAGGCATCTTGTGATGCTCTACTTATTATTTTTAAGTCTTTATTTATTTGTCTAGCCGATAGTACAATAAATAAATTATCGGCATCCTCGGGCAGAGTACAGATTAGACAAGAGGCAGTTTTGATCATCGCTTCTAATAAAACCTCATCCTCTGTAGCATTTCCTTCCAAAAAGAGAAGTTCTTCGCTTTGATATTTTTCTATTACCTGCCTATCATTTTCTACGATAATAAACGGTTTGCTATAGGCCAAGAGTTTATCTGCTGCTTGCTTACCGTTTCGCCCATACCCTATAATGATAATATGATCGTTCAAAGCTTGTATCATTTTTTGAAGTTTTCTGTATTGCATTTTGTAAGGATCACTTTTATTTACGATATATTCGGTGATCACAGAAACCGCATACGCAAAAATGGTTACACTGGTTGCTATTAAAAACACCGTAAATAGTTTGGCTGTCGCATCAAGAGGTTGTACTTCGCCAAAACCAACAGTTGACATCGTAATAACTGTCATATAAAGCGCATCCACCCAAGAATAGTTTGAGAAGAAGCGAAACCCTACTACCCCTACGACGACGACGACTATTAGTAGAGTAATTGCTATATATATTCTTGATTTGAAATATTTAATCATACATCAGAGATCAAAAACTGAAGTTCGTTTGGTGTATACTAAATCTTTTAATTTAAGCCAAAATGCCAAAGTAAGATAGAATACGAACCCTAATCCAACTGTTGCAAATGTTGCATAGATAAAAAACAAACGCACATTCTTAGTACGTATCCCCATACGATCTGCTAATCGACTAGAGACATAAAATCCATTTCTTTCTAAATAAAGTCTAAGATTATATAGCATAGTGCAAATTAATTATAATCTATTTAAATTGAATGATGGTTTAAAAAATAATTTCCAAAGGCGCATTGAAGGCACTTATTTTTTACACAGTAAAGTGTTTTCAATTGAAGACATGCTTGAGAGTCCATCGCACTATTCACTTGCATTCCAGCTTTTTTGAAAATTTCTATAACAGCATTCTGTTCTGGCCTAAGTTGTTGTATTAGAGCAAAAAGTTTTGAATGATCTTCGCTTCCTTGACTTCTATTATAAGCAAATAAAAAAGGAACTACTACATTAATTAACAGAAGATCAACAAAAGGGTTTGTTATGCGTTTTTTCCTAAACTTTGATTCTTTGCCAAAAGTATAATGGGTTTCCCAGTAGTTAGAAGTGGCTACATTAAAAATGTTATAGAACTGCTCTATCCGATCAAAATTCAGGATGCTTTCAAAAAAATGATCATCGCTGGACACGAAAGCTGCATATTGTGATAATCGTATAGTGGGAAAATTTGAAGGGCGTAACCTAAAAAACTCGGCACTCAAAACACCTACATTACTTAGATCGTGCTTATGTTTTATAAACTTATATTCCTCTTGTAAACTTTGATAATAAGGATCTTCAATTTCTTGATCGAGTAACCCTTGCTGTCCAAAAAGTAATGCTTCTAATTGTTGTATGCTATTCTTATATTTTCTTATCAATTTGTATGGTATAGATTGCACCATTGACATAAATGCTTCTCCATTTGCATTTAATCCAAAACCTTTGGCTACTAAGGTATAAAAAACAGCTTCCCAATCATTCTTTGTCGTTTTACACAGTGACACGATCGTGTCGTTTTTAAATAACAGCCGCTCTATATATAATTTCTCTTTCCAATTAGCGGCAGTAAATGCGGGTACATCTACTAGTTGTTTCTCACAAGAAAGCCAACTAGAACTTTTATTAGAAAGGACTAGTTTGTTGTAAGTATTAAGTACCGCAGGAGCTACAAACTCCTTAAGCGCAAGTGTTGGTACTTTAGAATTATTTTTTCTTAAAACTTCGACGTCATCTTCCCAAACGACATGTAATATTACATTATCGTAATTAATATCTTTCTCGTGACCATGTACATACCAGTCACTTGATTTAATATGAATTTCTACCGTACCCGCCCATTTTTGATCTTCTATAAGTAAACAACTGTTAAAAAAATCTGGCCCTGATCTGGATGTATTATGGCTACCTACTGATATAATATCGACAGATGACCCATCTGTAGTATATAGGCTATCAAACCCAAACTTTCGATATTTCCAAACATAATGCAGAAAATCCTCTTTCATTTAAAAACCTAATTATCAGACCCTACATAATTACAATTATTTATAGAATTGAGTAATATTTTTGTTAAAATATTGAAGCAAATATTTTTTTGCTTGTATTTTCACGTTGTTACATTACGGTAAAAATGTACTAATGGTAAAAAGTTTTGTATTATTGGAATGCAATTTTTACTACTTATATGCGACTTTTGTGTAAATATAATTCCTTTGAGGATTTATAAAACCTATACTTAGTTGAGTTTGTGTTAGGTTATTGATGGTTGCCATAGTATGGCAACCATTTTATTTTACAGTCGTTGCACCATCGGGATATACATTAAATTTATTATAAAAAGCTTTTCTAAATTTTGATGAATTCGAATAGTTTAAGGTATTCATTACTTCTTTTACAGCTATTCCTTCAGAAAAAACCATCGTATAGGCTGACTCTAAGCGCTTATTATTAAAATATTCTAAAGGGGTTTGATTGTGAATGTCTTTAAACATATTAAAAAAATTAGTGCGACTCATAAATGCCATCAATGCTAACTGATCAACACCTATAAAGGGTTCAAATAAATTATTTTCTAAATAATGACTAATTTTATATATGTTACCAACCTGTTTTGCATTAATTGCAAACGGATTATTATCTGTATCAAATTTCACAATATCTTTCCAAAACGTTTCTAATAAATTAATACCCCTAGCTATAAAATAGAGCTCATTTTCAATCGTATCATAATTTGGGCTAACAATTTGATCAAAAAGAACAGATTGTCGATAAGAAAGGTAAAACTTATCTATAAATTGATGCGTGTATTTTATGTAAGTATCCAAGTTTTGAGCCGTAGTATGACTCTTCATAAAATATGGCTTGGTATAAGTACTTTTGAGTACTATCATTGTTGAACGAATTTCGGCTCCCTTTGGAATAAATACACGCTCTCCTTTTGTAGCATCCATACAACGCATATTACCTGGAGTATATGCATTATTATAATGACTAGTTATTATATTATTTTTTAATGAATGGGTTAATGCATATTTCCTGAAATGTAATATTATATCACTCTCATCTATAGGGTTTCTTATAAATTCTAGATCATCATTTGCTTTATAATTATTTATTAATAGATATACCTCTGGTGATATTTTATAGTATGATAAATACCCTTCACCAATCTCTTCTGGAAAATTTATAGTGTAGTCAGTACCATTTGGATCCAATATGTTCCTAAAATAATCACGTAATATATCTAAATTCGAGAAGTCAAAATGGTATTGCTGCATTGTGATAAACTTGTTGGTTAATTTTTTAATGGATACGTATAACCTTTTAAAGTTGCGTTCACGTTACATTGTAAAATGAAAAAATACCCCATCCTATTCTAAATTAGAATATTAATGGGGTAATTTTTTTAAGAATTAAAGATAAGAAATTAATTCATATGATGTATAATGTCTGATTTTGTTATGATCTGATAACTATCTCCCGACTTGATCAAAACCGCTGTATTACCATTTTTAATTTGTTGTGCAACATTATCTATAGAGACAGTATCCTCTAATTCGGGATATTTGGCATTCATAATCGATTTTATCGGAGTATCTATAGTTTTACCATTCTCGATAAACGCCGAAAATAATGCACTCTCATCCACAGATCCAACAAATCCCTCACTATCCATAACAGGCATTTGTGATATATTATACCTACGCATTCTTTCTATCGCATGAGAAACTAATTCTTCAGTTTTTACAGTAATTAATGTTTTTTGTTCGTGAGTATTTAGCAAATCTTTTGCGGTAGAAACTTCTGCTTCCAAAAAACCACGTTCGCGCATCCATTCGTCATTGAACATTTTACCTACATATCGACTGCCGTGATCATGAAAAAGAACAACAACTACATCATCTTTTGTGAACTTATCTTTAAGTTGTAGTAAACCTTTGATAGCTGCACCAGCACTATTCCCTAAAAACATACCTTCTTCCTTAGCTAAGCGTTGCGTATATACAGCTGCGTCTTTATCGGTTACTTTAACAAACCCATCTATTATTGAGAAATCCACATTTTTAGGTAATATATCCTCTCCAATACCTTCGGTTATATAAGAATAAACTTCATTTTCGTCAAAAATTCCAGTCTCGTGATACTTTTTAAAGACCGAACCGTATGTATCAATACCCCAAACCTTAACATTTGGATTTTGTTCCTTAAGATATTTTCCTACACCAGAAATGGTACCACCTGTACCTACACCTACTATAAAGTGCGTTATCTTACCCTCAGTCTGCTGCCATATTTCGGGTCCTGTACTTTCATAATGCGCTATAGCATTAGAAGGATTATCATATTGATTCACATACCAAGAGTTTGGCGTTTCTTCAGCTAATCTTTTGGAAACTGAATAATAAGATCTTGGATCCTCTGGTTCTACGTTGGTAGGGCATACCATAACTTTGGCTCCTACTGCACGCAAAATATCCATTTTCTCTTTGGATTGCTTATCAGCCATTACGCATATTAACTTGTATCCTTTAACGATTGCTACCAAAGCTAAACCCATACCCGTATTTCCAGAAGTCCCTTCAATAATCGTACCTCCTGGTTTTAACCTTCCATCTGCCTCGGCGTCTTCGATCATTTTTAACGCCATGCGATCTTTAACCGAGTTGCCAGGGTTAAATGTCTCATATTTTGCCAAAACCAAAGCGTCCACATCCTTCACCAAGGCATTCATTTTAACCATAGGTGTATCTCCAATTGTCTCTAAAATATTCTTTGCGTACTTCACTCTTTTTAATTTGAAATTTTATACGATCATATCATCGTATATTATCTAGCAAAGATACGAAGTAGTTCACCTACTAACAATTTTTAGATTATAATCCCTAGTTACTGAAATTTAATAGCTTTAACGGGAGATATTCTTGAAATAATATAGGAAGGTATTAATAGCATTACTAGGCATAAAACTAGAGTACCCACATTAAGAAGTATAATGTATCCTATATCAAGATAAACAGGAGCCGTAGTTACGTAGTAGGTTGCTGGATTCAATTTAACTAAAGTATATTGCTGTTGTAGTAATAACAACCCAATACCTATCAAATTACCCCAAAATAGTCCTTGAACAATTAAATACCCTGCATTGTATAGAAATATTTTACGAATGCTCCAGTTGGTGGTTCCCAAAGCTTTGAAAATTCCAATTAAAGGGGTTCGTTCCAAAATCAATACAAGTAAGGCGGTAATCATATTAATACCTGCTACTAATATTATGATACTAATGATACCTATTATATTTAAATCAAACAATTTGAGCCATTCAAAAATAGTCCCGTATTTAAGGGCGATAGTTTTACTGTCGAGGGTCGAAGGAATCGTTTCATAAACTTCTGCGCCTTTTTGCTCAATAGCATCAAAATCATTAATAAAAACTTCAAAACCTCCAACCTCATCTTCTTCCCATTTATTCATTCTTCTAATGTGCGATATATCTATAAACGCGTAATTTTCATCAAATTGCTGAAATCCCGAATTGTAAATCCCTACAATATCAAAAGCACGAATGTTTGGTTTATCATTTGCCTTTGCATCTCTTTTGATAAAATAGGTGATTGCCTTATCCCCAATACCAAGATGCAAACGATTGGCTATATATTCTGATATTAAAATTTCATTGGATACTTTATCAGATTCAATAGCAGGTAATTTTCCTGCTGTTAAATACTCTTCAAAAACGCTCCAATTATAATCGGTACTTATACCTTTTACCACCACACCTTCAAAATCGGAAGCTGTTCTAACAATACCTGCTTTGGTAGCATAAACTTGAACATGAGAAATGCCATCGACTGTCTCAAATTTGGGATAAAAGTCTTGATTTTTACTTATTGGCACCCAAGATTCAACACTATTATTGTTGTCATAACTGGTTATACTAATATGTCCATTAAAGGCGGCTACTTTTTCTCTGATTTTGTGTTGAAGACCTACTCCCGTTGCAACAGTCACTAACATCATAATCATACCAATAGCTATTGCAAAAATTGCTATTTTTAGTATTGGTGCAGCGATACTATTGTTTTGTTTCTTACCTTTGATTAGGCGTTTGGCTATAAAATATTCGAAATTCAACTCTACTTATGGTTTTTATCAAAATTGTATTCAAAAATACGTTTTTATTCGCTCTCATCCTTTTTATTTCTTGCGGAAGCTTTTCAAAACCATATCTACCTACTCCATCAGTTGCTTTGGATACAGCAGCCGATGATAAACTCTATAAGCATTCAATTTTGGATACAGTATCACCCATTATTGTTGGAGCAAATCAATTACCGTCGTACCTTCCGATGCTCAATGGTAAAAAAGTTGCACTAGTAGCTAATCAAACATCTGTGGTTTTTGGCGTTTCTTTTTATAAAAAACATATGCTTACCGCAGGCACTCTAACAGATCCTACCTCTCTATACGTACATCTGGCAGATACACTCTTATCACACAAGGTTAATATTGTAAAAGTTTTTTCTCCAGAACATGGTTTTAGAGGTAAAGCTGATGCAGGAGAAAAGGTTGCTGATGGCAAAGACAGTAAAACTGGACTACCTGTAGTATCATTATATGGCGCTAATAAAAAGCCTTCAAAAGCATCATTAAAAGATGTAGAGATAGTTATTTTTGACATTCAAGATGTAGGTGTCCGTTTCTACACGTACATTTCTACATTGCACTATGTTATGCAAGCCTGTGCAGAAAATAATATCCCTGTTATTATTTTGGATCGTCCCAATCCCAACGGTAGTTATGTTGATGGTCCCACACTCGAGAATGAGCAGACTAGTTTTTTGGGCATGCATCCCGTTCCTTTGGTTCACGGAATGACAATAGGCGAATATGCTAATATGATTAATACTGAAGGTTGGCTTGGTACTAATCTAACATGTGATTTAACTGTCGTTCCCGTAAAAAATTACACCCATAGTGACACGTATAGTTTACCCATTCGCCCCTCTCCCAATTTACCAAACGATATTGCTATCAATTTATATCCTAGCCTTGGCTTGTTTGAAGGTACTACAATTAATGCTGGCCGTGGTACCGAAATGCAGTTTCAAATTTACGGATCCCCAGACTTAAAAATGGGTAAATTCAATTATGCCTATGTCCCTCATCCTAATTTTGGATCCAAATCTCCCAAACACAACAATAAGGTTTGCTATGGAGAGAATTTAACTTCTAAATATCCGACAAATGAAGTTAACTTACAGTGGTTGATCAAAGCCTATACCCATTCGAACAATCCCTCTAATTTTTTTAAAACAAAATCCTTTACATTGCATGCTGGTACTAAAAAACTACAAGAACAAATTGAAAGAGGAGTACCGCTCAAAATAATTCGTAAAAGTTGGGAGTCAGGAATAGAACTTCATAAGCAACGACGAAAAAAATACGCTTTGTATCCTATCTAAGCTTTGTAGGTTCTATTGTCTTTTATTAGTTTTATGACTTAACTGCAATTTGTCTTTCATTTTTTCAACAATGTTAAACGCTGCTGGACAAATCTCAATGTTTTTCATCGTTAAAGAGGCTATTTGGTGAAACTTTTTACGATCTGTATGTGGAAATTCTTGGCAAGCTTTGGGACGCACGTCATAAATACTACAATAATTATCAACTCCCAAAAAAACACATGGTACAGACTGAAGTACGAAATCACCGTCTTCATCAGTTCTAAGGTACTGCTTTTCAAAATCTACTGATTTCATTTTCAAATATTTTGCAATACGATCAACGTCTTTATCCGTAAATAAAGGACCTGTAGTTTTACAGCAATTTGCACATTGCAAACAGTCTGTTTTTGTAAACTCTTTGGCATGTAAATCCTCCATTACCAAATCAAGATCTTTTGGCGGTTTTTTTTTGAGCTTAGCAAAGAACTTTTTATTCTCTGTATGATTATCTTTGGCGAGTTGCGGTAATTGTTTAATAAATTCTTGCATAGCACAAAAATAGGTATTTAGTATAACTCTAGCTTTACATGTTAACTGATTTAAAATATAGATATTTCTATAAAAACCAAACATCACTAACATGATTACAGTCAAAAAATATAATAAAATGGAAGATGTATTAGGAGAAGCACTAAAAGATTTTACAAGTAAAAACAGTAGTTTACAAGCAATAACGGTTATATCTCCTGGTTTTGATGATGATAGCATCCCTATATCTTATCTTTTTAGAACTTTGGATCAAATGCCTAAAGTTGAGCAAAAGGCCTTGGCTTTATCTTATGGAAAAGTATTGGATGTAGGATGCGGTGCGGGAAGCCACAGTTTAATATTGCAGGATTATTATAAGCTCGATGTAGAGGCAATCGATATTTCTGCTGGTGCAATAGAGGTTTCTAAGAAACGAGGTATTTTAAAAGCTCATCAACAAAACTTATTTGAACTTCAAGAAACCAAATTTGACACCATCATTATGTTGATGAATGGCAGCGGTATTATTGGTCAATTATCAAATATTGATCGTTTTTTCGAACATATTAAAACCATACTCAACCCAAATGGACAACTCTTACTTGACTCATCAGACTTAGCTTACTTATATACAGATGATGATGGAGGTTTCTGGGTTGATGCTACTGCAGCATATTATGGCGAAATGAAATATAAAATGAAATATAAAAATCTAGAAACCGATTGGTTTGATTGGCTATACATTGATTATACAACACTGCAAAATGCTGCTAATGCCAATGGTTTTGTATGCAATATCATTCATACTGGCAAGAACAATGATTATTTAGCGCAAATAAAAATAGCCTAATAGATGCAACAGTCCTTGCTAGTTAGCTGATTAAAATTTACGTTAAACATATGCTTAAATATTCAAGAAATTTGTTTATTTACTTTTCTAATTACTACATCAAAAAAATATGCAACTCTCCAAAATTTTATTTTTATCTATTCTCACCTTAAGTTTTTTGACAAGTTGTTCCAGTGAAGATGATACTCCTGTAGCTATATCAAAAATAGATAATCAAAAGCCATTAGGTAGTTCTGCTAGAGATTTATTAGCTAGCGAAGTTTTTAATGGATTAACTGTAGAGTTAATAGCTGTTAAAGGATTTGAACCTAATGCCTCAGCAATTGAAGGCTTTAAAACTTTTCTAGAAAACAGACTTAATAAACCAGATGGGATCACAATAACATCTAGATCAGTTAATTCTTCTGACTTAGCTCCTTTTACAATAGAAGAAGTTGCAGGTATCGAAAATTCTAATAGAACTTTTTACAACAGTGGAGATGAGATTACCGTTTATATTTATTTTGCCGACGGCAGTAACGAAGCTGATACAGAAACCAAAGTTACCCTAGGAACTGCATATCTCAATACTTCCATTGTAATCTATGAGAGTACGTTGCGAAGTGTTAGCAGTCGTCCAAACTCTCCCGATCTGGCAACTATTGAAAATGCAACGTTGAATCATGAGTTTTCACATTTATTAGGTTTAGTAAATATTGGAACTCCGCAACAACAACTTCATGAGGATACTGATGCAAAGGGGCATTGTAATGTTGCAGAATGTTTGATGTCTGCCGCAATAGAGTTTGGCAGTGGCGCTATGGATATGATTGACAATTCTGTTCCCGAGCTGGATGCACGATGTCTCGAAGATTTAAAAGCAAATGGTGGCAAATAAAATAGTGGTATTATCAATATAGATAATATTAATAAAAAAAGGGATGTAAATATTACATCCCTTTTTTATTTAAGTTAGATACCTACTCTAATTTTCAAATACTTTTTCTCCTCCAACAAAAGTGGCTTTGACTTGAGTATCAGGAATAGCATCCTCTTCTACTTTCATTATATCTTGTTCCAAAACTACAAAATCTGCTACTTTACCGACCGTAATACTACCTTTCTCTTTTTCTTCAAAATTACTATAGGCTGCCCAAATAGTCATACCTTTAAGCGCTTCTTCTCGTGTTAAAGCATCTTCTTTTTGAAATCCATTTTCAGGAAATTGTTCAAGATCTTTTCTTGCTACAGCTGCATAAAAAGTGTAAAAAGGATTTACATGTTCTACGGGATAATCTGTACCTAAGGCTAATTTACCTGTTTTATTTAATAATTTTTTGTACGCATATGCACCTTTCATTCTTAATTCGCCTAAACGATCTTTTGCCCAATACATATCACTCGTTGCATGCGTTGGTTGTACACTTATCACCAAATTTTCGTCAAGAACCTCAAAATCTTCAGGTGCAATTACTTGTGCATGCTCAACTCTCCATCTGCGATTAGAGTCGCCTTTAAGGACATCATAATAGGTATTAATAACAACCGAATTAGCAGAGTCCCCAATAGCATGAGTATTCATTTGAAATGGAGACGAAGCCAAACGTTTGGCTAATCTTTTAAATTCTTTTACTCCTATGACCATAGCACCAAAATGGTTGTCTTGATCAGTATAGGATGATTTAAGTGCTGCTCCTCGTGACCCCAGAGCACCATCGGCATATACTTTGAAAGATGAAACATTTAAACGATCTGTTTTTATAGGACCTGTATTTAAAAAATGTTTTACATATGCGGGGGTATTACTCACCATAGCATATACTCTAATTTTAAGTGCATCAGCTTGTTGCAAACTGTCTATTAACCCAATTACATTTGGACTAAGACCTGCGTCATCTACTGTAGTCAATCCATAACTAAAATTAGTAACTTCTGCATCTTGTAACGCTATTGTTTGTTCTCTCACGGTTGGCTCTGGATAAACGTTCTCTATCAGCTCCATAGGATTATCAATAAGAATACCTGTAAGCTCATCGTCTACTTGTAAAATTTCTCCTCCTTCAACTTTTGTTGAAGCATCAATTCCAGCAGCATCCAGTGCCGCTTGGTTAGCCAAAATAGCATGCCCATCAACCCGAGTAATTGCAACGGGAGTATTTGGGAACAGGCTGTCTAATTTATCTTTGGTAGGAAATTCTTTTACCTCCCAATCGTTTTGATCCCAGCCTCTACCTATAATAAAGTTGGTCATCTTATTTTTCTGAAACTCAACAATCCTTTGAAGAACTTCATCATAGCTTTTGGTTCCTACAAGGTCTACGCGCTGTTTTTGCATTCCTAATCCGTAAAAATGACAATGTGCATCAATCAAACCAGGTAACACCGCCTTTCCTTTGGCATCATAGAGTTCCTTTACTTTATATTTTTCCATCAACTCTTCTGTAGATCCTAATGCTAAGAATTTACCGTCTCTCACTATAAAAGCCTCTGTTGTAGGCACATCTTGATCAACCGTATAAACGTTTGCATTGTAGACCAAAAGATCTGCTTGCTCTTTGGGTTTACTACAGGAAAAACCGATGGTAACTCCTAGAACTAATAACAATAATTTTTGCATGTATTTTTTTAATTTAAGATTAGGGATTATTTAATTATTCGATATACTTTTTTATACTAGTATAAACGGTAAATGGGCCAAATATATACCTTAGTTATTCACTATCCAACTACACATACATTTCTTGACTATTTAAAATCATTCTTTTCTGTTGACATCAAAAATTGTGTTATAATATAAAATTCTACACCATAATAGACAAGAATCACAAAGGATATAAAATCATTAAACACTTTAATTTTTTGAATCTACTATGAGAACAAAGGTACAACGAGTAGACTCCAATCTAGTATCCATTTTATTAAATTTATATATCAATCTTCTTTATATAAAGAGCTCTAGTATTCGATTTGAAAAGAATACTATAACCCATCAATAATTAAATTTATATGTAATTCCTCCTAAGACCTGAATACCTTGTACGGGATAGTTTATCCAACGTTCATAATTTTCGCCGATTAGGTTATACCCTTTAACAAAAGCAGATAATTGATCATTAAAACGATAACCAAGATTTAGGTTAATATCAATATAACTATCAAGCGTATATGGAACTAATGGCACATGAGCAAGCAAATCCTTACGTTCTCCCACATAAAAGGCATGAGCACCAATATGCCAAGCATCTGTTATTTTATAATCAAAGCGTATAGATGCTTTTACTGTTGGCAAATTCCAAGCTTCTAACTGAGCTGTTGTATTATATTTAAAATATTCTGCAATAGTACTTAACTTGATTTGAGAGTTGATGTCAAAATTTAATTCTGCATACGCAAAAGCTGTTTTCAAATCATCATAACGATAAACAAAAGAATTTCCAAATTCATAACCATTGATAGCTGGAATTTTAACCATATTGCGAACATACAAAGGCATGTCTATTTGTGAAGCATAGCCACCTTTAATATTATACCCGAAAACATCGGATAGTTTACCCTTTAATCCTATATACCCTTCGTATTGTTTGTTCGTTGGTTGCAAAATAAGTGACGGTGCTACATACGGATTGTTTTGAACTGCATCTCGGTAAGTATTTTGTTCTAATGTTCCATCTAATGCAGCATATATAATTGCCACATCATCAAACAAACGATAAGACGCGCTAATATTTGGATACATAAAAATATCGTTATTCTTATTTTCGACATCCATGCTGTAAAATATCGAAGCTCCTAGATTAAGAGTAAACTTATCATTATTGAAAATTAAATTTGGGTTAACACCCACTATAAATTTATTATAATCAATACCATTATTGATAACATTATTGAGATCAGGATCTTTCTTAAAAAAACCGTTGAGATAATCGAAGATTATTTTTGTTTGAAATTTTTGCCCTCCTAGATCTGCGGTAATTAAAGGTTTTAAGTTTATATGATGCTCTGCACTTTCGGTTGCATCGCCAAAATACCGATAGCTTAAAGTTACCTTCTCTAAAAGTGATTCATTAAACATCAACTTACCGCCAATCTTTGCTCCATAATATGATTGTTCTGAGTTAATTGCATCTATTTGTTCTTCGGTAAGAAAATTATTTTGAGGCAATCCATACCAATTAAATAGTTGATGTTCTATGCCTGCTTCGATACCATACACATAATCTTTGGTACGAGATGTATAATTAAGATCCAAAAAAGTATTGTAAAATTTATCATCTAAAAGGACACCTTTTATCCCTCCCTGAGAGGAATTGTGATGAAGGTACATACCAAAATTATCGGTTCTATTAATTTCAAAATTACTATAGAATTCTGCCAAAACTGAAGTATAATTACCAAAACCTAAAGTAGCATAGTTATCATACAACGCTATACCTTTTGGCCGGTCAATATCTTCTGCTCGTCCTTTTTCTGGTGTAAAAGTAGAGGCTACCGGAACCGAAAAAATACTGTAACGAAGTTGTTTTTTTCTGTAGGTTGCAGAATCATTGAGTTTTGGAATTGCTTTTATTTTAAAAGCATCACTAATTGTTGGTGTATAGGCTTTAACCACAATAACACGATCTGTCTCAATCGTTTTATCTTCTTTTTCCTGTGCATGTAAGCTAAAAGTATGTATTAAAATACAACTGGAAAAAACGAGCAATTTATAAATTGACATATAAAGGATCTTTCTATATAAATATTATTGTTCTGTTTGAATAGAGGCATTAGTTCTGGCTTCTAATTGCTTCATACGTGTAAGCTCTTGTTTTGCCTCTGTGATAACATCTGGATACATAGTGAAATTTTTGATTACACTCTCAAGAATATAAGTCGCTTGATACGCATCTTGCAATGCATAAAAGTTTTTTGCCATCAGTAATAATCCTTTGGCTCCATATAGTTTGTATCCAGAATATTCTTTGGCTAGCTTCTGTATAATTTCATTAGATTCTTTATAAGCTTTATCTTTTGTTTTAAAATAGGCGTCATAATATAAGGCTTCGGCGGCTAACTCACCCCTTGCAGTTTGTTGCACTTTTTTATACGCTTGTTTTGCACGTGATTCATCTGCTGTCTGTAATGCTGCTCTAGCCAGAAATAATTGTGCATCGTCTTTTACTTCTTGTTGAATTTTGGGGTTTGACAACACTTTTTCGGCATAGGCAATAGTTTCAGCATAATGATCCAATTGATAATGTGATTTCATTATATTAGACTGTGCAAAAATTATATTTTGAGGATAATCTGCGATTTGTTCAAGCCTACTAAGTAAAGGTAGTGCAAGCTTATATTCTTTGTTTTCAAGGTGATATTGCGACACTTTTAAAAGCGCTTGTTCTGTATATTCTGTTTGTTGCTTTGCAAGTATATGTTCATAATGTGGTAAAGCGGCTTGAGTATCATTACGTTTAGAAAGTAGCTGAGCTAGCGTATAATGTCCTTTTAAAGAATTAGTGCCTTTGGGAAAATCATTAAGATATTTAATTAGTTCATTAATAGCCTTATCCTCATCCCCATCTACCAATTGTTTCTCTACGGCTTCATAACTGGTATTATCCAAATCTTCGTCTGTGACATTTACAAAATCCAAATTCTTGACCCATGAAGCATACTCATCGGTTCTTCCTAAATCTACATACACTAATCGTGCATTTTTAACAGCCTGTACAGCATCTTCACTACCAGGATATTGAGCAACAATACGTTTAAACTTGGATAGTGCTTGGTCACCTTGATCATTATTATAATGTACTAGGCCTTGCTTTAATAAAGCTTTGGATACATATGAACTCTTCGGCATTTCTTTAGTTAATCTATCATAGGCAGCTATACCCTGAGAAACTTTCCCTTCGGCTATATAAGTGTTACCTAGACCATACAATGCATCGTCACGATATACTGAACGTGTATACGATATCAAAAACAGCTCTAAGTCACTTATTTTTTTATCGTTCTTGCCAACAAACCCATAACTTATTGCTTTTTGATAATGAGCATAATCTGCGTTTGCTCCATTTAATTTTATTGACTCGTTATACGCCTCCATAGCAGGCCAATAGTTACTAGAAATAAAATTACAATCCCCCAGACGCAAATATGCATCGGCTAATCGTACATCATCTCGTTTTATCATCTTAATAAAGCTCGCAAAATGCTCTGCTGCTTTTCCATATTGCTTCAATTTGAAATACGTATACCCCAAACTGTAATGTATCGACTCATATTCATGTGTTGTACGCGCATTATCATTACTCATAAACTCTTTAAAATACACTAAAGCCTCGTCAAACTGGTCGGTAACATATAAGGTTTCGGCTTTCCAATATGTAGCTTTGGAGGTATAAAGCGCATCTCTTGGTTGAGACAAGGATTTTGTAAAATATTGAAGTGCCTCATTGTAGGAGCCAGCTGTATACAATTCGATAGCACGATAGTAAGCAACTTTTTGATAAACTACCTTATCGGCATAATTGCGCGTACTCTCCAATAATTCCATAGCTTCTTTATAGTTTTTTGAAGTTAGGTATGAATTGATCAACAAATCTTTTATTTCTTGCTTTCCCTCCGAGTTAGGATACTCATCCATAAAAGCTAACAATATTTTGGGCGTACTCTCATATGAATTTCCTATTTCATAACTTAGTTTTGCATAATTAAAAAATGCATCTTCTTTAATGGTTGCATCAAAATCCATTTCTGAAGCATTTTTAAAAGCATTGAGTGCTTGCTGCTTTTGATCAGTTTTAAGATAAGCCTCTGCCAAATGATAATAGGCATTTTGTGCCGTAGCATTGCGCCCGTCGATAATCTTATTAAATTCGGAAATTGCATCAAAATAATTACCCTCTTTGTAATACGCGTATCCCAATTGATAATAATCGGTGTTGGTCCACTTTCCTTTACGACCTTTATACGCTCTTAAGTATTCTATCGCCTTACCATATTGCTTTAAATTAAAATAACTCTCTCCTATAATTTTATTCAATTCTGATTTTTCTGTTGGTTTTGATTTTGGTAACTGGATCAGTCCTTCTCTTATGGCTTCTTTAAAGTTACCAGACTTAAAATTCATATCACTTTGAAAATAAGAAAGATTCTTGTTGTACTCTTTTAAATCCTTCACTTCGTCAAAAAGCTGATTTGCTTCTTGATAATCATCACCCTCGTAGGCAATAAACCCTAAGTAATACTTAGCTTTTGCTCCGTATTCTTTGGTTTCTTGTACCTCTTCAAAAAATTTCTTTGCCTCGTTAAATCGCTGAATTTTAAAATATGCATATCCATAATTAAAATAGAACTTTTCTTTCTCTTTTGTCGAAAGTGAATAAATCTCTGCTCGATCGTACCACTTACGCGCGTATGCATAGTTACCATTATCGAAGTAATAATTTGCTACCTCTAAGTATGCAGCGTTGCGTTTGGTACTTGTTGGGTACTGGGTGACAAAATTCTCCATCAAATCATCGGCTCCCTTTTGGTTAAGCCAAACAGCACAACTTGCGATATAATAAGAACATTCTGCATCAATAGTAGCATCATCAACAGCATCTTTAACCTTATCAAACAGTAATTGAGCTGCTAAAAACTGTTTATTATTATAAAGTTCTATTGCTTGATTATAAAGCTTTAGATCATTAGTGAAAATTGCAGACTGTTGCGCCCCAACAGAACCACAAAAACCAATCAAAAATGCAATTATAATTATACTATGTTTCATTAATTATTTTTTAATATCAGACGGTAAATATCGCCACCCTATCTAAATGTTTGTGTTAAAGATAGATTAATCTTATAGCTAAGATAGTAACGAGTAAAACATATGATAATTATTTAGTCAAAGTTAAAAAATGCCCAAATTATAATCATTTATTCCTACTTAATTATTTTAAAAATAAATTCAAAGTATGAGCTTCTTAAAACAATTATAATCCATAGACAGTTTTAAAACTTTTCTTTTTACTTTTACTGTCATTAATATACAACTAGCTATGTCCAACTCTGTATTAAATCTAAAAAACGCATCAATTTACCAGCGCGAAAGCTTAATATTATCAGATGTAAATGTTGATGTAAATAAAGGAGATTTTGTTTATTTGATCGGAAAAACAGGTACAGGAAAAAGTAGTTTTATGAAAACGCTTTATGGAGATTTGCCTTTGACAGAAGGAGAAGGAAATATTGTCGACTTTGATCTAAGACAATTAAAGGAAAATCAGATTCCTTTTTTGAGAAGAAAATTGGGAATAGTTTTTCAAGATTTTAAATTGTTAAATGATCGTACCGTACGTGACAATTTATTGTTTGTTCTCAAAGCAACGGGGTGGAACGACCCAAAAGCTATGCACGGTAAGATAGATGATGTACTTCATAAAGTAGCTATGAGAACCAAAGATTTTAAATACCCATATCAACTATCAGGTGGAGAACAACAACGTATCGCTATAGCTCGCGCGTTATTAAATGATCCCGAGCTCATTCTTGCTGATGAACCTACTGGTAACCTAGATCCTCAAACCTCTGTTGAAGTGATGGAGGTGTTACAAGATATCAATAAAAATGGAAATACTATCCTTATGGCGACCCATGATTATGCTTTACTTTTGAAGTACCCATCTAAAACCTTAAAATGTGATGGAAGTAAAGTGTTTGAAGTTGTCCAACGAAAAGGGTAAAGAATTAACCAATACGTTGCCCATTAGCCACCTTTTTATCAGCAGTTACTAATGTCACTACATTTTGATTTCCAATCGCGCCTAGAATTAGACATTCACTCATCATCGTGGCGATTTGTTTTGGAGGAAAATTAACTACTGCGATAACCTGTTTTCCCACAAGTTCTTGTAAAGTATAACGTTTAGTTATTTGAGCCGAAGATTTTTTTACACCTAATTCCCCAAAATCTACCGTCAATTTATAGGAAGGATTTCTAGCTTCCTTAAATACTTCTGCAGTGAGCACAGTGCCAACACGCATATCTAACCGCATAAATTCTTTCCAAGTTAAAGGTTCTTCTTTTTTTTCCATGTAATAAACTTCTCAATTATATCAGTAGGGTAAGTTACTTAATGAGATTACAAGTTGCAAATTATTACTAGTAGAAGTATACTCAACATAGCGTAGAGCAAGGATGTTTACAAACCTGTACTCGCCGCATATACTACTTAAACGATCTATAAAGATTGGTTAAATTATAAGAAAATTTAAATATTAATTTTATATTGCAAATAAGAAAACTAATTATTTACTCTTTTTTAAGAAATAAATAATAAATATTCACACACACAATTGCTGTATTCGTTAGAATTATTGGTATTGACCAATTTAATAATACACCATAAGCAATAAAGGCTAAACACCCCACTGAGTTTACTAAGCGTAATTTTTTAATATTTCGCATTAGAAAAGATGTTAAGACCATAGCGGATGCAAAGTATCCGACGAGTTCTGTAAATAATAAATTATCCATAGTTGTATCGTGGTTTTTGTAACGAAGAAACTTAATATATTTTGAAGAGTTGATCCCCGAGACCAAAAGTTACCCCAATTGTTGAAAAAAAATCCCGAGATTAACTCGGGATTTTTTAAATATATTATCCGTATAAAAGTATTATACTATTTTATTACGCTTACGCTCAGTTTCGGTAAGATAAATTTTACGCAATCTTAAATGATTAGGCGTAACCTCTACATATTCATCCTTTTGGATATACTCTAAGGCTTCTTCTAATGAAAACTTTATTGCCGGAACAATTTTAGCTTTATCATCAGCTCCCGAAGAACGTACATTACTTAGCTTTTTAGTTTTCGTAATATTTACAGCCATATCATCACCACGAGAATTCTCTCCGATAACCTGACCTTCGTAAATATCTTCTCCCGGATCAACGAAGAATTTACCTCTATCCTGAAGTTTATCAATTGAGTAAGGAATTGCAGAACCTTTTTCCATCGATACCAAAGAACCATTAATACGTCCTGGAATATCCCCTTTAAGCGGTTGATATTCTTTAAAACGGTGTGCCATGATAGCTTCCCCTGCAGTAGCAGTTAGCAATTGATTACGCAGACCGATAATACCACGTGATGGGATCATAAATTCACAAACCATACGGTCTCCCTTGGCTTCCATGCTTAGCATCTCACCTTTACGCATGGTAACCATTTCAACAGCTTTACCAGATACATTTTCTGGTAAATCGATTGTCAATTCTTCTATTGGTTCACATTTAATACCGTCAATTTCTTTGATGATTACTTGTGGTTGACCAATCTGTAATTCATAACCTTCGCGACGCATGGTCTCGATAAGAACAGATAAATGCAATACTCCACGACCAAAGACCATAAACTTATCTGCACTATCGGTAGTATTTACACGCAATGCTAGATTTTTTTCTAATTCCTTAGTTAAACGATCTTTAATATGACGAGAAGTTACAAATTTACCATCTTTACCAAAAAATGGAGAATCATTAATTGTAAACAACATACTCATTGTTGGCTCATCAATAGCGATTGTTTTTAATCCTTCAGGATTTTCAACATCTGCTACAGTATCACCGATCTCAAAACCTTCTAAACCTACCAAAGCACATATATCTCCAGCCTCCACGCGATCAACTTTCATTCTACCCAAACCTTCAAAGATATGTAGTTCTTTGATTTTGGTTTTTTTGATAGAACCATCTCTTTTAACTAATGCAACTTGCATTCCTTCAGTTAAGGTTCCTCGTTGTAATCTACCAATAGCGATTCGTCCTGTAAATGATGAAAAGTCAAGAGATGTAATCAATAATTGAGGAGTACCTTCTTCAATTTTTGGAGAAGGAATATGATTTATAACCATTTCTAAAAGAGGCTCGATAGAATCTGTTTCATTCTTCCAGTCCTCGCTCATCCAATTGTTCTTTGCAGAACCATACACTGATGGAAAATCCAATTGCCACTCCTCTGCCCCTAATTCGAACATAAGATCGAATACTTTTTCATGAACCTCATCTGGAGTACAATTTTCCTTATCAACTTTGTTGATTACCACACAAGGCTTCAACCCAAGATCAATAGCCTTTTGTAACACAAAACGTGTTTGTGGCATCGGTCCTTCAAAAGCATCTACAAGTAACAACACACCATCAGCCATATTTAATACACGCTCAACCTCACCACCAAAATCGGCGTGACCAGGGGTATCAATAATGTTGATTTTTGTATCCTTGTAGATTACTGATACATTCTTAGAAGTAATCGTAATCCCTCTTTCACGTTCAAGATCATTATTATCAAGAATAAGATCTCCTGTGTTTTCGTTTTCGCGAAATAGCTGACAATGATACATTATCTTATCAACCAAGGTAGTTTTACCGTGGTCAACGTGTGCAATTATTGCGATATTTTTAATAGCTTTCATATACGCCTCATTTTAAGGCTGCAAAGGTACGAGTTATTTTGACAGGTTGTATATGTTTTGTTTCTTATTTAAAAGTCAAAGAATTTTAAATGCTGTGCTTTCTTAGATTAGCCGCCTTACATAAGGTTATATCTAACTTAAATTATTGTCTGATAAGTGTTTATTATGCCTAGTTAATTAATTTTATCCGAATTTAAATTTAATATAATCTCTCCATGATCACTGTGAGCAGAAAACCACGCTATTTGCGTGGTTCTTTATTGTTACAGAAGCCGAATAACCTTATTTAACCCAGAGATTTTCGCTAATCATCAAAAACATTTGTTAATTCATCTACGATACCAACATATTGTTTTTGATAGCATTGATACTATAATATGTTTTTGGTTTCCAATTACTATAGCTATCACTGCTGAAACTATAGGTTTTTAATCCCATTATAAATTTAATAGCTTCATCAAGGTGATGATTTATATTATTAATCGAAGCTACACTAGTACCAATGCTTTGCCTTTTCCAAGAAGAAGTATTCTTTGCTACAGCAGAATACCTAATAGGATAAAGAATAATATCATCTCCAGTTCAAGGATTTTATTATTCAAATATCCCTTTCTCTAAAAAAAAGCCCCCAAGATGCATATATTTCTATTTGAAGATAACCCCGAAGACATCAAACGCCTAAAAGCTTCGATTTCAAAAAATTATGAACTAACCATAGCCACGACTATCGAAGAAAGTATTGAAATTATAAATAAAACTAATTTTGACCTTGCCATCTTAGATATATTTATTGATGGCAAGCCTAAAGGAATAAATCTAGCCAATACTATTAATGCATTAGCTCAAAAAAAGCCTATCATTTTTTTAACTAGTAGTTTAGATAAAACTGTTTTTGAATGTGCTAAGTACGCAGAACCATGTTCTTATTTAATAAAACCTTTCAACCCAGTAGAATTACAATATGCGATAGAACTAGCTTTTGAAGAATTCACTCAAAAACCTGCAGCATTTTCTACTACAAATGGCATAGCTCTACAAAACAGTATTTTTGTAAAATCCAATAAAACTATTTCAAAAGTAGATATACAAGATATTATCTATGTAGAAACTGAAGCTAACTATTGTAGTTTGATTACTGAAAGTGAAAAATATTTAATACGAATTTCATTACAAAAATTGCTTGAAAATACTTTAAATCCATTATTTATTCAGGTACATCGTAATTATGGAGTAAATATAGACCGAGTCAAACATATCTATCTACAGGATAATCTAGTAATTATGACGAATGGAGAAAAGATTACTCTTAGTCATCGTTTTAAAAATAAATTTTTGAAAACGATGACCTTTTTTCAATAAGCCCGTAACGAAGTATCCTTTTTTAGCTCAAAATTTATTCCATTTACCAGCTTTACTTTTATTGATTATTTCCTGCTTCAAAAACTAAAAAACATATCTTTGTATCCTTAAAAAAATCATATGGATCTTTCTAAAATTAAAAACCTTAAAAACCTTGAAGCCAACAACTTTTTCTTACTTGCAGGACCTTGCGCAATCGAAAGTGAAGAGATGGCGTTGCGAATTGCAGAAAGTGTCGTTGAAATCACTTCTAGCCTTAAAATCCCTTATGTTTTTAAAGGATCTTTTAAAAAAGCAAACCGTAGTCGAATTGATAGCTTTACTGGGATTGGAGATGAGAAAGCATTAAAGATTTTACAAAAAGTCGGACAAACCTTTGATATACCTACAGTTACAGATATTCATACAAATGAAGATGCTGCTTTGGCAGCCGCTTATGTTGATATTTTGCAAATCCCTGCTTTTTTAGTACGTCAAACAGATTTAGTTGTGGCTGCTGCTAAAACCGGAAAAACTGTCAACCTTAAAAAAGGACAATTTATGAGTCCTGAAGCAATGAAACATGCTGTTAAAAAAGTTCAAGATAGTGGTAATGATAATGCAATGATTACAGATCGCGGTACCATGTTTGGATATCAAGATATGATTGTTGATTTTAGAGGAATCCCTACCATGAGAGAATACGCAACCACCGTTCTCGATGTAACACACTCTCTACAACAACCCAATCAATCTAGTGGCGTCACTGGCGGAAGACCTGATATGATCGAAACTATTGCCAGAGCTGGAGTTGTAAATGGTGTTGACGGACTATTTATTGAAACACATTTTGACCCAGCAAATGCGAAAAGCGACGGAGCTAATATGCTTGATTTAAAACACCTCAAGAATTTACTTACAAACTTGGTGGCTATTCGACAAACTATCAATGCGATGTAAACATATCGAGCTACTATGAACACGCACTGACAAATTCAAAAAATTCAACTGCTTTTTGTTAAAAATTTATCGCAAAAATTATTAAAAAATCCATCTATTTGTTAAACTAGATATAAATAGACTGCAACTTTAACTTATAACCATCGCTCCTCGTACTTTTATAAATAAATTATATCTGACATGGATCATAGAATAAAAAAAATAGCTAAAATAGGTTTTGGTGCAAAAGGATTGGTATATCTTTTAACGGGTTTACTTACATTATTAGCTGCTTTTAATGTGGGAGGTCAAAAAGCAGGAAAATTGCAAGTAATTGAATTCTTAGAACAACAGGCTTTTGGGAAAATTATACTTGCAATCCTAGGAATAGGCTTATTATGTTACGCTTTTTGGAGATTTATTCAAAGTATTCAAAATCCAGAAGGAATTGATAGCGATCTAAAAGGATCTATGAAAAGAATTGGCTTTTTTATAAGTGGAGTAATTTATGCCATCTTAGGCGGAATTTCTATCTGGGAAATTTTTAATGAATCTAGTTCTTCAGGATCTTCAAAAAATTCTCTTTTAAGTTCTGAGTATGGCGAATATTTACTAATAATAATTGGTGTATTGATGGGTATCAAAGCTGCTCATCAATTTATTAAGGCTATTAAAGGAGATTTTTTAAATCAGTTTAATCTTAGTTCCATTTCAGATATAAAAAAGAGAAAATTAATCAAAAACATTGGATACGCTGGACTAATTTCAAGAGGTATTGTTATCTCCATAGTATCGTATTTCTTTATAAAGGCTGGACTTGATGCTTTTAATAGCACTACCTCTATAAAAGGTACAACAGATGCTTTTTCCTTTATACAGAAAAACAGTAGTGGTCCATGGCTTCTAGGGCTAGTATCGGCGGGACTTGCGTGCTATGGCATCTATATGTTTTGTAAAATACGATATAGAAAATTTACCAGTATTTAATTTTTTTTATAATTTAAAATGACAACAACATCTAACATTTTCGCTATTGTAATAGTTTTTCTAACCTTATATAGCTGTAAAAAAGAACAAAATAGTAGTGAGTCTAACATTAAGGTAAAGGACATATCGTTCACCAAAGAAGGTAAATTGCAAATTCTTCGGGATAAAGACACGATTAAACAACTTACTATAGAGATAGCAGATAATCCTTATGAACGTGAAACTGGATTGATGTATCGCAAAAAACTACACACTGACCAAGGAATGCTTTTTATATCTGAAGAAACTAAGCCTCAAAATTTTTATATGAAAAATACCTTGATTGCTTTGGACATAATTTATATTGGCGAAGATCAAAAAATAGTAAGTTTTCAGAAAAACACCATTCCCCTTGACGAGACTTCTTTACCATCTGTAGTACCCGCAAAATATATATTAGAGGTAAATGCTGGTTTAGCAACTAAATGGCAATTACAGGTGGGTGATTCTATTAGTTTCAAAAAACTATAGATACCAAAAGAATTTATATTTAAAAGAAAACCCGTTATCAAATTGATAACGGGTTTTCTTTTAAATATAATCACAAAGAGGTTTACGAAGAAGCTTCTTCCTTTTTAACTTTAGTTTTTAAACCAACTTTTTTAACTGTATCATACATCACTGGTGTTGCAATAAACAACGATGAATAGGTACCTACAAGCACACCAATAATCAAAGAGAACATAAACCCTCTAAGCGGTGCAGCAAAGATAAAAATGGCAACCAACACGAGTAATGTTGTTAATGACGTATTTAACGTACGGCTTAGCGTACTATTTAAGGCGGCATTCACGTTCTTAGCCAGTGGCCAATTAGTATGCTCACCAAAAAATTCTCGAATTCTATCAAAAACTACCACGGTATCATTCAGAGAATATCCAATAACCGTAAGAATAGCAGCTATAAATGCTTGATCAATCTCCATATTAAAAGGCATAAACTTCCACGTAAGTGAGAAAACACCTAATACTAATAGCACATCATGGAATACTGCAGCTACAGCACCTAAACTAAATTGCCATCTTCTAAATCGTAATAAAATATATAAGAAAACAACGATTAAAGATCCAATTACTGACCAAAAGGCTGCTTGTTTTATATCATCGGCAATAGTCGGCCCTACTTTCATAGAAGACATAATACCGATTTGTTTATCCTCATCTCCGTTAGCAAATTCGTCGTATGATATATCGCCTCCTAAATAAGGTTGTAGGGCAGTGTATAACTTATTTGATATTTCAGTATCAACAGCTTCGCCAGTTTCATCTACTTTATACTTGGTAGTAATTTTTAATTGATTATTTGCTCCAAGTGTTTTTGCTTGGGCACTACCAAATACTGTTGTTAATTCCTTCTCAATTTCGGTTGGCGCGACATCCTTTGCAAAACGAACTGTGTAACTACGTCCACCCACAAAGTCAACACCTTGATCCAAACCTTGTGTAAATAATGATC
Organism: Aquimarina rhodophyticola; assembly: GCF_042434915.1. Classification (GTDB taxonomy): domain Bacteria; phylum Bacteroidota; class Bacteroidia; order Flavobacteriales; family Flavobacteriaceae; genus Aquimarina. The sequence goes on from NZ_CP170198.1 coordinate 2,280,367, forward strand.
CTAATCCCACAACTATAACTACACCAGAAATAATATAGGCAATCTTTCTTTTTGCCAAGAAATCAACATTAATATTTTTGAATAGATTTTTTGTTATACCAGTAGAGAACGCTAATTCTTTTCCGTTTTTTCCATATCCATCAATAAACAATCTTGTAATAAATATAGCTGTAAATAGCGAAGTCAAAATACCTATTAATAAGGTGGTTGCAAAACCTTTAATTGGTCCTGTCCCAAAGAATAATAGAATCAATCCTGTAAGACCTGTGGTAATGTTTGCATCCAAAATAGAAGACAAAGCATTATTAAAACCATCTTTAATAGCATCTACCTGCGATTTTCCTTTTGCCAATTCTTCTTTGATACGCTCAAAAATAAGAACGTTTGCATCTACAGACATACCAATGGTTAATACAATACCTGCAATACCAGGCAATGTTAACACAGCTTTCAATCCTGCTAACACACCAAATATGAATAGAATATTTACTACCAAAGCAACATCTGCAAAAATACCTGCTTTACCATAGTAGAATACCATCCAAACCAAAATAAGTACCAAAGCTATTGCAAAGGACATGATTCCACTATCAATAGCTTCCTGACCTAGGGATGGTCCCACGACTTCACTTTGAATAATATCTGCAGAGGCTGGTAATTTACCTGCTCTTAAAACATTTGCTAAATCCTGCCCTTCTTCGATAGAAAAATTACCAGTGATTTCACTACGACCACCACTAATAGGTCCCGTAGAAACTCCAGGAGCAGAATACACTACATTGTCAAGTACTATAGCTATCTGACTACGATTGGTTGATGCTCTTCCTGTCATTTCTTCCCAAGCCTTAGCTCCTTTACCATCCATTTGCATGGTAACAGTTACCTGACCAACTTGATTAAACTCTTGTCTAGCATCAGTAATAACACCACCACTCAATTCTGGCTCATTACTACGATTCCCTTTTATCGCATATAAATCTACAAATTCTGAATCTTTTACTGGCTTTCCCCAAGCAAAACGAGTGTATCGTTGCTCTGGGGTAAGTAATGCTCTTACTTTTGGATCGTTTAAATAGGACTCAAACGTTTCGACATCTTTTTTATTAACCGTAAGAATTACTGGTCCACCTTGTGGTCCTTGATTCGCTATTAAATCGAATATAGGATTAACTTGAGTATCAAGATTTGTAGAGTCCTCTGCATCTGCAAGTAGGTCATCAATTGCAGCATCCTCATCGGTTTTAGTAGAATCTACTTGCGCAGTATCAACCTCTGTAGAATCTTGAACCGTGGTAGAAGTTTCGCTCTTCTCCATTTCTTCTTTTAGCATTGTATTGGCAGCAAAAATAAAAGGAAAAACCTCTTCTGCCTTATACACATCCCAAAACTCTAATTGCGCTGTACTCTGTAATAACTTTTTAACACGATCAACATCCTTTGCCCCCGGTAATTCGACCAAAATCCTTCCGGTCTCACCTAAACGTTGAATGTTTGGCTGTGTAACTCCAAATTTATCAATACGCTTACGCAGTACTTCAAAAGCAGATATTATTGACTCATCGATCTTTCGAGCAAGTACAGGCTTTACCTGGTCATTGGTCATATCAAAAGTGATGTCATCACTTAAATTCTTATTAGCAAAAATATCAGGAGATGCCAATTTAGCATCTGGAATTTTTTCAAACTCGGTAAAGAAATCTTCGATATAACTATTCTGACTATTTTTTTGCAACTCATCAGTTGCTAATAACGCTTGGTTAAACGCTGGGTCTTTTGAATTATTAGATAATCCTTTTAGGATATCTTTTACAGAAATTTGAAGAATTACGTTGATTCCTCCTTTAAGGTCAAGACCTTTATTAAGCTCTTTATCCTTAGCATCATTGTACGTAATCCCAGCAAAGATTGGCTCTTTACCTATAGAATCTAAATAATTACGCTCTGCTATTTCTCTAAGTTTGGAAGCATCCTCTCCCGGAAACTTTTGCTGTGCATAATTCTCAGCTTCCTTTTCTTTGGTGTAGGTTAAATACGTATACGACAACTGGTAAATACATACCAATCCGAATAAAATCGCAAATACTCTAACAAGTCCTTTGTTCTGCATTATTCTTAAATTTATTGGTCATTTTTATAAAACGGACAAATATAGGATTTCAAAAAACATTTGCCAACCCTCAATGCCTGATTTTTATAGCAACTTAAATATTTGGGGTTAAAACATTGAAAATTAAAGAATTCTAAGAGTTAAATATCTTTTTTCAACTACAAAAGATCGCTTTTTAGCGATCTTTTGTATATAAATTTACTTGTATTATGTTAAAATTCTAATAAACCATTTGTTTTTTTAACACCTTCAGCACTCTCGGCCAACTTTGCTTTTTCAGCATCTGATAATGCAATTTCTACGATTTTTTCAACTCCATTTTTACCTAAAACTACTGGTGCTCCAATGCATAAATCATTAAGTCCATATTCACCCTCTAATAATACAGAACACGGGAAAATTTTCTTTTGATCACAGGAAATTGCTTGGACCAATGCAGAAACTGCTGCTCCTGGCGCATACCAAGCCGAAGTACCCAAAAGCTTGGTTAATGTAGCACCACCAACCTTAGTATCTTCTGCTACTTGATTTAAGCGTTCTTCTGAAATAAATTCTGATACTGGCACACTGTTTCTAGTAGCCAATCGGGTCAAAGGAACCATTCCTTTATCACTATGCCCACCGATTACCATACCATCTACATCAGATATTGGCGCTCCTAAAGCTTCAGCAAGTCTATACTTAAAACGAGCACTATCCAAAGCTCCACCCATACCGATGATTCTATGTTTGGGTAAGTTGGTAGTTTTATGTACTAAATAGGTCATGGTATCCATTGGATTACTCACTACGATAATAATAGCATTTGGAGAATGCGCTATTAAATTACTCGAAACTGTTTTAACGATTCCCGCATTGATCCCGATCAACTCTTCTCTAGTCATCCCTGGTTTACGAGGAATTCCAGAGGTAATTACCACTACTTCGCTATTTGCGGTTTTTGTATAATCGTTAGTACTTCCAGTTACTTTGGTATCAAATCCATTTAACGAAGCAGTTTGCATCAAATCCATCGCTTTACCTTCAGCGTATCCTTCTTTGATATCCAACAATACTACTTCCGAGGCAAAATTTTTAATAGCGATATATTCAGCACAACTTGCACCTACTGCACCAGCTCCTACTACAGTTACTTTCATTATATATATAAATTTAATTAATAGAATGTTATTTAGCTGAAATTTTCAGCACTCCTGCGAAAATACAAATTATTACAGGATTAGAATCCAAATTTTAAGCAAAAGAAGTTCGAAAACCAATGCTATCTTAAATAAAATAAACGCTTACAGCACATAGCTATAAGCGTTTATTAACAAGAATATTATTCCTATTTTACGCATCAATATTTGCGTACACTGCATTTTTTTCTATAAATTCCCTACGAGGCGGAACCTCATCCCCCATTAACATGGAAAATATACGATCTGCTTCAACAAGACTATCTATTGTAACTTGACGCATGGTTCTATATTCAGGATTCATTGTTGTATCCCATAATTGTTCTGCATTCATCTCTCCAAGACCTTTATAACGTTGGATTTTTGAATTATCTCCATACTCTTTAACTATAGCATCTCGTTGATCATCGTTCCAAGCATATTGTTTTTTTGCTCCTTTCTTAACTAAGTATAAAGGTGGAGCTGCGATGTATATATGACCTGCTTCGATCAATTCTTTCATATAACGGAAAAAGAACGTCAAAATAAGTGTAGATATATGGCTACCATCAACATCGGCATCACACATAATTACAACTTTATGATAACGCAATTTTGATAAATTCAAAGCTTTACTATCCTCTTCTGTACCTATAGTTACTCCTAGAGCGGTAAATATATTTTTAATTTCTTCGTTTTCAAAAACCTTATGATGCATCGCTTTCTCTACATTCAAGATTTTACCTCGTAACGGCAAAATAGCTTGAAAATTACGATCCCTACCTTGCTTGGCAGTACCACCTGCAGAATCTCCCTCGACTAAGAACACTTCACACAAGGCTGGGTCTTGCTCAGAACAATCAGAGAGTTTACCAGGCAATCCTCCAATACTCATTACTGATTTACGCTGTACCATTTCACGCGCCTTTTTGGCCGCGTGACGTGCTTGGGCCGCAAGTATCACTTTTTCGACTATAATTTTTGCATCATTTGGATTCTCTTCCAAATAATTTTCAAGCATTTCAGAAACTGCCTGAGAAACCGCAGAAGTTACCTCTCTGTTTCCTAACTTGGTTTTGGTCTGACCTTCAAATTGAGGTTCTTGTACTTTTACTGAAACTATTGCGGTTAAACCTTCTCTAAAATCATCACCTGCAATCTCAAACTTCAGCTTATCCAACATGCCTGACGCATCGGCGTATTTTTTCAACGTTGAAGTTAGTCCCCTTCTAAAACCTGATAGATGTGTTCCTCCTTCATGCGTATTAATATTGTTTACATAGGAATGTAGATTCTCTGCATAGGAATCATTATAAATCATGGCTACCTCTACTGGGATGTCATTTTTTTCACCTTCCATAGAAATTACATCTCCTATAATAGGTGTTCGACTTGCATCCAAAAAGCGTATAAACTCTTTTAACCCTTCTTCAGAATGGAACACTTCTGAAACGTTTTCACCATTTTCATCTTGATGACGCTTATCGGTAAGTGTAATAGTAATACCCTTGTTCAAATATGCAAGCTCTCGCATTCTACTTGCCAACGTATCGTAGTTATACTCTAACGTTTGTTGAAATATAGTTGAATCCGGTTTAAAAGTTACTTCTGTCCCTCTAAAGTCAGTACTACCCGTAGATTTTACTGGATATAAGGGTTTTCCTTTTTCATATTCCTGCTCCCAAATTTTTCCTTCTCTATAAACATACGCATGCAAGTGTTCTGACAATGCATTTACACACGAAACTCCTACTCCATGCAACCCTCCAGAAACTTTGTAAGAATCTTTATCAAACTTACCTCCTGCTCCAATTTTGGTCATAACGACCTCTAAAGCAGACACACCTTCTTTCTTATGAATTTCTACAGGTATTCCTCGCCCATTATCTCTGGTGGTTACAGAATTATCTTCATTAATTGTAACTTCTATGGTATCACAATGACCCGCTAAGGCCTCATCAATAGAATTATCTACGACTTCATAAACAAGATGATGCAATCCTCTAACACCAACATCTCCAATATACATGGATGGCCGCATCCTTACATGCTCCATTCCTTCTAATGCCTGAATACTATCGGCAGAATATTGATCTTTTTTTCCTTCTTCGCTCATAAAACTGTGCTATTTAATGTAAGTTTTTTGCTTAACACGCAAATATAAAAAAACATCCTCAAGTGTAAAGGAATTGTTAAAGATTGATTTAAAGAGTTATCAACAATTCATGAATAAAACTACCTTAAAAAAAAATGTTTGCTTAAAAGCGATAAAAACAGCCTTAAAATAGATTTTAAGAATTCTCAAAAAATATTCTTGAAAATAAGAAAATAAAAAGCCTCTCTTTAAACGTCCAATAACGCATATTTAAATCATGAAATCCTTATAAAATTCAATGCTAAGTTTAAATAAAAAAAACACTTACTCACTAGTTGGCTACGAATACTTCAAAATTAACATATCATTAACTTTTTATTAACTTTTTTAGCAACAATAGCCTTCGATTTAAACTGTTAGTCGTATAACAGAAACTCAATTTGAATTCACTAAAAATTTAAAACATGAAAACCAAAAAGATGATTAATGTAGCCAAACTAGGTATTTTGACCCTAGGATTTTTAATCAGTTCTTGCTCTACTGAAAGCCTGGATGAACCAACTGAAGTAATAGAACAGACTGATGGAGAAATAGAACCAACCGATCAGGATCTTATCAAAAAATTCTTTAATCAAGAAGGTGTACTGGTACAACCATTAGATGATGAAACTTTTTTACTAGATGGAGATATAATTGTTACAGATCAACAGGTAACTAACAGTAAAATAGAAGACAATAGTGATTTACCACCTAACGAAGCCACACAACGTTTAGGATTTTATACAGGTGTATCAAAATGGACCAATAACACTATAGTTTATGTATTAGAGAATAACCTAAGTACCTCTGTACGTAACGAACTTTTTAAATCTATGGATGTTTGGTCAAATAACACTAATGTCCGGTTTAAAGAACGTACAAATGAAAATAATTATGTAACCATCGGAAGTAACGGTAATACTTGTAACTGTGGTTCAGCTAATTTAGGTATGAACGGTTCTAGAGGAAGAATCAACCTTGGGACTAGAACAACAGCTGTGGTTATTATTCATGAGATAGGTCATACACTAGGGTATATTCACGAACAGACGCGTTCTGACAGAGATGACCATGTACGAATTTTGTTTGAAAATATTCAAGCTGGTGCCGAAAGTCAATTTAGAAAAAATTCGAACTCTCAAAATATTGGTGAATTTGATATTCTTTCAACCATGATGTATGGTGCTTATACATTTAGCAAAAACGGACAACCTACAATAACGCGTTTAGATGGCTCTTCGTACCCAAGAAGACAAGCTAGATTATCTGCAGGTGATATTTCAGGAACTAATCAAGTGTACCCTAGCGATGATACCGATGGCGGTGGCGGAGATGGTTCTGACATTTGTGAAGGCATTAACGAATGGTCAAGCAATACTAGATATACTGTAGGTGATAAAGTAACGTATCAAGGATATTTATACGAAAGAGATTTTAACTCTTGGAATCAATTAGGCTTATGTGGTGCTGAAGAACCTGCTGATATTTGTGACGGAATAAATCAATGGAATAGATATACTAGATACTCTGCTGGTAATCAAGTTACATATAATGGATATCTGTACACGCTTTTGGATACAGGTAGATGGTCAAACGAAGGAAGATGTGGTGTAAACTAAACACTTTATCAAAAACACTAACCAAAATAAGTAAGAGACTGCCTTCTTAGGCAGTCTCTTCTTTTATATAATTTCAGAAAAACTATATATTTCGTGATAACAAATGTACCTTATAATGTAAATACTTACATCGTTAAGATTAAAATCAAAAAAATTATTGTAAATCAATCGGTCTCTAAATTTATTGGTTAACAGCTCCCTTCTCTAAATACAAGAATTTAGTTTATCTTTAATATACATTACATGTAAACTTATGAACTAAAAAACCTGAAGAAAAGATCTTCAGGTTTCCCAATTGCTCAACTTTGACTTAGTATAACTAGAATACTCACTATTCTATTTATATTGATATTTTGACAGTCTCAGCTTATACATAAGCTTCATCATGAACATTGGCAACAGCCCTTCCGCTGGGATCATTCAAATTTTTAAAAGCTTCGTCCCATTCTAGAGCTATTTTGGTACTACAGGCAACAGATGGTTCTTGAGGAACACTTAGTGCTGCTGTATCACTTGGAAAATGCTCTGCAAAAATACTTCTATAATAAAATTCTTCTTTTGATGTAGGGGTTTGAATAGGAAATCTAAACCTAGCATTTTTTAGTTGTTCATCACTAATCTCGTTATCAACAGTTTGCTTAAGTGTATCAATCCAATCGTATCCAACTCCATCAGAAAACTGTTCCTTTTGTCTCCACGCAACACTTGGAGGTAAGTATGATTCGAAGGCTTTACGCAATATCCATTTTTCCATACGCTCACCATTGATCATTTTATCTTCGGGGTTAATGCGCATCGCTACATCTATAAATTCTTTATCCAAAAATGGCACTCTTCCCTCAATACCCCATGCGGCTAATGATTTATTGGCTCTTAAACAATCGTACATATGTAATTTATTGAGTTTACGTACAGTTTCTTCATGAAAATCTTTTGCTGTCGGTGCCTTATGAAAATATAAGTATCCGCCAAAAAGCTCATCGGCCCCCTCACCAGATAAAACCATTTTGACCCCCATAGATTTAATCACACGTGCCATCAAATACATAGGAGTAGACGCTCGTATAGTAGTGATATCATATGTCTCTAAATTATAGATCACATCTTTAATTGCATCCAAACCTTCTTGTATGGTAAATTTGATTTCGTGATGTATAGTACCAATATGATCTGCGACTTTTTGAGCGGCTGCTAGATCTGGTGAGCCTTCTAAACCAACAGAAAACGAATGTAATTGCGGCCACCATGCTTGATCAGCATCGTTGGACTCTATCCTCTTTTCTGAATATTTTTTTGCAATCGCCGAGGTTATGGATGAATCTAAGCCACCAGATAGAAGTACACCATAGGGCACATCAGACATTAATTGCCGATGCACAGCAGCTTCTAAGGCATCTTTTACATTGTCGATACTTGTTTGATTTTCTTTGACCGCTTCAAAGTCTACCCATTCACGTTTATACCAAGGCGTGACTACACCTGTTTCACTATGTAAAAAATGACCTGGAGGAAACAATTCAATTGTCGTACATACACCTTCTAAAGCCTTTAGTTCTGAAGCTACATAAAATGTACCATTAACATCCCACCCCATGTACAAGGGAATAACTCCCATGTGATCTCGTGCTATAAAAAAAGTATCTGCTTCAGTATCATATAGAGCAAAGCCAAAAATTCCGTTTAATTGATCCAGAAAAGCTGTTCCCTGCTCTTTGTATAACGCCAATATAATCTCGCAATCCGAAGCTGTTTGAAATTCATATGGATTTTTGAGTCCCCCACGTAACTCTTTATGATTATATATTTCACCATTTGCAGCAAGTATTACCTTTCTATGTTTATCAAATAAGGGTTGCTTCCCAGAGACAGGATCAACAATCGCTAAACGTTCGTGCGCCATGATAGCATTATTATGCGAATATATTCCGCTCCAATCAGGTCCGCGATGTCTAATTTTCTTAGACATTTCTAATAATTGAGGTCTTAACAATTCGCTATTCTGCTTCAGTTCGAAAGCACAAACAATTCCGCACATAATATTAATTTTAGTATTAAATAATAACCAAATATTGAATTAATACAATCATAATAAAAGTTTAATGCTTATTACAGTTGTAATTTGAAATAAAAAAGTATAAATTAATAAAGATTAAGAAGTTTTAATGTCTTATAAAGCAATTTTTATAGTAACCTATAAGTTACGTATCTTCACCTAATATTGTAAATCACTTATATCAACATTATTTATTAACAAGATTAAAATTTGACACATGAAAAAAACATTTTTATTAGTAGCTATTCTATGTCTGGGTGCTTTATCAAGTATGAATGCTCAAAAATTCGCAGGCTTACAAAAAAGCCCTACTGATATTGCTTACGCTGCTCCCGAGAAAAAAGCAAAACCTGCAATCAAGGTAATCTATAGCAGACCTCAAAAAAAGGAACGTGAGATATTTGGCAAATTAGTACCTTTTGATAAAGTATGGAGAACAGGAGCAGATGAGGCAACCGAAATAAAATTATTTAAAGATTTTAAAATTGGAGAAACCGTTTTAAAAGCAGGTACCTACTCTTTGTTCACAATTCCAGGTAAAGAAAAGTGGGAAATTCTTTTTAATTCTGATTTGGATAGTTGGGGCGCTTACACTTATGATAGCGCAAAAGATGTAGCTAAAATCACTGTTCCTGTTACAACAGCTAAAGAATCTCTAGAATCATTTTCAATTGCTTTCAAAAAAGTTGAAAAAGGATATCATATGGTTTTAGGTTGGGATACTACGAGAGTAGAAGTTCCATTTTATAACTAAGATTTTAAGTACATAAAAAAGGATTCCAAGTTTATCAATATAAACCTGGAATCCTTTTTAATTTGATGAAAAATGATTAACTCACTTTTTATCTGTGAATTGCATGACTTGTCGCGCTAGGAAGTTCTTTGATGAAATTCATCACGATTGTAAATTTTAATTTAAATTTAGTGTAAAATAGCCCCATATTATAATAATTTGAATGTTAGTACTTACTTTGGATTGGTTGTAATTTAATTTTCTTTAAAAGATGGCGTAAATCTTCTTTCTTATTAAAAAATCTAAACATCTATCTATGAATAGCGTTGCTAGACGCAGCAGGTAAATGTTTTAAAAAATTTTTCAAAGCAGTTAGATCCACAATCAGTATTCCGTAAAAAATTTTCATAAGCTTTTGATTTATAATTTGTTATTTCAAAGATAACGCACAACTTGTAAATTATAAAATGATTTAACAACGCTATACTAACTTTTAGACACAGTACTTATTAAAATCGACCAACTCCCAAAATTTTCTTATTATACTACAAAAATTTTACAATAAACCTACAAAAAAGTTAAGATTTACAGGGGGTTATCCCCCTTATTGTAAGAGATTGCCTCCATTTAAAACTTTAAAAGACTACTAAAATTTGAAAAAACGTCAAATCTAGTAGTCTTGTTAGAGAAAATTAAAAAATTTCTATTTCTTAAAGGTAATCACCCTTTATTTTCGAATTGCATAACTAGATGCCCTTGGTAAACCTTTTAGAAATTCTAAAATATTTTTAAAATTAAGCCCGAAATGTGTAAAAAAATACCCCATAATAAATTGATTATAAATTAACTGTATTAAGTTAACACCAATTTACAAAACAATCAAGTAGTGGGCTATGACGTAAGGAATTTTTGGATGTACCTCTTCATATATTCGATCAAAATACTATTGAGTTCTTCAGTATTTGACCTAAAAAGAAGAGTATTCCTACATTTTGGATGAGTTTTTCTTGCAGAATTAAATAATTTTATGTTAAATTTTTAACATTATATAATTTTTTCGCCTATGTTTTAAGGTATGTTAAGATATTTATGAGTTTGCAAAGAAACTTTCCATTGCGGATTTTTCATAACAAAATCTACAATCATGGGAATCATTTTTTCGCGAACACTCCATTCTGGTTGTAAATAGAGAATACATTCATTTGAGACTTTGAGCGCTTGCTCTTGTGCAAATGCAAAATCACTTTTATTATAAATGATACATTTAAGTTCATTTGCTTTGTCATAGATCTCTTCTGTCGGCAGTTTCATTTTTTTTGGCGAAAGACATATCCAATCCCATTGCCCCGTAAGCTTATAAGCACCAGAGGTTTCAATATGAGTCTTAGCCCCACTGGCTCGTAAACCTTTGGTCAATTCTGTCATATCCCAAGTAAGAGGTTCTCCTCCCGTTACTACCACGACGTTACTATGCTTGAGTGCATTTGAAATAATAATATCAGTTGAGGTAGGAGGGTGTAGCTCTGCATTCCAGCTTTCTTTAACATCACACCAATGGCATCCAACATCACAACCACCGATACGAACAAAATAGGCCGCAGTACCTTTATGAAAACCTTCACCTTGTATTGTGTAAAATTCTTCCATTAATGGAAGCATTTCACCTTTCTCAACTAATTTTTGTACTCTCTCTTGCATAAGTTTGCAAAGGTACATAAGAATAAAGAAATATTAACTAAAAGTATCGTATAGAAATAATTACATTTTTGCTGCTATACATTCAATTTCTATAAGTGCACCAAAAGCCAAATTATTTACTGCAAACGTTGTCCTGGCAGGTTTTTGAGGTAAATATTGCTTATAAATTTCATTCATTACTGCAAAATCCTCTATATTTTTTAAAATTACAGTGCATTTCACTATTTGATCCATGGTCATTTGGTGATGTGTCAAAACGGCCTTAATATTTTCTAGAGTTTGTTTTGTTTCTGCCTCAATACCACCCTCAACGATTTTGCGTGTTTTATGATCCATCCCAATTTGACCCGATAAAAAAAACAGATTATCTACTGCTACAATGTCCGAAAAAGGAGCCTTTGTTTTGTTTACCTCATGGCTTGTAAAGAATGTAACGTTATCAACTTCGCTTTTACATGACACAAAACTACAACTACTCCCTATTAGTAATAAAAAACCACACAATAATCTCATGTCACTATACCGCTTATTAATAAAACACTAGATTAAAATTAATTATAAATTTCGATAGAAAGCGTAAGATCCCTATTTTTATCAAAATTTAAATTTATTATGAGCAACAAAGCGTCATTTATTGAACATATAAATAGAGGATACACTACCAAAGGTGAATACATAACATTAGGTGCTGCGATTCATGAAGGAATTACTGAAGGCGATGCTCATATTAAAATACCTTTGAAAACCTTAAATAGGCATGGATTAATAGCTGGTGCTACTGGAACAGGAAAAACCAAAACTCTACAAGTACTTGCCGAGAATTTGAGTGAACAAGGTATCCCTGTACTCTTAATGGATATTAAAGGAGACCTTAGCGGAATTGCAGCTGCCAGCCCAGGGCATCCCAAGATTGATCAGCGTCACTCATTAATTAATATTCCTTTTGAATCCAAAAAATTTCCAGTAGAGATTTTATCCCTCTCAGAGCAAGAAGGCGTAAGACTGAAGGCTACAGTAAGTGAGTTTGGACCGGTATTATTATCTCGAATTTTGGATGTAACCGAGACACAAGCAGGAATCATATCAATCATCTTTAAATATTGTGATGATAATCATCTTCCATTGCTCGATCTTAAAGATTTAAAGAAGGTACTACAATTCTCTACCAGAGAAGGTAAAGAAGCATTGGAGAAAGATTATGGAAGAATTTCAACCGCATCAACAGGCGCGATTTTGCGTAAAATAGTTGCGTTAGAACAGCAAGGTGCCGACCTTTTTTTTGGTGAACGATCTTTTGATGTACAAGACTTATGTAGGGTGAATGACGAAGGTAGGGGTTTTATTAATATTTTACGATTAACAGATATCCAAGATAAACCTAAGCTTTTTTCAACATTCATGTTAAGTTTATTGGCAGAAATATATGGCACGTTTCCTGAGCAGGGTGATACAGGTAGACCCGAACTTATCATTTTTTTGGATGAAGCTCATTTAATTTTTAAAGAAGCATCTAACGCTCTAATGGATCAGATAGAGAGTATTGTAAAATTAATTCGATCCAAAGGAGTAGGACTTTATTTTGTAACTCAAAACCCGACAGATGTTCCCGATGGTATATTAGGACAATTAGGGTTGAAAATACAACACTCCTTAAGAGCATTTACGGCAAAGGATCGTAAAGCAATCAAATTAACAGCGGAGAATTACCCCATATCAGAGTTTTATGACACCAAAGAAATTTTAACTTCTTTAGGTATAGGAGAAGCATTAGTATCAGCACTTGACGAAAAAGGAAGACCCACGCCTTTGGCAGCTACCATGCTGCGTGCACCCATGAGTAGAATGGATATTTTAACGCCAAATGAGCTTACTGCCCTCATCGCTACTTCAAAACTTACCAAAAAATATAATGAGATCATCGATAGAGAAAGTGCTTATGAAATTCTTTCAGAAAAAATAGCACTCGCCGAGGCCGAAGAAGCAAAAACATCTGCTAAAAAAGAACGTAAAAAATTAGAAAAAACAACCACTAGAGCATCCTCTAATAAAACTAGTGCCACAGAAAAGGCAATAATTAAGGTCTTAACAAGTGCCACATTTATAAGAGGAGCATTGGGGGTTCTCAATAAACTACTAAAATAAACCCTATGAAATGTATAAAAATTTTAATGACAATATTTTGTTTCTATCTTTTTGGTTGCAATAAAACTACGCAAACTAATAACTTTGCTTTTGATAAAGATGCCGTAGGTAAATTAACCTCAAAAACGTTGATCTCTGCAATTGACTCTCTATACCCTACAGATTCAATTGTCAAAAGAAATAGCAACAATGCCTTTTTATCCAGTAACGGCGAAATTGAGATCTTCGATGCATCAGGTGATAAATTGCTAATAATCGAACCTACATCAAAAAGCACCGAAACCAACACCATAAAAAGTATACAGATCATTGACCCCCGTTTTACTACAAAAAATGGTATCTCAATTGCGAGTACTTTCAAAGAACTTAAAGAAGCCTTCCCTATTTCTAAAATAAATAATACCCTGAGTACTGCGGTGGTTTTTATTGATAGCTTGAATGCCTATGTAACCATTGATAAAAAATTTCTACCTATTGCCTATCGCAATAATACAGATCTTAAAATTGAAGCCAACAGTATCGCAGATTCTGCCAAGATCAAACATTTTTGGATTCAGTGGAACGACATCAAATAATATTATGATGAAAAAAAAATTCGAAATTCAGCGATCTCCATTCATAGTACCTACAGATGATGGTAAGGTTATAAAAGAGCATTTTGGAGCAGTAACTAATAAAGACAATGAGCTAAGCTTAGCACATATGATTGCGCCGCCTAAATGGTCAGAACCTTTTCAAACTCCTGATTTTGATGAGTACACTTTTATAATTAAAGGAAAAAAGCAATTTACGATAGAGGATGAAGTTATTGTTTTACGGGCTGGAGAATCTATCAAAATTGAGAAAGGCACCAAAATACAATACGCCAATCCTTTTGATGAGCCATGTGAATACATATCAATATGCAGACCAGCTTTTACCATAGAACACGTACACCGAGAAGATGAAAAGTAAAATAATAGCATACATGCCAATACTTATAGGCAAGCGATTGAAATTACTTTTTAAGATTTCACCCAATAAAGCTTTGCGTAAGGCTTTTATTTTATTTTGCACACCTCGCAAAGGAGCGGTCCTTCCTGATCAAGTTGACTTTCTAGATGCTGCCGAAGATGAGATTGTGACAGTCAACGATATTTTTTTACAAACGTATCGATGGCAAGGTACCGAAGATACTATTTTATTAGTTCATGGCTGGGAAAGTAATACACATCGATGGAAAAAACTTATACAAACCTTACAAAAAGAAAAGTATACAATTATAGCTTTTGATGCACCTGCTCATGGTTATAGCTCTGGAACTATATTAAATGTACCGTTATATGCAGAATGCCTAAAAAAGATAGTTGACTTATACCGACCTAATCACATTATTGGACACTCTGTTGGTGGTATGTGCACTGCATTTTATCAATACACATATCAAAATCCAGAAGTAGATAAACTAATTCTACTTGCTCCGCCATCAGAACTAACATTAATAATGAAAGGTTACCAAAGAACCTTACGCCTTCCCGATCGTTTTATGGAAGCTTTGGACGATTATTTTAAAAATCGTTTTGGTTACAAATTCAAAGAGTTTTCAATCGCCCAATTTTCAAAAAAGATACAAAACAAAGGTCTGTTAATACATGATAAATTTGATGATATTGCCCCCTACTCAGCCGCCATTGCTATCAACGAAAACTGGCAGAATGGTACGTTAATAACTACAGAAAATTATGGGCATTCATTGTTCAATGACACTATAGATGAGCACATCGTAAATTTTATTAACTCTTGATATAAAATCTATTCAAAACTATAGGTCGAATATTGTAAAACTACTATATCTTGGATACTTTAAATTTTATAAGCACCTTTGCATGTGGAAAATTCTAAAAACATACGTCTTAACAAATACTTAAGTGAAATAGGCTATTGCTCACGTCGAGAAGCCGACAAATTAATTGATCAAGGTCGGGTAACTGTTAATGAAAAACTACCTGAGATGGGTACAAAAATCAATATAGAGGACGTAGTTAGAGTTGATGGAGAACTTGTACAGAAGAAAGAAGCTACTCATGTCTACATTGCATTAAATAAACCTGTGGGAATCGTTTGTACTACAGCAGAGCAAGAAAAAGACAATATTATCAACTTCATGAATTATCCGCGTAGAATCTTTCCTATTGGACGCTTAGATAAACCTAGTGAAGGTTTGATATTGCTTACAAGTGATGGAGATATTGTGAATAAAATCCTGCGTGCAAGAAACAATCACGAAAAAGAATATATCGTTACTGTAGATAAACTAATCAATCCTCTTTTTATTAAAAGAATGGGTAGTGGTATCCCTATCTTAGACACTATCACTCGCAACTGTGAAGTTGAGCAACTAAGTAAATATGAATTCAGGATTGTATTAACCCAAGGTTTAAATCGTCAAATTCGAAGAATGTGTGAATATTTAGGATATGAGGTAATTAAACTAAAACGAATTCGTATCATGAATATTAAGCTGTCCACTCCTGTAGGCGAGTGGCGCTATCTCACTCCCGAAGAAATGGAAGTACTATATAATGATATAAAAGACTCTGGAAAAACTGAAAAATATTCTATTCAAGAAAAAAAATCTTCTTCTAAACATTCAAAATTTTCTCGAAAAGAAAAGTTTCAACAGAAAAACAATAAAAAAAAATCTGCTTCAAGCGCGCCTTCGCGCTCCCGTACTCGCAAAGATCGACCAAAGTAACATTCAATCTTTGCTAAAATCTAGAATATTATGTGTCTAATAGTTAATATTTCTTTTCATCTTTATATCTTATACTTACAAACATTCAATACTCAAAAATTAAGATGGTGCAAGCATACACCATTAGAAAAAAATACTAATTAAAAACTGTATTACACAACAATCAATAAAAACTTATACATGAACAAATTAAGTCCTTTTCATTTGGCCATTCCCGTTTCAAACCTTCAAGCGGCAAGAACATTTTATAGTTCTATACTTAATTTGGAAGAAGGAAGAAGTAGTGACGAATGGGTTGATTACAATTTTTTTGGTCACCAACTAGTTATACATTACACCCCGGATCCTAGTAAGCACGCCTCCAAAGATCATAGTGAGGTTGACGGAAAACAGGTGCCAGTTCCACATTTTGGGATTGTTTTGGATTGGGATCTTTGGCATGAATTTTCGGATCAGCTCAAAGAAAAAAAAATAAAATTTGAAATTGAACCCCATATCAGGTTTAAAGGAAAAGTTGGAGAACAGGCTACTATGTTTTTCTATGATCCATCGGGAAATGCGTTAGAGTTTAAATCGTTTAAAGACAAAAACCAGATTTTTGCTAAATAAATTCGAATAACGTCAACTTTTATCCGATTAAAGACAAGCCCCTATCTTACTCAATAACAGTATTTTTAGTATCTTACACGCTGTATTTATCATTAAATTTATCCCCTAAAAATTGAGATAATTACTTAATATTCGTGTAATGTACAACCTCCTACAAAGAAAGTATTATGAAAAGGGAAATCCTTCTTTGTATAGTTATTTTATTGTATTGTTTTAGTTGTAAAAATTCTCAAAAAGAGAATGAATCTCTCTATATTGAAATTGAAAATTTAAAAACCTTACTTGCTGAGTGTCGACTCTCGCCTGCAGAACTTTTACAACAAGCAAATGAATACTATGATGGACAGAATTTGAAAGCTTCAAAAACCAAGTTACTGTCTTTACTTACAAAATATCCAAATGCTAATGAGAGTACCAAAGCAAGAATCTTACTAAAAAAAGTTAATGACGAAATCATTAAACGTAAAAATCAATTTTCACCACTTTCAGGTAAGCGTTTACAACGTATTTTGGAAGAAATGGTCAAAAAACACGATATTTTAAGCGCAACAGATTGGTACTATGACAAATCCTCATCTCAAGATAAAACAGAAAATTTGCTATTTGCGTATGTGGGGCAAAAGAAACGAACGGTACCCCAATTACATTATACTATCAATCATTACACAAAAAATGATTGGTTGTTTATAGAACATATAATCATTGATGCCGATGGCAAAATTTATAATTTAGAAGAACAAAAACTTGGTATGTTCGAGACTAGTGAGGTCTCTGGAGGTATGCGAGAGTGGTTTAACAAGCGTTGTTCTTCAAACGAAATCAAAATGTTGCACGATATTGCCACAAGTTCCAAAACAAAAATTAGATATATAGGAAAACGAAGGATGGATGAGCGAGTGGTCTCATCCTCAGAGAAAGAATCTCTACAACGTATCTTAGGCCTCTACGAATCTCTTGGAGGTAAACTAGAAGGTACTATTATTCCTTAATCTAATGTTTGGATTCGATTTTACGTTAAAATTACAGCCTTTTTGAGCAATACCGCTTATTTCATGGCTATTCTTAAAAATAATATTTATATTTTGCTGCATATTTAAAATACTTATTAAATGGACTTTACAAACCCCCTTGTCTATGGAGTGCCTTGTTTTTTGGGATTAATTCTATTAGAATTAACGTACAGTAAAACACACGATGCTCATAAAGATCTCTACAATTGGAAAGATTTATCAGCAAGTTTAACTATGGGAATAGGATCTGCACTTCTAGCCCCGCTTATCAAAACAATATCTGCTATTGTCATATTTAATTATGTGTATGAGGTTTTTAATCCTGAGGTGAATGGTGTTAGAACCAACATTATGGGATGGGAATCATTTGGATACGCTTGGTATGTATGGATAATTTGTCAACTATTGGATGATTTCACTTATTATTGGTTTCATCGTCAAAACCATATGGTTAGAGCGTTATGGGCTGCACACATTGTGCATCATTCATCAGATAATTTTAACCTAGGAACCGCGGTACGTAATGGTTGGTTTACCATCCTATACAAACCTTTGTTCTATATGTGGTTACCAGCATTAGGTTTTCCGCCCGCAATGGTAGTAGTTTGTTTAGGTATTGAGGCTTTATGGCAATTTCAATTACACTCTGTCTATGTACCCAAAATGGGAATTATAGAAAAAGTGTTTAACACCCATACAATGCACCAAGTACATCATGCAAAAAACCTCGAATACATGGATAAAAATCACGGAGGTTTTTTAAACATATTTGATAAAATATTTGGAACTTGGAAAGAACTAGATGAAACTATCGAGGTTGAGTACGGAGTTACCCATGCACCAAACTCATACAATCCTTGGGTAATCCTTACGCATGAATATAAAGATATATGGAAAGATACCAAACGATCAAAAAACTGGTATCATAAATTTATGTACATATTTGGACCTCCAGGTTGGAGTCACGATGGAAGCACTCAAACAGTAAAACAAATGCAGAGAGCTCTAAAAAAACAAGAATCCGTGTAATAGTACCGAAAAAACTTACGAACCTATGGGATATCAAACACTAGTTGACGCACAGTATACTTTTTTTAATACGAACGCAACCAAAGATATCCTGTTTAGAAAAAAGGCACTTAAACGGCTAAAAAATGTTTTAAAAGAAAACGAAGAAATTCTTTATGAAGCAATTTTTAAAGATTTTAAAAAGTCTAAATTTGAAACTTATGTGACCGAACTTGCGCTGGTTTATAGTGAAATTGATGTAGCTCTTAAAAACCTAAATAATTGGTCGAGTAAGAGGAGGATTAGAACCAGTCTTGCAAATTTTCCTGCCAAGAGTTATATCATCGCAGAACCTCTGGGTGTTTCTTTAGTAATTGGCGCATGGAACTACCCTTATCAACTATCACTAGCACCTGCCGTAGCTGCGTTAGCAGCCGGCTGTACAGTAATTTTGAAACCTAGTGAGATTGCTGTACATACCTCAAGCACGATTGCTCAACTTATCAATAAAAATTTTGACGCTAATTTTTTTACTGTTATTGAAGGCGGTGTTAGTGAAACAACTGAATTATTATCGCATAAGTTTGATAAAATATTTTTTACAGGAAGTGTGGCTGTGGGTAAAATAATATACAAAGCTGCAGCAGAACATTTAACTCCAGTAACACTAGAGCTTGGAGGAAAAAGTCCTGCTATTATCTCAAAACATGTTCATCTAAAAAACACAGCAAAACGATTAGTTTGGGCAAAATTTCTAAATGCTGGACAGACATGTATCGCTCCAGATTATGTGCTTGTACAAAATAGTATAAAAGAAAAATTTGTACATGCAATTATTGATGAAATTAAAGCGGCTGCATACGCTATAGATCACGATAATTACACTCAAATAATCGATGTTAAAAATTATATACGACTCAAACAATTTATTAGTAAAGAAACTTTGTATTATGGTGGTAAAACAGATGATGATGAACGTATAATTTACCCTACCCTGCTCACTAATATCGAGTTTAACCATCCTGTTATGCAGGAGGAAATTTTTGGACCTATATTACCAATAATTAGCTATGAAACTATGAGTGAAGCCATTGAGATGGTCAAAAAACTTCCAAAACCACTCGCTTGCTATGTATTTACCAGAAGAAAAAAGGAAAAAGAAATGGTTTTAAACAAGCTCTCATTTGGCGGAGGCTCTATTAATGATGCAATTATGCATGTAACTGAACAAAATCTACCTTTTGGAGGCGTAGGTAATAGTGGCATGGGAAACTATCATGGTAAATCGGGATTTGATGCATTCTCACACCATAAAAGCATACTAGAAAAAACGTTTTTGTTTGAACCAAACTTAAAGTATGCTCCATACTCCAATTTAAAGCTGAAATTAATAAAATGGCTTATTAAATAGTTACCAATTACATCCTACTTTTCATCTAGTAACTTCAAAATAAACATCTCTGTTTCAGGTGAATTCCACGTTTTATGTATCTCAGGTCGTTGCATTACATGCTCCATAATTTCCGCTTGACGGTTACCAATTTTTAAAGCATCTGCATAGGGATTGTTTGTAAAAGTAACTCGAGAATACAAAGGCAACCATTTATCAGGATGTTTTTCAGAAAAATGTTTTTCAATTTTCTTACGAAGCAGAAAATTAGCATCGGCTGTTTTGCTACTCATCTCCATAAAATTACGATAAGAAAGTTCGGTTATGGCATCTGTGTTGGGTTTACGCGATGATTGGTACTGTTCAAAAATTTGGTGCCAATCTTCTTTACCTTCTTCAAACTTCTCTATAATTTCATTCAAAATAAATATGTCCTCAAACCCTGCATTCATACCTTGTCCATAAAAAGGTACAACCGCATGGGCAGAATCACCTATTAAGGCAACTTTATCCCAGTACGTCCAAGGGTAACATTTGATAGTAACCAAAGCACTTGTAGGATTAGTATTAAAATCTTGCACCAAGGTGGGCATTAAATCAAGTGTATCGGGAAAATAAATTTTCCAAAAATCTAATAGTGCTTGATCAGAATCTAATTGCTCAAAAGAATTTTCACCCTCATGTGGCATAAATAAGGTACAAGTAAAACTACCATCTAGATTAGGTAAGGCAATCAACATAAAGTTACCTCTTGGCCAAATGTGTAATGAATTTTTATCCAGTTTGTAGCTACCATCCTCGTTGGGTGGAATACCTAACTCTTTATATCCTGCATCTAGGAAATCTTGAGAGTAGTCAAAACGACTACGACGTTGCATTTTATGCCTTACCCGAGAAAATGCTCCGTCACAACCAAAAATCATGTCGTAAGAGTATTCTGTCCAAGCTCCCTTCTCGGTATCCCCTGTAAAGATTTTTGCAGACGGTAGATCTACATCCCACACTTTTTCATTAAATCTAAATTCGACACCCTCATTCTCTGCTAAGGTGATCATTTTTCGATTTAGAACACCGCGCGAAATCGAATAGATAGCCTCACCCGCTTTACCGTAGTGTTGATCATACGTATCTTCTCCAACTACGTGCATGGTTCGTTTATGCATAGGAATGGAAAGCTTTCTAATTTCGTCACCTACACCTACCTTATCCAAAGCGTTCCAACCCCTAACACTCATTGCCAAATTAATTGACCGACCACTAAACTGTATTTGTCTTATATCAGGACGGCGATCAAATACGGTTACCTTAAAGTTGCGACGACGTAAATAAATAGCTAATAATGAACCTACTAGACCACTTCCTACAATTGCAATATTTTTTGTTTGCATATATACTACATTCTTAACTTCCGAAAAATTGACAAGAATTCACCTAAGAACTCGAGTTTTAATGCTTTCGGAAAACATTGATAGTTTAAAAACGATAGCTATACAAACATTAAAACCTTCAGTAAAAATAACAATAATTAGCAAAGCGTTTCCCATTAACAGGAAAATAACGAACAATAAAAAGTATTTTATAAGGATGTTAACAGAGGTTGGATAGATGATATTCTAATTTTAGAGAAAATTAAAATTGCTTACTACTGTTCCTGAAAGTTTTAGGAAAGACAGAAAAATCATTAATCTTATAAAAAATTATTATGAAAACGAATCAACCGCTATTAGAAACCTATCGCATGGGTGACTTACTACTAAAGAATAGAGTTGTTATGGCACCTATGACCAGAAATCGTGCAACGAATCAAGGCAATGTGCCTACAGATATTCATCAAGAATATTACAAACAACGTGCTGGTGCTGGATTATTGATTACTGAAGGTTCACAAGTATCTGAGCGAGCAGTTGGCTATATAAATACACCTGGTATACATTCTCAAGAACAGGTAGAAGGTTGGAAAAAAGTTACTGAAGCTGTGCATCAAGAAAATGGCAAAATTTTTATTCAACTATGGCATTGCGGTCGTATCTCACATCCAAAATTTCATAAAGGCGCATTACCATTAGCCCCAAGTGCTGTAAATCCAGATGCACAGGCCTATACAAATGATGGCTTTGAAGCAACCGTGACTCCAAAAGAAATGACACTTGATGAAATAAAAAAAACAATACAAGAATTTAAGCATGCAGCCATAAATGCTAAAGATGCTGGATTTGATGGTATCGAAATTCACTCTTCTAATGGCTACTTGTTTCATCAGTTTTTCAATAAAAATGCTAATACTCGTACTGATGCCTACGGCGGAAGTATTGAAAAAAGAGCTCGCTTTTTATTTGATGTATTGGACGAAGTAAAAACGGTTTTTCCTGAAAATCGCATCGGAGTCCGCTTAAACCCATCGTTACATGAGTCGTTTGGAATTGTTGCCACCGAAGAGACTATTCCAACTTTTGATTATATTGTAGAGCGTCTTAATCGTTACGATTTAGCATACCTTCATTTATCCGAGCCCTTTACAGATGTAAGCGATGTACCCTTTTTGGTAACAAATATTGCTGAGCATTATCGTCCACGATATAATGGTACTTTGATGATCAATAACGGGTTTACTCAAGAATCAGGAAATAAGGTTCTTCAAAATAAACTGGCAGATTTGGTCGCTTTTGGAAAACTATTTATATCAAACCCTGACTTGCCTACTCGTTTTGCATTAAATGCACCCATGGCAGATTGGAATGAGGATTTGTTTTACGCTTCGACCAAAGAGGGTTATATTGATTATCCATCATATACAGAAACTGTAGAGAACTAATATATAAACTTTAATACTATACAAGCTTAAAATTAAAGCCTATACTTTTTGAACAACACTATGGTGTACAATGCACGCTGTGTAACACCTACAGATTTAAAATACCCCCGTCTTTAATATAAGTCGTATACTTGTTTGAGAACATCTTTAATTTTAAGCTTCTTTACTTATGATACATTACTCACGTGCACAATTATCTCAAAATTCTTCACGATTTAATGCTAATTTGATTAATTCGTGTGTAGGTTACAAATCTTGTAATATCATAGCGACCACTGCTACTACAGGAATTACCAATGCTGCTATTTTTAATTCGGTCATACACCTTGGGAGCAATCCTCCTATATTAGGATTTATAATGAGACCGCTTACAGTTGCTCGTCACACATATACTAACATTAAGGATACTCAATTTTTTACCGTAAATCATGTTACCAAAGAACTTGCACTGGATGCCCATCAAACTGCGGCTAAATATGAAGTGGAAGAATCAGAATTTTCTCATACAAATTTGGAAGAAGAATATCTTAACAACTTTGCAGCACCTTTTGTAAAAAATAGTCCTGTGCGATTAGCATGTAAGTATCTTAATGAGTACAAAATAAAAGAAAATGGAACTATTTTAATGTTAGGAAGTATCGAACATATATACCTTGATAACGATCTAATTGATACCAAAGGTCATGTATTATTAGAAAACTCGGGAACGGTTGCATCTATTGGATTAGACGGTTATGCGCTACCCGAATTGCTGTACCGTCTTAGTTATGCACAACCTAATACAAAAATAAAAAAGCTATAAGTACTAGTATAACAATCCTTTAACTTGAAACCGTTAAATACAGTTAAATGTAAATCAATTTTATTACATGAAAGTTACTTTAGATGTAACTAATCAAAACAAATAACAATATGAGAGATTTAATTTGGCTAATTGTGGTAATACTAATTATTGGATGGCTTGTTGGATATTTTGCTTTTCCAAGTTTAGGAAGTATCATTCACATACTACTAGTATTAGCAGTAATTGCTATTATTTATAGGTTGGCAACTGGACGTAGATTATAAACATTAACGAATAACTTTATTATTATGAAAAAAACACTTTTAGTAATTTTTGCAATGGGCATTCTTGGTACAAGTTTTATCAGTTGCAGAGAAGATAAATCAGTAAAAGACAAAGTTGAAGATGTTGCAGACGATATTGAAGATGCAGTAGATTAATTTTGAAAAAATATAGATAGTAAATACCTCTTTTAAACCATGGTTTAAAAGAGGTATTTTTTTAAAAAAAATTCTTAAAAACAATTACTTCAACTCTACTCATTTTATTTCAGTAATAAAATAAAGGATGTATACATTTTGGTATTTTTGTAAAAGATCACATCTAATTAAAGAGTCTTAAATCATGAGCGCTATTTTAAAAAATCATATTTTCTCACATGTTACCTTAACCGATGATGAGTGGCATCAATTTTCTCTAGCCTTTGAACATATGGTATTAGAAAAAAAACAAAAACTCATTACTACCGGTGATAAAGTAACCTGTGAGTATTTTGTTCTCAAAGGCTGTCTTAAAGCCTATACTACAGACTCTCAAGAAAATCAACATGTGGTACAATTTGCTATCGAGGATTGGTGGATAAGTGATTTTAAAGCTTTTTTTAATGAAGAACGTGCCGAACTCTCAATTGAGTGTCTCGAGAACACAGAGGTTCTAGCAATCAAAAAGAGTGATTTAGAATCGTTGTATCATAAAATCCCGAAATTAGAACGTTTTTTTAGAATCAAACTTACCAATGCCTTTGTCTCGATGCAACACCGCATTTTATCAAGTCTCGAAAAAAATAGTGCCGAACGTTATACAGAGTTTCTAAAAACGTATCCAAATCTCGAACAGCGTATACCTAATTATCTTATCGCAAATTATTTGGGGATAAAACCAGAAAGTCTCAGCAGAATTAGGAAGGCATTAGTAACACCTTAAAAATACATGTTATTTGTAAATCTTAACAAAGATTAACAGGCTAAGATAACATAGATCAATCCTTTAGCTTTTAGTATTTTACGATATTTGTTTAGCAAACAAAATGAAATACTATGAAAAAATTAAATGTACTTTTTATAACGACATCACACGACACTTTAGGTGATACTGGAGAAAAAACTGGAGTTTGGTTAGAGGAGCTCGCAGGACCCTATTATACTTTCATAGATGCGGGTGCATCGATAACCATTGCCTCTCCAAAAGGAGGTGCAGTACCGTTAGACCCAAAAAGTCAAGAAGAGGATTGGTTAACAGAACATACTAGACGTTTTTATGATGACAGTACTGCTACCGAAGCTATTAAGGACACACTAAATATCGCAAATGTTAACCCAGAGCAATATGATGTATTATTTTTCCCTGGTGGACACGGCCCTATGTGGGATATGGGTGATAATCCCGAAATCGCAAAAATTGTAAAAGCCTTTGATGGTGAGCAAAAACCTATTGGTTTAGTTTGTCATGGTGTTGCCGCACTTAAAGGAATTAAAAATGAAGACGGGACTATGTTTGTAAAAGGAAAAAAAGTGACTTCATTTACAAATTCTGAAGAAGAAGCTGTACAACTTACCGATGTAGTACCTTTTTTATTGGAAACCGAATTGATTAATGAAGGTGGTATTTATACAAAAGCAGATGATTGGAATGAATACATAGTTCTTGATGGTAATTTGGTAACTGGACAAAATCCGCAATCCTCAGTTAAAGCTGCCAAGAAATTATTAGAAATGACATCATTAAACTAATATAAGTTTAAGTAGTAATTATTAAAAAAGTACTGAGCACCTTGATTATAATATCAAGAGCGTTCAGTACTTTTACTTTTTAAAACTAACACACCTATGAAATCTTTTTTAACCTTACTCCTAGTTATCGTTGCTATCTCGTGTAACACTACCACCAAACAAGATGAAAGTAGTTCTAACGATACCACAATTACAAAAAATGAAACTGTAAAAATTACTAAAGAACTTACAGAGGCTCAAAAAATCGCAAATGCTTATGGTTATAAGCATTGGGATAGCATACGCGAACTTTCTTTTACATTTAATGTAGATCGCAATGGCAATCATTTTGAGCGATCTTGGTATTGGAACCGTGATAAGGATGAAGTTACTTTACTTTCTCAAAAGGATACCCTAACCTATAACCGATCCAAAGTTGACAGCAGTAGTCAAAAAACAGACCAAGCTTTTGTTAATGATATATATTGGCTGTTAACTCCTTTTAATATTGCTACAGATGAAGGAACTACCGTAAATTATACTACTCAAAAAATAGCACCTATAGGTAAAGATACACTTAATCAATTAACACTTACATATGCTAATGAAAGTGGTGGGTATACCCCAGGAGATGCATATGATTTTTATTACACTAATGATTATCAAATTAAGGAATGGGTTTACCGCGCAAAGAACGGTACCCAAGCTTCAATGATTACCACTTGGGAAAATGAACAAGATTATGAAGGTATCACCATACCCACTGTTCATCAAAACGAGGATAAAACCTTTCAATTATACTTTACCAATATAAGCTTGAAAAAGTAAATTGTTATAAAATAAAAAAGTGTGCATTTAAAGTTTTAAGTGCACACTTTACTTTAGAATATAGTCTTTAAATACTATGATGTACGCTTAGTTGCAGCTGATTTTTATTAATATTATCTGTAGTTTGGTTCATAACGCCAAGTTGTACCTTTAGTCCTTCTTTTATAATATATCCGACCGCGGCGTAAAACCTATTTCTGTCAAAAATTTCAACCGAAACTCCATTACCTATATCGCGTTGACCATTGATAAAAATTTCATTATACAATGCCAAATAAAATGTATTTTTCTTCATTTCTACGGTATTCAAAGCTATGTTTAAGAATAAATTGTACCTGTAGCGCGTTCTAAAATCTTGATTTTCTACAAATCTCTGTTCAAATCTAAACCTGTGATTGGTATAGAATCTTTTTCCAAAACGAACTGGAAATAAAGCTTCTTGATAGATTCGACTTTCTTGACTTGTTGCATTAGATGAACCATAAGTTCCTGTTGTAATATTCCCATATCCAAGAGTAAACTTAATAGCAGCGCTTTTTGGCGCATACGTTAATCCTCCTCTTACTAATAATTGTTCGAGATCACCTCCCAGATCATGATTACGATACTGAATGTCTCCTTGAAGCCCCCAAGAACTTTCTTTAAAGGTGGTGTTAAAAAAATACATATACCAAGCACCCATTTTATCTTCATTAATTTGAGCACTTACTATAGTTGGAAGTATACAATAACTACATACTAAAATTGCCAATACATTCTTTCTCATAACTAGTATTATCTTTTATTTAAAGTGTGAAATTGCTGTTAAGATAGGTTCAAAATTAAGAGTTTTGGAAGGATCTAGTCATCGGTTGACTCATAAAATCTTTATAAAAAACTAGGTTTTCTGCACCTTATGCTTAATGTATGGAACGTTGGACTATCAGTAAACTTCAATATTATCGATCGTATTATTTGTATCTCAATGAAATAAGCTATTAAACAGATCACTTCTATAATAATAAAGGTTTAATGTTAACGTAAAGATATGACCTGCTTTTAAAAATTAATACGCTCTTCGTTCTGCCCACTTAAAATTTTCTTTATTTTTTTCATTGTACTGTGCAAGTTCTGAGAGCATGGTATCCAGTTTCTTTTTGCTAACCCAAGTACCGTTGACAAATACTCCATTGATCGTACGAGTATTATTAATATCTACTAATGGGTTTTTATCTAATAAAATAAGATCTGCATGCTTACCAACCTCCACAGTACCTGTTTCTTTATCGATATCCAACCATTCGGCTGGTAATCGAGTTGCAGATACAAGAGTTTCTTCGGGAGTAAGACCTGCATTCACTAATAAAGATAACTCATCATGAAGGGCAAAACCTGTTACTATTCCTGATGTCCCTGCATCAGTTCCTGCTACCATGGGAACTCCTTTTTCTTTAAAAGCTTTGACTAATTTTTTATGAAAAGAAATGAGACTATCCAAATAGGTTAGAAACTCTGGGCTTGAATGCTTATTATAATTATTAGAAGTCAACCATTTGTCCTGTAAAATTGGATGTACATATTTTAAGGTTTTCATGAATCGAATTGAGTCAAGAGATTGTACTTGATCTCTAATTTTTACAATTGCGATAAGATTAGGAATTACCCAAGTGTTATTGTTCTTTGCCATTTGAGCAAAAGCTATTGCTTCCTTTATAGTTTTATCTTCATTCCTGATCTGTTTAGAAAATTCCTCCGCGTGGGCTACTAAACTAAAATTTGGCACAAATGCTTCTTCGGTTCTCCCCCTGAACGCGTCTGGTATATGCCCAACCACTTTCAAACCTTGTTTCTCAGCTTCATCAATACTAGCGGCAAATGATTCTCGGTTTAACTGAGAATATACCTTAATAAAATTATATCCTTCTGCTTTTGCACTTCGAACAGCTTGTCGTGCATCGGATTCATTCGTTACTGTTCTGCCTCCTTCATTTGGGTCACCCCCATTTATAAGTGCAGCCAACGCCATACGAGGGCCGATTACTTTTCCTTTTGCAATGTCATTTCGTTGTCCAAAATGTTCGACTCTAGCTCCAAGCTCAAAAATTGTCGTTACGCCATTTGCTACATGTGTGGTCATAACCTCTTGTGTGTCCATAAAAACTGTAGCTCCTTGGGTAGGCTTATTACCTTTAAAATTGACATCCGAATTGGTATGCACATGCATATCAATAAGCCCCGGAAGTAACCATTTGTTTGTCCCATCAATTATTTTTGCTCCTTCCGGAATGGCTTCATTTATAGCAACGATTTTCTTATTGTCAATCACAATCGTGGCATTCTCAATAACCGTATTATCCACCGTCATCGGAATGATATTCACATTTTGAATAGCAAAAAGTGTTTCTTGTTTCACTTCTGGATTCTTGGTTATGCTTTCTGAAGTTTTGGATTGACTTGTGCATCCTGTGAGCAGTAGAGAGGCAAAGAAAAGTATGTATATGGCTGCGGTTTTAATTGTAATCATATGGAATAGGTTTAGTAATTAGATGTATTTCTATGTGAATTGTTACAGTTTCTATTAGCATTCTAAACATTACATGATACATTAACTATGGTTTTTGAAGTATTGGGAAAGCGCAAAGTAGCAATGCGTAGCATTTTATTGTAGTCTCTTGGTTAGCTCTTAAATATATTTAGCACCGCTGTAGTGACACGCTATTTTTTGCATGTATGCTAAGCTAAGAACAGTATCGCAGGAGCAGTTTCTTTTTCAGCCCAAAGGCTTCGCCAATTAGCGCAAGCGTTGTAATACCTAAGCGTTGCATACTTCTTGGAACATTGGGAATGTAAGCATCCATCATATGCAACCCGATGGCCATATAGAAGATATTGCTCGGCAAACCGTTGTCGTAGACCTTACCATCTTTAGCTAAGCCATAAAATGTTTGCAATGCTTTTCTTATTTCCAGCGGCGGAGTAATGGTTACTTCAAAAATGACCGCTGTGTTTGATGTATTTTCAAATCGATGCACATCAAACGGATTAATAACTACCTCATCGTTTGGCTTTACTATACTTTTGGTTTTGTTTACGGTAACCGTTAATTCACCATTCATAATTTTGAATCGCTCGTTTATCTTAGTGTGGTAATGTAGTCCCGACTGACCTCCCCCGGCCTGTAGATAGGTTCTAAATACCAATTTTTCATCAGATTCATAGAGAATCTCTATTTCATCTTTTATAATAGGGTTCGAAAATCTCTTGTTAGTGCTTGACATTAAAAATTACGTATTCCTACCGTTACTAATTAAAACTTCTGAAATTTTTGTATGTGCTAAGTACAATATGCAGTAGTTAAAAAGGCACATCAAACTGTATTACACAACTATTTTTCCATAATTACAAATTGAATACCTCCTTTTTCATAACGCTTATCTATCTCATTAAGACCAAATTTGCGATAATACCCGGCTTTATCCACACGTGCGTTGCACCATACCTTACGCACACCTTCTTTTTCTATTAAATCAATTATGAAGCGCAATAATTGAGAGCCATACCCCTTTCCTTGAAACACATCTAAGGTAGCAAACTTCCTAAACTGAACCTCCTTTTTCTCTTCGAACAGAGAGATGATAGAAATCAACTTTTTGTCAATAAACAAACCAAAATGCCTTCCTTCGTTGTCATTGGGTACTTTTACATACTCCAAAGGCTTATCTGGCCACATCACCTTATGACGAATGGGTAAAGTCTCGTGCGATGTAATTTCTTTGATGATATGGTTCATAGTTTTTAATGAGGATTATTTATTGTCGATAAAGTTTTCATGCTACATGTCGTTATATCATAAAATCAGGGTAACCTTTAATATAGTAAGATTGATATCTACGTAAAGTATTTTGAATCAATGTTTTATTGCTTTAAATAATTATTTATTTTTTCTATACCTACTAATTCATAAACCATGGTTTTTCCTTCTTTACTTTTTATAACAATTCCTTTTTGCTCTAAATCTATTAAATCTCTACTCGCGGTCTGTCTAACAATTTTGTGTCTTTCAGAATACATTGGTACGGTCATTTTTGTGTGCGGTTTAATAAATAAATAACCAAGCAAATCAGCTTGTCGTCTGTTAAATCCTTTTTGAATTAATTGAAAAGTTATTTTAGATGCTTTTTGACGCTCTTCTCTCTTTTTATCTCGGTAGCTTACTAAACTTTGAAAAGCCACCCTCAAACTTTTCATAGAATACATTATAAAATATGTCAAATCATTGTCGTCGTTCTCCGTTTTTAAAAATGCTTTGTCATAACTGGTTCGTGAATTAAGAATCGCTCTTGAAATGGAAATATGCCTTAGTAAAGAATATCCTTTTTTCATTAGATACCAGTAAAAAAGAGCTCTTGCTGTTCGTCCATTTCCATCGCCAAAAGGATGAATGTATCCCACCATGAAGTGAAGTATAGAGGCCTTTATAATAGGATGATAAAACTCATCTTCTTTATTTATAAAGTTTCTAAGTTGCTCTATCATTTCATTTACCTCAGAATGATCAGGTGCGGTAAAAGCAATTTCTCCGTCAATATGGTCTTTGACATATATTGGATGGTTTCTAAAGGTTCCTGCATAAACTGAAGCATCAGTCTTAACAGTCATTAGTTGATGAATGTCTAATATTAATTCTATGGATAAATCCTCATCCAATCTGTCTACTATTTCTTTAATAGCTCTAAAATTATTAATAATCATCTGTTCAGATTCCGTTCTTGGATTTCTTCCAGATTTTATCATATTCCTTGCAACATCAGTAGTGGTAGCTGCTCCTTCAATCTGTGAAGAGGCAATAGCTTCTTCTATCAGAGAATTTTTAAAGTATTCCTGTTGTTCTTGAGGTGTAATTGAATTTTTATGTAGACCTCCTATGAGTTTTAAATCAAAATTGTGTAAATCTTCTTGAATGAATGATGTTAGATTATAGAAAAATCTATGATTTCCAAAATTCAATCGTTTAGCCCTGATTGATCTATGTATTTTAATCATTTCCCAGACCTTCTTGGGACTGTCGAAAGGTAAGTTCGGACGATGTTTTATTTCGGACCAATAAAAATATCTTTTGTCCGTTTCTTGAAAAAAAGAATTCATTCCATTCTGATTAGTACATTCAATATATTTATTGAAGTCTAAACTTTTAATAAAGGGAGGCTTTTCGATTTTCATGTTACAACGTGTTACAAATGACTATAAATGTAACACATTGTAACAGGTAATTCAAATTTATTAAGAAACTACCCAACAGTATATTTATTTTTGAGTATATATTAGGTGAAAGTAGCTGCTTGTAATTCGCTTTCTTTAATACCTCTGACTTAAAGTTTTTACACCTACAAAAACACTTAGCAATTCCCATACAAACTAATATCGACCCGGTTTAGTCAACAAGGCCTTTATGCTCGGTTGTACCGACCGCATGAATGCTTAGTTATTGTGCATTCGTTTTATATTAATATTTCCTCAATTCGATTTGTCATTGAAGGATTGTTAAAGCTTCTCATGTTGTTTATTCCTCTGACCATTTTGTTAAATTCATTAATGTATCCTCTAACATCTAATGCTGTTCGTACTTCTGGAGAAGCTTCATG
The DNA here is from genome assembly GCF_042434915.1 of Aquimarina rhodophyticola. GTDB lineage: Bacteria > Bacteroidota > Bacteroidia > Flavobacteriales > Flavobacteriaceae > Aquimarina. The sequence goes on from NZ_CP170198.1 coordinate 2,312,794, forward strand.
TATTCCACTTTCTCCAGATATTTTATTATGAACATCCATTAATAAATCATAATCAGCTTCGCTTATTTCCCTTATGTCTCTCCATTCTTTTATTAAATCATTATTCTTATACACTTTTCGTTTTATATCTCCTAAGACGAAACGTTCGAAGAAATTATTGATAGTCGTTCTTATATGCTTATCAGCCTCCCTAATATCCCCAGCGAGTAAATTTGACCTCAATATTTCTATCCTCTTATCCCAATCAAGAGAAAGGAACATTACTTCTTCATTTATTGAACCTGGTTGAAGTATATGTTCAATTTGATAGTAGGAACAACACTTATGAGTCAAATCAGATTGTGAATTGAATCCAATACATTGTTGTTGTTCGGATTCATTTTTGCAGATTTCACATTTACCCTTGTGTAACGGAGAGCCACCTAGTGATTTTTGTATTAACCTGTGGTAAAATTCGAAATTGTGAGTAAATACAATTACTTGATAAGATTTACTTAAATCGATTATTTTGTCAACCAATTTATAAATATTTACTTGGTCCAAACTTGTGATAGGGTCATCAAATACTAAGATTTCATTATCATCGAAATCTAATTCCGTTAGCCAATCACAAAGAGAAAAAACTTTAGCTTCTCCTTCGCTGAGAATTGATGATATTTCAAATTTACGTCCGTTTGAGTCTATTTTTCCGTCTATTTTACTTAACCCGCTCGGATTAGAAAATGAACGAACAATTTTTTCTCTTTTTGCCAATTCAAAATAATCTAGGTTTTCATTAAATTTAGAAACGTAATTATTCCTAATTAAATCTCCTTCGACTCGGCCTTTGTCTCTTGAAACTTTAGATTTAATTCCTTGGAATCTTGAATATGATTGGTTGTATTTCTGGTAGTTCTCTACGGTTTCAATAAGTGCTTTTACCAAATCTCTTTGAGCTATACAAAACTCAATGTCTTCAATTTTATTTAAGTCATTTTGAGCTTCCTTTCTAATTTTTTCAATCTCTATTGATTGCTTTTTTAGAGAGTTTATTTGAGATGAGATTATTTCCTTTTCAGATTTCACAATTTGACATAACAATTCGTTTGCAACCCATGAATCATATACTGATGAAGGTTCTTTTGTTAATCCTGAAACTTCTTGTTTTAGCCTTAAAAGTTCTTTGTTAGAATTAACTGTCGTTTGGAGACTATTTAAATCAACAATAGATTTGGTTTGAATGTCCCAAACTTGATTGAAATCACTGAATTCAATAGTTTTTGTTTGTTCTAGTGTAGATTTTTCAATTCTATTTACATACTCCTCAATAGTTTTGGATAACCTTTGAATTTCTGTGCTTACTTCATTGTCAATTAGTTCATGAAGATTCTTTATCAAAGATTTATTTTCTTCTTCTAATGTTTGATTACAGTAAAAGCATTTGTCCACATCCGAAGGGTAGTTTGCAATACCAAAAGTCAATGCAGTTTCCGCAATCTTTTTTAGAAGTGATACATAATCATCTTGATGCAGTTTTGGATCAAATAACAACTGATACTTTTCAAATTGAGAATAATCAACGCTTTCCTTTAATGATGAAAGTTTATTAATGTTGTTTGTAATTTGCTCCAATTGAGCATATATATTAGTATTTTCAAGTGTGAATGAAATTACTTTGTCAAGGGTTTGAATCTTAGATTCTAAGGTCGCAGTTTTATCTAATAATTCTTGTATTGATAAATTGGATTTCTGAATATAATTTGGTTTTTGCTCAATATCTTCAGAAGAGAGTTCAACCGTATGTAACTCTTTGCATTTCTCTAAGATTAATTTTTTGTCAGCTTTATTATTAGTTAAAAAAGCTTTGATAGAGTTTTCTTTAGATAGTTTCAGTCCACTAATGATAATGTTGAGCTTTCCTTCAAAGTCTGAATCTAACTCAGAAAGCTGTGAGCTAACCTTGGACTCAACTTGCTCTATAGCATTTCGAAACTTCTCGTAGTATTCCAACTTATATCTATCAATGCTCCAGCCAGTATCTCTTTTTGAAAGTGAAGAGCTTAGAATTTCTCCATCACAAAATTTAACAAGTGAACTATTCCTAGAACCAGCAGTCCAATTGATAATTTCTGCGTTATCAGAAAAATTATTAGTACTTCCTTTCTTCTGCCATTTTAAATGAGAGTCCTTATCTCGAAATTCGATTTTAGCATTCGGTGCATTATCATTCGCATTATAAATGTTGCCTACAATAGCTTGATTGCTATGAAAAGCATCCTTTAAAATCTTATAATAGCTACTCTTACCACTACCGTTTTTACCGTAAATAATCGTAAGGTTTGGACTAAATTCAATTTTTTCATTGTCATATAAGCCTCCAATATTTTCATTTTCTCGCAGTTGGAACAGGCTTTTGTTTGAATGACTTATATCTTCAGAAGACACATTAATTTCTACATCATCAATAACCTCATTTGAATGAATATCTTGAAATGCTGAATCAATATCATTTTGTGTTATAGTTGCATTTAAGCACAATTGATTCTTTAATTGACTTATCCATTTTACTCCATTAAAATTTAATTTGGATAATTCCTCAATAGCATTACTCATTTATGATTGTTTTTTTCGTTTTACCTAATGATGCACAACAATGTTATATAGTCACCTTTGGTAACTATATTTCTCTTTTACAAGCACTACCTTAAAGATTCTAAGTGGGGTTGGTAATGGGTTTTAAGATCACTAAGCTACATAAAATTTATAACTTCTTCCTACAATATCACTTCTTCCCACCCTATCTTACAACTTTGATCAACAACATAAATTGTTATACCTCAACACGATATTTCCGTATGTAAAGACAACATTTCTTTACATAAAGACAATATTTCTGCATTTAAAAATGACATTTCGGCACCTCAAGATAATATTTCTGTACCCTAAGACGACATTGCGGCAGGTCAAGATGATATTTCCGTACCCAAAGACGACATTGCGGCAGGTAAAGATGCTATTTCCGTACTTAAAGATGACATTTCGGCACCTCAAGATGATATTTCCGTACCCGAAGGCAATATCGCTGAACCTTACCATACTATTACTGTACCCAGAGATGATATATTCACCCCATTTTAGCACCTATCTAGGATTGCAAAACCCTTACCTTTTGATAGTACTTACGAAGTTGCTTCAATTCCTTTTTTAAGCAGTTGTCCAAAATTGTACATATCGACAAACGAACAGTAAAAAGGTGCTGGAGCTAATCGAATCACATTGGGTTCTCGCCAATCGGTCACCACTCCGTTGTCCATCAAATAGGTAAACAAGGATTTACCCGAACCGTGTAAGAATACCGATAACTGTGTCCCACGTTGGGTAGGATCAGATGGTGTAATAATCTCAAACGACCCCGCTACTTGTGCATCAATATCTTTTAGTATAAATTCTAAGTACTGCACGATCAAGTCTCTTTTGGTAAATAACGGCTCTACCCCTACTTCTTCAAACAGCTGTAGCGAGGCCAAATATGGAGCTAATGCCAAGATGGGTGCATTACTTACCTGCCATGCATCTGCGTTGGGCATGGGTTCAAATTCTGGTTTCATCAAAAAACGATCTTCCTTTTTTGTTCCCCACCAGCCCTCAAACCGCGGAATCTCTTTAGAATTATGAAAACGCTCATGAATGTAACATCCCGAAGCATTACCCGGTCCGCTATTCATATATTTGTAACTGCACCAAGCAGCAAAATCTGCATCCCAATCATGCAATTTTAATTCAATATTACCAGCAGCATGCGCCAAATCCCAACCTACAAAAGCACCGATCTCATGCCCTGCCTTGGTAATAGTTTCCATATCAAACACCTGCCCCGTATAGTAGTTTACTCCGCCAATAAAAACCAAGGCACATGCATCTCCTACCTCTTTGATCGTTTGTAAAATATCTTCGGTTCTAAAATTGTGTTCGCCCTCTCGCTTCTTGATTTCGACAATAGCATCCTTGGGATCATAACCATGAAAACGCACTTGACTTTGCAATAAATATTGATCACTGGGAAATGCTTTTTCTTCACAGATAATTTTATACCGCTTTGCAGTAGGTCGGTAAAAAGAAACCATCAATAAATGTAAGTTAATCGTCAAGGTATTCATCACCGTGATTTCTGAAGGTTTTGCACCTACGATTTTGGATAAGGGTTCGGCAAGACGCTCGTGGTAATCCCACCATGGTTTATCAGCATAAAAATGACCCTCGACTGCCATCTCACTCCAATCAGTCATAATTTCATTTACATACTCTTGCGCATTTTTTGGTTGTAACCCCAGTGAATTACCCGTAAAATATATAACATCATTTCCATTATGTTTCGGAAATAAAAAACGATCTCTATACGAGCGCAACGGATCATTTTTATCTAACTGCTCGGCAAACTCTAGCGTATTCTTAAACTGCATGCTTGTTTTTCAGTAAAAATATGCAATTCTTCATAAATCCAAAGCCAAAAGCCTCTTAAGTATTGCGTTTATAATTAATTTTGAAAAAAAATAAACACATGCATTTTATACCCGAAGCACTCGATGATTATGTAGTACAACACTCTGAGAAAGAACCTGAGTTACTCAAGCAATTAACGCGAGAAACCTATCAAAAAATCTTACAACCTCGTATGCTTAGTGGTCATTATCAAGGACGGGTATTAAGTATGCTATCCAAGATCATTAGCCCTATCAATGTATTGGAAATCGGAACCTATACTGGCTATTCTGCATTATGTCTAGCAGAAGGTATGAAGCCTGACGGACAGCTGCATACGATCGACACCAATGAAGAATTGGTTGATTTTCAGCGAAAGTATTTTGATTTATCTCCTTACGGAAAACAGATTACGCAACATACTGGAGATGCAACAAAGATAATTCCGCAGCTCACCGAAACATTTGATTTGGTTTTTATAGATGCCGATAAGCCGAACTATCCCACGTATTTTGAATTGATTATTGACAAACTGAATCCTGGGGGCATTATACTGTCTGACAATGTCCTCTGGAGCGGAAAAGTACTGGAAAAACTTGCAAAAGATGACTTCTCGACTGAAGCATTACTACGTTATAACAGCTTACTGGCAATGGATGAACGGGTAGAGACCGTGATTTTACCGATTCGCGACGGTTTGACAATAAGCCGAAAATTATAGTTACATAAAAAGAGAGGCTGCGCCTCTCTTTTTGTTGATTATTCTCAATTTTAATTTTTATTTCACTTACTGTACTGCTTTTAATACATCGATATTACCATACCCAAAATCACCATTGCGATTAGGATAAAATTCGCCAGCTCTTTTTAATTTATCCAGTACCTGTGCTCTTGTCATGGCAGGGTTTGTGGCCCATACCAAAGCTGCAGCACCAGCTGTCATCGCTGTAGCTACAGATGATCCACCAACATAACTACGACTACCATTATTAAAACCAATAACAGGTACATTTTTACGAGAACCACCCGATCGCTCCATCACCATAGTAAAATCAATCTTATTACCATCATGACAAATATCGCATAATTTATACCCATTATCCTTAATACCCGTTACGGCAACAGTTTCACTCATACTTGCAGGAAAGATAACACCGTACCAATTGGTAAAAGTTGTAGACGTCCCGCCTGCCGCAATAATCATTTTACCTTTACTATACGCATATTTCACCGCATCTTTTACATTACCAATTGACCATGGGTATCCTACAGACATCGAGATAATTTTGACTGTGCTTCTATTACCCAAAGCGGTTAGTGCATTACTTACCCCTTTTCTCTCATGATAATCATTGAGAATTACATCTTCGGTACCCCGGTAGGCTACTAGGTTACAATTATATGCGACTCCAACAGGCATAAAATTATCGTTACGTGGTGATGCAATAGCAGATGCCATCGATGTACCATGACCACACTTATCATTGGGACCATCGGTATCATTTACCCAAAACCAAGGAGAATCAATAAATGTCCCTATACGCTCTACTGTTCGTCCATTTGAGACTCCATCATTAAAACTGCTTCCTAAGAGGGGTTGATTTGCAGAAATGCCTGTATCTATTAACCCCACTGTAATACCTGCACCTGTACTGTAGTTCCATGCCTGAGAAATTTTGTGTATATCATAGTTCCAAGGCAACCAGGAATTTGGAGTAATGACACGGTAATCTGCACTATTAATAGTCTCTCCTCCTTGTGCACACCCAGAACCCGAACGTTCCAGTTTTGGAGTTTCTTGTAAATATGAGCTATAGCCAATAGGCTCCAAGTATCTAATATCATTGGCTCGCTGCAAAGCCACAATGGTTTCTAATTGCGTTACTTTAACATCTACTACATTAAGAATTGCATCTTCATTTACTACTGTAGATGAACGATTTACTGCCTCTTGTTTACCAACGATCGCGTAGATGTTTTCTTTAACCGAGTTTAGGCGTGGGGAGCGTTGTTCGGAAAAACTCTCTCCTTTATCACCGTAACCTACACTCAAAATTTCATCTCCGTGTACTACAGCACTCCAGAGTACAACTGCAGGGGCTTTTGTCCAATTTACATCACCCGATCTTTTTAATTCACCCTCGATATAGCGATTTACTTCTTTGATTGATAAAAGCTTTTGTGTTTCTAATTGCTCTGTTTCAACTTGATCCAGTATTTCTTTGTCGTTGGAGCAAGAAAAGCCTAGCATTAATCCAATAATGGCCAATGTAATTTTTTTCATTTCTTTAGTGTTTGAGTTTGTGAATAACAACAGAACATTAATTAAATATTTATCATATTAAATGAGTATTCCGTAAATTTTAAACTAAAGTATTAAATTATTATCATTTTTAATAACCATAAATTGCATTATACATAATATGCGTTTGTTTTATTATGCTTGCATAGTAGCTGTAGCCCACTGACACTAAGGCCAGCTAGGTATTTTTTAAAAAATATAGAAAAGTAAACTTTAACACATAGATGCATCAAAACAAGGCGTCATCGTGATACGCTATCTAGGGTGTAGTGAGATTTATTAAGGAGTTAGAATTTTCTCTTAATCGGACCCGTAATTTCTTCGATATCTTTTTTAACCGAATCTATTTCTTTCTTAAAGTTAGAGGTAACAGCGTCTGCCGCATCTTTATCAAGGCCTGTATCTTGTGCACTTCTGGTTATCTCGGATTTGATATCGTTAGTAGCATCTTTGATTGTACGCATACCTTTTCCTAAACCTCTAGCTATTTCAGGAATTTTATCTGCTCCAAAAACCATCACCAACACAAAAGCTATAAAAGCAATTTCTGTTGCACTGATAAATAAAAAAGGTGTCATCATAGGATGCAAAGATACTAACAATTATGGGCAAGAAAAAAGCCAACTATAAAAAGTTGGCTTTAGTTCATATAATTTATTGTGACAGCTCTATTCGCCCTTCATCTTATCTTTAAACTGCTCAAATTTATTCATTTGTTTATCTTGTGGCCATGCATTGTTTGACACATCGATATCTGCAGTTTCCATATTTGGATCTACTACAACTTGCTCAAGCTCTTTGTCTGTAGCTAAGGTTCGCTGAATTTCGTCATCATTTTTTCTCCATATTTGCGCTGGATACGTTATCGTTTCTGAGGTACCATCCTTATACGTATATTTTACGATTAGTGGCATCACTAAACCTCCTGGTTTTTCAAAGGTAATTTCATAAAAATACTTAGGTGTTTTCATTGCTTTGCGTTGTTCTGGAGTAAAGTTATCCATCAAATACGCTTTTAAACTTTCAGAGTTATCTATCATAGTTCCTTTCTTCAACTCTTCTGTAAACTCTTCGGTTCCTTCCTCGACCATATAGACTCTCGGTCCAAGATCACTTTCTGAGATTCCGTTCTCTTTTATAAAAGCTTTAGCTTTATTATTCATCGCATTGCTAACATAAAATTTCTTAACCGATTTAACACCAATATCGGTATAATCAGTTGTATAAAACCAACCTCTCCAAAACCAATCCAAATCAACGGCCGAAGCATCTTCCATAGTTCTAAAGAAATCTTCTGGCGTTGGATGTTTAAACATCCAACGGTTTGAATATACTCTAAATGAATAGTCAAATAACTCGCGACCCATAATGGTTTCTCTAAGGATATTAAGTCCGGTTGCTGGCTTAGAGTAAGCATTAGGTCCAAATTGATGGATATTATTTGATTGAGTCATAATGGGTGATAAAAATGTTTGATCACCACTCATGTAAGGCACTATTTTGTCTGCAGGACCTCTACGTGATGGATACTTTTTAAGTGGCGCAATAGCATCTGGATACCACTCTCCAAAATCCTGTTCTGCCACATACTGTACAAAAGTGTTTAAGCCTTCGTCCATCCAAGTCCATTGACGCTCATCACTATTCACAATCATAGGAAAGAAATTATGTCCTACTTCATGAATAATTACACTCATCATACCATATTTTACACGATCATTATAGGTTCCATCTGGATTAGGACGTCCATAATTCCAGCAAATCATTGGATACTCCATCCCCTGATTTTTAGCGTGTACAGAAATAGCCTTATGGTAAGGATAATCAAAAGTCATGCGGCTGTATGATTTTAATGTACTTGCTACGGCTTTTGTAGACCAATCTTCCCATAAAGGGTTTCCTTCTTTTGGATACATTGACACTGCCATAACATCTTTGTTCCCAATTTTGACAGCCATCATGTCCCAAATAAATTTTCTAGAAGTAGCAAATCCAAAATCTCTAACATTTTCAGCTTTGAGCTTCCAGGTTTTCTTTTCTTTTGAAAACCCAGCTGCTGCCTTATCTGCTTCTTTTTGTGTTACGACTATTACAGGAGTATCATATGATTTTTTAGCTTTTTCAAAGCGACTCATCATGTCTTTTGTAAAAACTTCACTACGATTTGTCAATTTGCCCGTCCCATCCAGAATATGATCTGCTGGCACAGTAATGTTCACCTCAAAATTTCCAAAAGGTAAGGCAAACTCTCCGCGACCCCAGAATTGAGAATTCTGCCATCCTTCTACATCATTGTATACTGCCATTCTAGGATAAAATTGAGCAATAACATAGGCTCTATTTCCATCTTCAAACTCCTCATATCCAGAACGACCACGTCCATTTACGTGATCATTTATATTGTACCACCACTCTATTGAAAAAACAAACTTTGCTCCAGGTTTAAGATGTTTTGGCATCTCAACACGCATCATAGTCTGATTAATTGTATAGGGTAAAGGCTTGCCACTGGCATCCTTAACAGCAACTATATTGAAACCTCCATCAAAAGGCTCTTGCATATGCGTACCAACAAAGCGTTCTGGAGCATCGGCAATACCAAGAGGGTTTTGTTGTATCAATGGAGTTTTTGAGTCCTTTGCACGTACATTTTGGTCCAATTGCACCCATAAAAACTCTAAATTATCAGGAGAATTGTTAGAATACGTGATAGTCTCTTTACCTGATAGCTTCTTATTTGCATCATCAAGCTCTATGTCCATAACATAATCTGCCTGTTGTTGGTAATAAGCAGATCCCGGCGCACCTGATGCTGTTCGATACATATTAGGAGTAGAAAACTCCTCATACATTTGTTTAAATTTGTTTTGATTCGTGTGCCCAGGTTGACGGGATGATTCATTAGACGGTTGTTCCTGTGCCGACATGTTAAGCGTGACGCCAAGAAGTACCATTGACAATGCAATATGTATTCTTTTCATTATAAAGGTATTGATATTATTGATAAAAATGCAAAATAATTATTTTCAAAAAAATTAATATTTAATGGTTAAAGTTTAACATAGCTTTATGGTTTCCGTCTTCCAAAATTAAACTCTTACGAGTATTTTGCTTCTTGACATGAACTATATTTTGCTGTTCGCTAAATTGATCCATTAATAATTGGTTGTCGATTGTAATAGTTTTAAAATCGGTAACATTTACTACTTCTAAATAGCAAATAATTAAATCGTTTTCTATTTCAAAACCTAAAAAATTATACGCAACTAACTCATCGTTTACCTCTATATTTAATTTTTTATTGAAATATTTAGAGATAACTGGCTTGACAACCTTCATATTTTTGGAAGAAATAAGTAAAGAAGAATCATAACGAGCTTGCAATACATTTTCTACATCATCTATAAACAATCTACTTACCACCTGAAGCTGTTGTTTTGATGCCACATATTCAATCTGAGTGACACTTACATAAAACTTATGGGCGCGATCAAACGAGGAACAACATATCAAAACGATAAGGAGGACACTTATTCTTCTCATAGACCACAAATATTAAAAAAGTAATGTCTTTATGCTAGTTAAGTAGACAATTTTTTATTTTGCTACAAAAATCTTTCCATTGTTTGGTAAAATAGGCTTTTCGGAAAGAGAATTATTTTAAAATAAAACACATATCAGTACCATAAGTGTAATTCAAAAAGGTTTGTTGAGAATTTATCAACTAGATCTAGAGTGTAAAGCTGTAGTTGGTGATCCCGAGAAAACCTTGATCTTTTTGAAAAAACAACATGTTGTTTAAAAACTAAGTATTGAAAATAACATCGAACATATAAGACCTTTTATTTTTGAATAGTATACTGCTTACGCTGCTCCTTTAGGAAAGCTATTAAATCCAACTCTTTCCCTTCCACAAAATAAGAATTATCCAGACCGTGTTTTTCTGCAAAATTGATAAATCCTGAAATTTCTTCTAATTCTAAATTGAACTCCCGCTTAAAAAACTGATCATCATATAAGTTTCGTAATCGATCTTGAGTCTCTATTGTTTGATTTTTCTTATCAATTTTCTGATCTTTTACAACCAGTTTAAAAAGATTTACAAAATTAAGACCATTCTTCATACGATTATCCAACACTAATTTATTTTCTGGCGTTGTTAGTTGATCTGGTGTAAAATTATAATTGTATTCGTTAATCCTACCAGAGGTCTCCTTAGCTAGCTTAGCTACATTCCCTTCTTCAATAGGAATTCGCTTTACATCAACACTTACATTACCCGCTAAGTCATAGGGTGATACAATTACTTCGTCTAATTGGTTAACAGCCTCATGTAACACTATTTTTAATTGATTGCGAGCAATGGTACCTTTATCAATGATAACTGTAAACTTTTGATATTGCATGGCAATCACGTCAATTTTATCGTTAATTCCCGCCCTAATTGTAAATTCACCTTTTTCATTTGTAATAGTACCTTTATTTGTGGTTCGATTGTAAATTGTAATCCCCTCACTATTATCACCTATTGGAACACTAATTTGACCAGAAACAAGAGTTCTTACATCAATTTGGGCATTTATCTTATTTATGTTAACTAAAAACGTAAAAACTATAATACTGTACAATACATATAATCTTTTCATAATATTTATCTTGGTTTGGTATACAATTTCTATATTTTTAACTGAATTTAGATATAACGAAACGTTAAACTACCTTTACTAAAAAACTTTAATGAAAAATTGCATCATTGCTAGTACTTCTACGGTTCACGGAAGCACGTACTTAGAATACATTAAAAACGAGTTAATAGCCCTCTACAAAGACGTGAACCACATTCTTTTTATACCCTATGCCAGACCAGGCGGTATATCACAAGATGCTTACACCAAAATAGCCCGCACATGGTTTTCTAAAATTGATATAAAGGTTACCGGTATTCATGAATATGATTCAATAAAAACTGCCTTTGATGAAACTGACGGGATTTTTACTGGTGGTGGTAACACTTTTTTATTAGTAGACCAATTATATCGTAATAAGGTTGTAGATAGTTTACGAAGTAGAATTCTAGAAGGTGTTCCTTATCTGGGTACAAGTGCTGGTAGTAACATTTGCGGATTAACTATGCAAACGACTAATGATATGCCCATTGTTTATCCTCCAAGTTTTAAAACCTTAGGGATTTTACCCTTTAACATTAACCCCCATTATTTGGATCCTGACCTTACTTCAAAACATAAAGGAGAAACTCGAGAAACACGGATTAAAGAGTTCCATGCTATTAATACACCACCCGTAATTGGATTACGAGAAGGTAGCTGGTTGCAGCTTAAGGACAACGAAATACTTCTCAAAGGAAACCTAAGTGCTAGAATTTTTGAAAAAAATAAAGCTCCATATGAAATGAATCCAGAAACCTCTTTATTAACTATTTTTTAAGTACTATGGATTATCAATCAATTTTGAATACTATCGAAGCAGAAATTCAAAAAAGACCTGTAAGTGGTGTTGTAGCATCTTATATTCCCGAATTAGCAAAAGTAGATCCCACAAAGTTAGGTATGAATTTGCATTGTATTAATTCTGGTCATTACGCTTTTGGAGCTAGTGATCAACGCTTTTCTATACAAAGTATTTCAAAAGTCTTTTCTTTATCTATGGCGATGAATATTTTGGGAGATGAACTTTTTGAACGTGTTGATGTAGAACCATCGGGTGATCCTTTTAACTCTTTAGTCCAATTAGAGTATGAGCAAGGTATACCAAGAAATCCATTTATTAATGCCGGAGCCCTTATTGTAGCAGATGTTTTGGTCTCTAAATTAAAAAATCCGAAAGAAGAATTTCTAAATTTTGTAAAAAAAATCTCAGATTCTCCTTCTATAAACGTTAACTATACAGTATATGAGTCGGAGCGTAAAAATAGTTATCGCAACGCCTCTTTATTAAATCTTATGAAATCTTTTGGAAATGTATATAATGATATAGATACTATTTTGGACTTTTATACGTTTCAATGTTCAGTTGAAATGTCGTGTCGTGAACTATCACAAGCCTTTATGATCTATGCAAATGGCGGAAAAAAACTTTCAGATAACACAAAAATTTTGTCGCCAGAACGAGTCAAACGTATCAATGCAATTATGCAAACATGTGGATTTTATGATGAAGCTGGAGAGTTTAGTTTTAGAGTTGGCCTACCAGGAAAAAGTGGAGTTGGTGGCGGCATTACATCAGTACATCCAGGGCAATATACTGTATCGGTTTGGAGTCCACCTTTGAATCCTAAAGGAAATTCTGAGTTAGGAATGTATGCATTAGAACGACTAACCACACTAACTGGCTTTTCTATATTCTAAATAAGAAAACCAGTATCCTAGTTTTTACGTATATAACAATATAAAACCATATATTATGAAAAGTCAAAAAACCACATCAAAAAAAAGCATCTTAATTCTAAGATGCTTTTTGAGCGGGAGACCGGGTTCGAACCGGCGACATTCAGCTTGGAAGGCTGACGCTCTACCAACTGAGCTACTCCCGCAATAAGGAGAGCAAAAGTATAAAAATAACTGAGACTACAAAATTAAATGTATAAATTATAGTTAAAAAGTAATCAAATTACGGTTTAACCATAGCTTTTAGTCTATTAAATTTGTATTTCATCGAAAAAATACGTTATTTCGACCCTACAAAAGTGTCAGTGATCGATTAGTTTAATACTTTCGCATAGAATACTTTTAATTTCGTAATACTAAACCTTAGTTAAGATTAAAGACCTTACGTATATACCTTTATCAATTTGTTCATAAGAAATATCTTACAATATGAATCTTAAAATTACCCTACTTATACTAATCTTTTTGAATTTATCTGCTGTTGTTGCACAGGTAAAAGTTGGAGATAATCCCAATCAAATCGATGCTAATTCTTTATTAGAATTAGAAAGTTCTAATAAAGTACTCGTGCTTTCTCGTGTTACTACGAGCCAAATGAATGCGATTACTCCATTAAATGGTGCGCTAGTTTATAATACTGATCAAAACTGCGTCTATCAATTTACAGGATCTGTATGGGAATCTTTATGTAGTATTATCGAAACCACTACTGTCGTGTTTGATAATAATGACGGAACTTTTTCTTACACCAACGAAGCAGGAGCTACTATAAGTATTAGTAAAGCACTCCTTACAAATAATGGGGATGGGACTTTTACGTTTGATAATGGTAATGGAGCACCTATTAATTTTGTTGGAACAGATAACCAAACAGCTACCGAAGTAGCTTTTGATGATACTAATTCTGGTTTAGGTGAAACGGATGTACAAGGAGCCATTGATGCTTTGGCTGCTGCAAACTCAGATGATCAAAACCTATCGGAAGTATTAACTGAAGGTAACAATGCTGGTGGGGTAGTAATTGATAATATAGGAACTCCAGTAGATGGTAACGATGCAACTACCAAAGATTATGTAGATACTGCTATCGCTGCCTCAGATGCCGCCGATAATGATACAGATAACACTAACGAAGTAAATACTGCTTTTGCTGTTAATGGAACTAACTTAGAGATAACAGATAGCGCAAATACTCTACAAGTACCGCTTGCTGATATTGATAATCAAAATGCAACCGAAGTTAATTTGAATACGCCTATCGATGTAGATGGGGATACAGTAAATGAACTTACAGTTGAAGAAGCTATTGCTGATTTAGCTGCTGCAAGTTCGGATAACCAAACCGCTGCTGAAGTAGCTTTTGATGACACAAATTCTAGTCTGGGTGAAACTGATGTTCAAGGAGCTATTGATGCATTAGCTGCTAGTAATGCCGCTGATAATGATACCGATGACACGAACGAAGTAAATACTGCTTTTGCTGTTAATGGAACCAACCTTGAAATAACAGATAGCGCAAATACTTTACAAGTACCGCTTGCTGATATTGATAATCAAAATGCAACCGAAGTTAATTTGAATACGCCTATCGATGTAGATGGGGATACAGTAAATGAACTTACGGTTGAAGAAGCTATTGCTGATTTAGCTGCTGCAAGCTCGGATAACCAAACCGCTGCTGAAGTAGCTTTTGATGACACAAATTCTAGTCTGGGTGAAACTGATGTTCAAGGAGCTATTGATGCATTAGCTGCTAGTAATGCCGCGGATAATGACACAGATGACACGAACGAAGTCAATACTGCTTTTGCTGTTAATGGAACTAACCTTGAAATAACAGATAGCGCAAATACTCTACAAGTACCGCTTGCTGATATTGATAATCAAACAGCTGCCGAAGTAGCCTTCACTCCTACTGGGAATACAACTAGTACCGATGTACAAGCTGCTATTGAAGAAATTCAAACCGAAGTAGATGGTTTTGCGGCTGTTGCAGGCGAGGATAATACTGCTTCTAATGTTGGGAATGCTGGTGTAGGTACTTTTAAGCAAAAAGATGGAGTAGACTTAGAATTCAAAAATATCAATTCAGCCTCAGGAAAAATCACAGTAACTGATGATATTGCTAACGATGAGATTGACCTAGAAATAAGTGCAAACGCTATTACAACCAATGAACTTGCCGATAACGCAGTGACTACTGCTAAGATTGCTAATGATGCAGTCACAACTGATAAAATTCTTGATGGAACAATTGCTTCGGCAGATATTGCTTCTGGCGGAAACGATAAAATTTTGACCACAAATGCAACTGGTGTAGTCACATGGGAAGATAAAGCCGCTTTAGATACAGATGCAACTAACGAAATTCAAAATATAAACGAAGTACTTGCTGATGGTAACAATGCTGGTGGTTTGGTAATTGATAATATTGGGACTCCAGTAGACGGTAACGATGCAACTACCAAAGATTATGTAGATACTGCTATTGCTGCCTCAGATGCCGCTGATAATGATACAGATGACACGAACGAAGTAAATACTGCTTTTGCTGTTAATGGAACTAACCTAGAGATAACAGATAGTGCAAATACTCTACAAGTACCGCTTGCTGATATCGATAATCAAACAGCTGCCGAAGTAGCTTTTGATGATACTAATTCTGGTTTAGGTGAAACGGATGTACAAGGAGCCATTGATGCTTTGGCTGCTGCAAACTCAGATGATCAAAACCTATCGGAAGTATTAACTGAAGGTAACAATGCTGGTGGAGTAGTAATTGATAATATCGGTACTCCAGTAGACGGTAACGATGCAACTACCAAAGATTATGTAGATACTGCTATTGCTGCCTCAGATGCCGCTGATAATGATACAGATGACACGAACGAAGTAAATACTGCTTTCGCTGTTAATGGAACTAACCTAGAGATAACAGATAGTGCAAATACTCTACAAGTACCGCTTGCTGATATCGATAATCAAACAGCTGCCGAAGTAGCTTTTGATGATACTAATTCTGGTTTAGGTGAAACGGATGTACAAGGAGCTATTGATGCATTAGCTGCTAGTAATGCCGCTGATAATGATACAGATGACACTAACGAAGTAAATACTGCTTTTGCTGTTAATGGAACTAACTTAGAGATAACAGATAGCGCAAATACTCTACAAGTACCGCTTGCTGATATTGATAATCAAAATGCAACCGAAGTTAATTTGAATACGCCTATCGATGTAGATGGGGATACAGTAAATGAACTTACGGTTGAAGAAGCTATTGCTGATTTAGCTGCTGCAAGCTCGGATAACCAAACCGCTGCCGAAGTAGCTTTTGATGATACTAATTCTGGTTTAGGTGAAACGGATGTACAAGGAGCTATTGATGCATTAGCTGCTAGTAATGCCGCTGATAATGATACAGATGACACTAACGAAGTAAATACTGCTTTTGCTGTTAATGGAACTAACTTAGAGATAACAGATAGCGCAAATACTCTACAAGTACCGCTTGCTGATATTGATAATCAAAATGCAACCGAAGTTAATTTGAATACGCCTATCGATGTAGATGGGGATACAGTAAATGAACTTACGGTTGAAGAAGCTATTGCTGATTTAGCTGCTGCAAGCTCGGATAACCAAACCGCTGCTGAAGTAGCTTTTGATGACACAAATTCTAGTCTGGGTGAAACTGATGTTCAAGGAGCTATTGATGCATTAGCTGCTAGTAATGCCGCTGATAATGATACAGATGACACGAACGAAGTCAATACTGCTTTTGCTGTTAATGGAACTAACCTAGAAATAACAGATAGCGCAAATACTCTACAAGTACCGCTTGCTGATATTGATAACCAAACAGCTGCCGAAGTAGCCTTCACTCCTACTGGGAATACAATTAGTACCGATGTACAAGCTGCTATTGAAGAAATTCAAACCGAAGTAGATGGTTTTGCGGCTGTTGCAGGCGAGGATAATACTGCTTCTAATGTTGGGAATGCTGGTGTAGGTACTTTTAAGCAAAAAGATGGAGTAGACTTAGAATTCAAAAATATCAATTCAGCCTCAGGAAAAATCACAGTAACTGATGATATTGCTAACGATGAGATTGACCTAGAAATAAGTGCAAACGCTATTACAACCAATGAACTTGCCGATAACGCAGTGACTACTGCTAAGATTGCTAATGATGCAGTCACAACTGATAAAATTCTTGATGGAACAATTGCTTCGGCAGATATTGCTTCTGGCGGAAACGATAAAATTTTGACCACAAATGCAACTGGTGTAGTCACATGGGAAGATAAAGCCGCTTTAGATACAGATGCAACTAACGAAATTCAAAATATAAACGAAGTACTTGCTGATGGTAACAATGCTGGTGGTTTGGTAATTGATAATATTGGGACTCCAGTAGATGGTAACGATGCAACTACCAAAGATTATGTAGATACTGCTATTGCTGCCTCAGATGCCGCTGATAATGATACAGATGACACGAACGAAGTAAATACTGCTTTCGCTGTTAATGGAACTAACCTAGAGATAACAGATAGTGCAAATACTCTACAAGTACCGCTTGCTGATATCGATAATCAAACAGCTGCCGAAGTAGCTTTTGATGATACTAATTCTGGTTTAGGTGAAACGGATGTACAAGGAGCTATTGATGCATTAGCTGCTAGTAATGCCGCTGATAATGATACAGATGACACTAACGAAGTAAATACTGCTTTTGCTGTTAATGGAACTAACTTAGAGATAACAGATAGCGCAAATACTCTACAAGTACCGCTTGCTGATATTGATAATCAAAATGCAACCGAAGTAGCTTTTGATGATACTAATTCTGGTTTAGGTGAAACGGATGTACAAGGAGCTATTGATGCATTAGCTGCTAGTAATGCCGCTGATAATGATACAGATGACACTAACGAAGTAAATACTGCTTTTGCTGTTAATGGAACTAACTTAGAGATAACAGATAGCGCAAATACTTTACAAGTACCGCTTGCTGATATCGATAATCAAAATGCAACCGAAGTTAGTTTGAATACGCCTATCGATGTAGATGGGGATACAGTAAATGAACTTACGGTTGAAGAAGCTATTGCTGATTTAACTGCTGCAAGCTCGGATAACCAAACCGCTGCTGAAGTAGCTTTCACCCCTACTGGGAATACAACTAGTACCGATGTACAAGCTGCTATTGAAGAAATTCAAACCGAAGTAGATGGTTTTGCGGCTGTTGCAGGCGAGGATAATACTGCTTCTAATGTTGGGAATGCTGGTGTAGGTACTTTTAAGCAAAAAGATGGAGTAGACTTAGAATTCAAAAATATCAATTCAGCCTCAGGAAAAATCACAGTAACTGATGATATTGCTAACGATGAGATTGACCTAGAAATAAGTGCAAACGCTATTACAACCAATGAACTTGCCGATAACGCAGTGACTACTGCTAAGATTGCTAATGATGCAGTCACAACTGATAAAATTCTTGATGGAACAATTGCTTCGGCAGATATTGCTTCTGGCGGAAACGATAAAATTTTGACCACAAATGCAACTGGTGTAGTCACATGGGAAGATAAAGCCGCTTTAGATACAGATGCAACTAACGAAATTCAAAATATAAACGAAGTACTTGCTGATGGTAACAATGCTGGTGGTTTGGTAATTGATAATATTGGGACTCCAGTAGATGGTAACGATGCAACTACCAAAGATTATGTAGATACTGCTATTGCTGCCTCAGATGCCGCTGATAATGATACAGATGACACGAACGAAGTAAATACTGCTTTCGCTGTTAATGGAACTAACCTAGAGATAACAGATAGTGCAAATACTCTACAAGTACCGCTTGCTGATATCGATAATCAAACAGCTGCCGAAGTAGCTTTTGATGATACTAATTCTGGTTTAGGTGAAACGGATGTACAAGGAGCTATTGATGCATTAGCTGCTAGTAATGCCGCTGATAATGATACAGATGACACGAACGAAGTAAATACTGCTTTTGCTGTTAATGGAACTAACTTAGAGATAACAGATAGCGCAAATACTCTACAAGTACCGCTTGCTGATATTGATAATCAAAATGCAACCGAAGTAGCTTTTGATGATACTAATTCTGGTTTAGGTGAAACGGATGTACAAGGAGCTATTGATGCATTAGCTGCTAGTAATGCCGCTGATAATGATACAGATGACACTAACGAAGTAAATACTGCTTTTGCTGTTAATGGAACTAACTTAGAGATAACAGATAGCGCAAATACTCTACAAGTACCGCTTGCTGATATTGATAATCAAAATGCAACCGAAGTTAATTTGAATACGCCTATCGATGTAGATGGGGATACAGTAAATGAACTTACAGTTGAAGAAGCTATTGCTGATTTAGCTGCTGCAAGCTCAGATAACCAAACAGCTGCCGAAGTAGCTTTTGATGACACAAATTCTAGTCTGGGTGAAACTGATGTTCAAGGAGCTATTGATGCATTAGCTGCTAGTAATGCCGCGGATAATGACACAGATGACACGAACGAAGTAAATACTGCTTTCGCTGTTAATGGAACTAACCTAGAAATAACAGATAGCGCAAATACTCTACAAGTACCGCTTGCTGATATTGATAATCAAACAGCTGCCGAAGTAGCCTTCACTCCTACTGGGAATACAACTAGTACCGATGTACAAGCTGCTATTGAAGAAATTCAAACCGAAGTAGATGGTTTTGCGGCTACTTCAGGACAAACGAATACTGCTTCTAATGTAGGGAATGCTGGTATAGGCGTATTTGCTAGAAAAACAGGTGTTGATCTTCAATTTAAAAATATCAATGCAGGTTCAAATAGAATAACTGTTAGTGATGCAGCTACTGATAATATTAATATCGATGTTAATGAAGCTAACATAAGAATAACTGAAAGTCAGATAACAGACTTAGCACATACTGTAGATACAGATGATCAAAACCTATCGGAAGTATTAACTGAAGGTAACAATGCAGGTGGAGTAATAATTGATAATATCGGTACTCCAGTAGATGGTAACGATGCAACTACCAAAGATTATGTAGACACAGCTATTGCTGCCTCAGATGCCGCTGATAACGATACAGATGACACAAACGAAGTAAATACTGCTTTTGCTGTGAATGGAACTAACCTAGAAATAACAGATAGTGCAAATACTCTACAAGTACCACTTGCTGATATCGATAACCAAACAGCTGTCGAAGTAGCTTTTGATGATACTAATTCTGGTTTAGGTGAAACGGATGTACAAGGAGCTATTGATGCATTAGCTGCTAGTAATGCCGCTGATAATGATACAGATGACACGAACGAAGTAAATACTGCTTTTGCTGTTAATGGAACTAACCTAGAAATAACAGATAGTGCAAGCACTTTACAAGTACCGCTTGCTGATATCGATAACCAAACAGCTGTCGAAGTAGCTTTTGATGACACAAATTCTAGTCTGGGTGAAACTGATGTTCAAGGAGCTATTGATGCATTAGCTGCTAGTAATGCCGCTGATAATGATACAGATGACACTAACGAAGTAAATACTGCTTTTGCTGTTAATGGAACTAACTTAGAAATAACAGATAGCGCAAATACTTTACAAGTACCGCTTGCTGATATCGATAATCAAACAGCTGCCGAAGTAGCTTTTGATGACACAAATTCTAGTCTGGGTGAAACTGATGTTCAAGGAGCTATTGATGCATTAGCTGCTAGTAATGCCGCCGATAATGATACAGATGACACGAACGAAGTAAATACTGCTTTTGCTGTTAATGGAACTAACCTAGAAATAACAGATAGTGCAAATACTCTACAAGTACCGCTTGCTGATATCGATAATCAAACAGCTGCCGAAGTAGCTTTTGATGATACTAATTCTGGTTTAGGTGAAACGGATGTACAAGGAGCTATTGATGCCTTGGCTGCTAGTAATGCCGCTGATAATGATACAGATGACACGAACGAAGTAAATACTGCTTTTGCTGTGAATGGAACTAACCTAGAGATAACAGATAGCGCAAATACTCTACAAGTACCGCTTGCTGATATTGATAATCAAAATGCAACCGAAGTTAATTTGAATACGCCTATCGATGTAGATGGGGATAGCGTAAATGAACTTACGGTTGAAGAAGCTATTGCTGATTTAGCTGCTGCAAGCTCGGATAACCAAACCGCTGCTGAAGTAGCTTTTGATGATACTAATTCTGGTTTAGGTGAAACGGATGTACAAGGAGCCATTGATGCTTTGGCTGCTAGTAATGCCGCCGATAATGATACAGATGACACGAACGAAGTAAATACTGCTTTTGCTGTTAATGGAACTAACTTAGAGATAACAGATAGCGCAAATACTCTACAAGTACCGCTTGCTGATATCGATAATCAAACAGCTGCCGAAGTAGCTTTTGATGATACTAATTCTGGTTTAGGTGAAACGGATGTACAAGGAGCTATTGATGCCTTGGCTGCTAGTAATGCCGCTGATAATGATACAGATGCAACTAACGAAGTAAATACTGCTTTTGCTGTTAATGGAACTAACCTAGAAATAACAGATAGTGCAAATACTCTACAAGTACCGCTTGCTGATATCGATAACCAAACAGCTGCCGAAGTAGCTTTTGATGATACTAACTCTGGTTTAGGTGAAACGGATGTACAAGGAGCTATTGATACATTAGCTGCTAGTAATGCCGCCGATAATGATACAGATGACACGAACGAAGTAAATACTGCTTTTGCTGTTAATGGAACTAACTTAGAGATAACAGATAGCGCAAATACTCTACAAGTACCGCTTGCTGATATTGATAATCAAAATGCAACCGAAGTTAATTTGAATACGCCTATCGATGTAGATGGGGATACAGTAAATGAACTTACAGTTGAAGAAGCTATTGCTGATTTAGCTGCTGCAAGCTCGGATAACCAAACCGCTGCTGAAGTAGCTTTTGATGATACTAATTCTGGTTTAGGTGAAACGGATGTACAAGGAGCTATTGATGCCTTGGCTGCTAGTAATGCCGCTGATAATGATACAGATGCAACTAACGAAATTCAAGTATTAAGCAAAACAGGTACAACTATATCGTTATCAAATGGCGGAGGATCAGTAGATGAGACTGTAACAACATTCGCTCAAAATGACTCCAGTACTACTGGTGAAATAACTTACACTAACGAAGCAGGAACGGCTACTACTGCTCAGGTTGTAAGTGCTAATACGGGAAATCAAGTTACCGTAGGTACAGATGGTGGTGCATTTTTTGCCAGTCCCGTAAAAGCTATTGGTAAAGTATTAGGAACGGGAGTAGCAGCCAAAATAAGAAACGCAACGGTTTCAAGAATTAATGAAGGTGACTATCAAATCACCTTTGCAAGTGCTATGCCCGATGCAAACTATATCATTCAACTATCTATTATTGATTGTGGTGGTGATTGTCCCGGTAACTCAACTGCAAACTATGATGATGCCGGAATCACATATTATGATCAACAAACAACTGGATTTAAAGTAAATATTGGTGATAGCGATAATGGAACTACCCAAAAAGATGATATTGATTTAGAATTTATGTTTACTGTACTAGATTTTTAAAAAATTACTATCTTATAACAAAGTTTTTAACCTTATGTTAATTTCCGAAACACTAAAACCTATGAAAAATATATGCATTCTTCTTATTGTATTTTGTACTTCTTCACTAGTTGCACAAATAGATGCTAATTCGGTTATGGGGTTACCTACTGCCACTACTACAGAAATGACTGCTATTACTGGAGCTGCAATAGGAGCTACTTTATTTAATACTGATGAACAAGTAATCTATCGTTTAACCTCAACAGGATGGCAACGTAGTACAGATGACCAGTTAGACTCTGAAGTCCTGCTGGATGCTCCGATTGATGTTGATGAAGGTGGTATAACTACACCAACAAATGAAACAAATGTGCAACAAGTAATACAAGCAATTGCCCCAATTACCTCAAAAGCGGCGAGAGTTTTCTACCCTCCATCTATTGAGATCGACGCTTCTAGTAACGGTACTTTTACTGTAGATTTATATGCACAGTACACAGCTCAATTTGCTACACCAATAGCATCAAGTCCAACTGCACCGGCAACCGTACCAGTATATAATGCAACTGATCTGTATTATTATGTAACCTATGCAGATCCTGCAGTTTTTGATACTGGAGCTATGATGATTACAGCAGATGGAGAATTAACCTACACCGTTAATAACCAACCTACAGACTATAACTCTCTAATCAATGTCGTATTTGTTGTAAAATAATTATTTATGGGGAAGTATGATATAGTAAATAACCAAAGTAGGCATAAAACACTATTAATTTTATTTTTAGCGATTATTAATTGTGCAAGCTTATATGCGCAAGCAACGGTTACTATAAATGTAGATTGGAGACAATGGGCGCAAGAAAATCTTATACAGATAAGAAATGCAGCAAATACCACGCTGTATCAACACTGTGTACCAACTCGTTGTTTTTCCACTAATGGAGCTTCGCTTCTAAATTATACAAACAGTGACAATATTGTATTAGATTATGGTGAATATACACTTATATTAGCAGATAGATTTACCGATAACTGGAATGGTTTTGGCTCAAATGTTACTATTTTAGTTGATGGCGTACAAGTGCTTAATGCCACTAAACCAAATGATGGAAATCAATTTATTACGGTCACTTTTAAAGTAAGTGATCCGTCTATTCCTGAAGATGTACCCTTGACATTATTTGATCAATTTGATGGTAATTACGATTATACTGTCGCCGGAGGGTCCTTTAGAACCAATAGTAACGACGTAGATCCTTGCTCCATAGCAACCACATCTAGCGGCTCCTTAACGAGTCCAATCCCTACGGGTGCTACGATTGAAAAAGCCTATTTAATGTGGGCACATTCTAATCCTAACATTGATACTCAAGTAACTTTTGAAGGTACACCGGTTACTGCTGATATATCTAGTCAATATATACAAGGTGGCGTATTTTATGGTATGGTAAGTGACGTAACCTCTATAGTTCAAGGTATAGCATCACCCTCTACAAATGTCTATGATCTCACCGATCTTACAATTAGCACCAATGAGGTTTACTGTACTCCTAATACAGTGTTAGGAGGATGGAGTCTTATGGTTTTTTATTCGGATCCTACCCTACCTGCTACTAGTATTAATTTATATAATGGTTTTGATGGGCAGAGTAATAACACAACGAGTTATACGCTGGATAACTTTTATGCAAATGCTATAAATGGTTCAAAAACTACTATTTTATCATGGGAAGGTGACCAATCTTTGGCCAATAATGAAGTTTTAACAGTTACCAACGGGCTAGGTCTTACATTCGAACTAACAGGTGATGGCGATAATGATGGTACAAATATTGACAATCCTTTTAACTCTACGATCTTTGATAATACAGTTATACCCAATGTAAATAACACTACAAGTTATGGAGTAGATTTGGACACTTATGACCTATCTGCTTTTATAGGTATCGGAGAATCCTCTATAACCACAAATGTTCAAGTTGGTCAGGATTTGGTCATGCTAAATTCTGTAATTCTCAGTGTTCCCAGTAATTTAATAACAGGTAATGTTTTTGAGGACACTAATTATGGAGGCGGTATAGGACGTGATCGCGCTACAGCTTCAGGAACTCCAGTAGTGGGCGCAACCCTTGAACTATATAATAATCTAAATACATTGGAGCAAACAGTTACTACAAATGCTTCAGGAAACTATACTTTTGGTGGTATGACCAATGGAGATTATAAAATTAGAGTAGTTAATTCTACCGTTCGCTCAAATCGTGGTGGTGGTGCAGCCTGTACTGCTTGTTTTCCTGTACAGACTTTTAGAAGAAATTATGGAAGTGGTTCCTATACAGATATTACTCAAGAGATTGGTGGAGCTAACCCTTCACAACAAGATGGAGGAACTGGAAGTATCACTGGTGCCCAGACCGTTTCTACGATCACAGTAGCTGATGAAGGAATTATCGATATAGACTTTGGCTTTAATTTTAATACGATTGTAAATACAAATAGTGCTGGACAAGGTTCTCTAGAACAATTTATAATTAATAGTAACGCTTTAGATAATGCAGGGCTAGATATCGACCCTAATAGCATTTTTGATCCTGTTGCGGGAAAAGATGTTTCTGTTTTTATGATTCCTCCTACTGCAGATCCTCTAGGTAGACCTGCAGATGCTAATTTTTCTGGAGGATACTTTGATATTTTTATCACTGGGCTTGGTGTAGATTTATCACCTATTGTTGATAACGACACATCAATCGATGGACGAACACAAACAGCCTACTCTACTGATTCGAATATAGGTACTATTGGTGCAGGAGGTAGTTCTATTGGCACTACTGGGTTTATACTTCCTAATTTTTCTCTTCCAGAAATACAGATACATCGCAATGCTGGTGATGTATTTGTCATCCAAGCCTCAAATACTACAGTTAGGAATCTGTCAATATACGCTAATAATAATGCAGGTATTAGGCAAGACTCTGGAACGAATGTATTAGTGACAGAAAATTTACTGGGTGTTAACGCTGCTGGTATAGCTTCAGGAAATATAGACCAAGGTTTCGAAATTACAGGAGGAACTTCAACTATCTCTAATAATTTTATTTCAGGAAATGGCGCTGCTGGAATTTTAGTTGATGGAGGCACAAATACGCTTATTGAACAGAATCATATTTCTAATAATGGAACAACTACCTGTAGTAATAACATCAGGTTGCAAAGTGGTTCTGGTATAACAATCCAAAATAATCTATTGGATAATGCGACCGGGGTAGGAATAAGTGGCGAGGGTATTGGTGGTAACGTTTCTTTAACCAATAATACAATTACCACTTCTGGAACAAGAGCAGCCTGTACCGATAAAGAAGGAGTGCTCCTTGGTGGCGATAATTCATCGATCACAAACAATATCATACATACCAATGGTAGTACAGGAGTTGCTATTACGGGAACTAATTCAGGTAATCTTATTTCTCAAAATTCTATATACAATAACGGTACAGTAGAAGACGCACTTGGTATTGATCTATACAATCCTGTGATTATAACAAACACTAAAGGAAACGGAGTAACTACTAATGATACAGGTGATGGTGATACTGGACCAAATGGTAACTTAAACTTTCCTGTTTTTGAATCTGCAGCAGTATCTGGTAATTCATTAAAAGTTGTGGGCTGGGCGCGACCGGGCTCAATTATAGAACTTTTCCTTACCGATATTGATCAAGGAACAGCTGCCGAGGGTGACAACCAGTTAGGACAAACATTGGATTATGGTGAAGGTCAGGTCTATCTAACTACTGTTATTGAAGGAAGTGGAGCAGATTTAGATACTACCAGTTCTGGATATGCTGTCGATGGAAATACCGATACTACAGCACGTTTCAATTTTTCTATTACACTTGCAAATCCCCTACCAGCTGGTAGTAAGATTACCGCTACTGCAACTTTGAGCAACAGCACTTCTGAGTTTTCTAGCGCCTACTCTCTTGGAGTTAAATCAGTTATTACAAACCGTAGAATAACACATCGTGTTAAAAAGGATTAAAAATGAAAGCACTTATATCTAACATATTAATACTGGTTATGCTTTGCTCTCTATCTCTAAAGGGTCAAGAGGCTTTTCACAATTTTGGCAACATTCAAATTCATGAACAAGGTGCGATAGGTTTCCATATTGATCTAATCAATGATGGAAGATTCAATGAAAACCTGGGTATGGTTGGATTTTATAATTCAAATGGACGTCTCACCGTCAGTGGTACAGAAAAGCCTGTATTCTATGATTTAGAAATTGATGTAGACGATAATCTATACCTCGAAGTGGCTGTAGGAAGCACCAACTTTCAGGAATTTATAAACGGACGTGTAATTACCCCTAGGGATCAAAGTATAGTTTCACTGGATTATGATATTGACACACCGTATTTAGGAGCCAATGATGACCGATTCGTGGATGGATATGCAGCAATTACGGGAGCATTAGATTTTACTTTTCCTATAGGTGATGACTTCAGACTGCGTCCCATGGCTATAGAACCTGAAGCTGCAACTAATACTGCAAGAGGAGCTTATTTTTTTGAAGACCCTAACAATCCAAACTTTTTCCCCAAAGGGTTTGACACCGCTAATTATGAGGCTACTTTATACGGGGTAAGTATTTTTGAATTTTGGGATTTAAACGGTTCAATAGAAACAAAAGTAACTCTTACCTGGGATGATAATAGCAATTTACCTACACTAGTAGAAAATTTAGAAAACTTGCGTGTTGTTGGCTGGGATACAGAGCAAAATACATGGATTAATCTTGGCAATACAGGCGTTAGGGGTGATTTAAACAATGGAGAGATCGTATCTGCTCCTTTTATTCCTGACACCTATACTATCATCACGTTTGGCTCATCTAGCGAACTTTTGGACGGTGATTTTGAAGTATTTAATGCAGTTTCTCCAAATGGTGATGGTATCAATGATACTTTTGTAATTCAAGGATTAACCGCTTTTCCCGATAATACATTAGAAATTTTTAATCGTTGGGGCGTAAAAGTATATGAAAAAAATGAATACCATAAAGTTCAAGAAACCTCTGAGGGTTTTGCTGGCAGATCTAATGGACGAGCTACTATTTTAGATAATAGCGAATTACCAGTAGGTACTTACTTTTATGTTGTTAAAATAAATGGTAGAAAAAGTTTGTCAGGATATTTATATATAAATAGATAAAAGTATCGCGGTTCGCATCATAAGTTTTATAATTTTTTAAAAAAATGATGCGCCCATATTTCATAGCCTTCATTCAAATAAAACTTATGAGAAGGATAATTAGAAACATAACTATTTAATTCTGAACTTTCGCAACCTTTTTCTTTGGCATATGCGTAAATCCAATTAAAAACTTTTTTACCTATACCTCGACCTTGATAAGCATCATCAATATAGACATGATCGGGCTCACATGAGCGTCCAGCGTAATGCCGTGTCATGAACCACAGCCCAAACACTCCAATTAACTTATTATCCAAATAAATACCCCTGCATTCATAATTTTGCTCAAACATTTCACCAAATCTTTCTAATAAAATTTCATCAGAAAATTGATTCTTCATTAATTTTTGTAGCAATGGTAGCACCTTTGGAAAGTCTGCTTTTAAAATCTTGTTAAATGCCAGATTCATTTCGTGATTTTTTGCTAAAATAATTATACTTTTACTTTTTGACGCATTATTTTAAGACTATAATTAGTGTTTTATTACGCACTATTATATTTCAAATTAGTAAAATCTAGTATCTCTTTGACAGAGAATAATTTAAAAATATATGAAAAATAAACCAGGTAAGATACAAGACTTAATCGAGCAAAAATTCTTAGAAGAACGTAGTGTTTTCTTGTGGGGTCAAGTAGATGACAAATCTGCAAAACATGTTATAGATCGTTTGATGTATCTTGATATGATCAATGATAATGAAATAAAATTATACATCAATAGTCCAGGAGGTTATGTAACTTCGGGATTTGCTATGTATGACACGATTAAAGCACTAAAAAGTCCTGTATCTACAATATGTACAGGTCTTGCTGCATCTATGGGCTCCATTTTGCTTAGTGTAGGTGAAAAAGGAAAGCGCTTTATTCAGCCCCATGCCAAGGTGATGATCCATCAACCGAGCGGTGGTGCACGAGGTCAAGCTTCTAATATTGAAATACAAGCAACCGAGATATTAAAAACTAAAGAATTGAGTGCTAAAATTCTTGCCGATAATTGCGGTCAGAATTATGAAAAAGTAATGAAAGATTTTAACCGAGACTACTGGATGGATGCACAAGAGTCCTTGGATTATGGAATTGTGGACGGTATTTTATCCTAAATTCAATTAAAAAATCTAACACCGACATCTTTATAGTTGTCGGTTTTTTTTATCTTGTAGGATTCTAAAATATTAGAAGATCAAATTCGTTTACCAAACGATGATTTTTTCAAATCTATTCATAACTAGCCGTTATAAAAAAATGTTTGCTTAAGATGAGACGAGTACTTTTATTACTAATATTACCTGTAACTGTGGGTTTTTCACAAAAAAAATTCGATAAGGCAGATTTAATGGGTAAAAGTGAAATCTCATTCTATGGCGACACTTATCTTTTGCGTAAAGAAGCACATGAAGCCTTTTTAAAAATGCGAGAAAGTGCTGCAAAAGAAGGAATTGAACTTAAAGTCATTTCTAGCTATCGAAGTTTTGAACATCAAAATAGCATATGGACTCGCAAATACAAACGCTTTACAAGTTCTGGAATGTCTCCCCTTGATGCTATAAAAAAAATTATAGAATATTCTACAATACCAGGAACCTCAAGGCATCATTGGGGTACCGATCTGGATATTGTTGATGGAAAACCAGTACAACCTAAAGATGTTCTTTTGACAAAACATTTTGAAGAAATGGGACCCTATTGTAAATTTAAAGAATGGATGGATCAAAATGCTGAATCCTTCGGTTATTTTTTAGTCTACAATAATGATCCAAAAAGAGAAGGCTTCAAATATGAGCCATGGCATTATTCGTATGGTGCGATTTCAAAACCAATGCTCATGGACTATCAAGGCTTAGATCTTGTCGAAGAATTGACTAAGAATGAAATTATCGGTCATGAGTATATTACTAAAGAATTTATAGAAACTTATTTTGATAAAAACCTTCTAGACATCAACCCAAAACTCAAAAATTAATCAATTTAATCCCCTTATCATGAAAACCTATTTAAAATCAATTTTTATACTTTATATAGCTGTAGCCATAACCTCCTGTTCCAAGGATAATGATGATCAAGTAGATGAAAATGCAGAAATCGACACTACAGAAAACTCTACAGAATCTGAAATTCTGAGATTAGTTAATGAACATCGAGTTAGCATACAACTTCCGGCATTAGAAGTAAGCACCTTAGCTACAACACTAGCAAAAGAACATACCATCTATATGATCGACAAAAAAAGAATAAGTCATGATAATTTTGATAAACGGTTTGATCGACTTAAAGCAGAAGAAAATGCTAGAACTGCTGCAGAAAATGTTGCTAGCTTTCAACCAACTGCAGAAAAAGTTGTTAATGCTTGGTTGGACAGTGATGGCCATCGCCAAAATATTGAAGGAAATTTTTCTTTTACAGGAATTGCAGCTTTAAAAGATGACCAAGGTCGATTTTACTACACACAAATTTTTCATAATTAAAAAATAAAAATTGCAGAAATTAGTATCTTGAACGTCAAGTACTAAATTTTTCTAACTGCAATAAAAATTTACTTTCTATGGGGCGTGGTGGTTTAAAGATTAGAATATTAATAGGTTTGGCAATAGTTGTTTTTGCTTTTTTCAAAAAATGCGTCAACAAAACTACCAATCCATATACTGATCGTATACAAAATATTAACATGACTACCGATCAGGAAATTTCTATTGGCTTACAAAGTGCTCCCGAAATGGCGCAACAGCATGGCGGTCTCTACCCCGATCAAAAATTGCAAACTTATATTGACATGGTTGGGGACAAACTAGTTCGCTCTACTATGGCAAGAGAAACTCCATATCGTTATGAATTTCATTTACTTGCAGATGAAAATACCATCAATGCTTTTGCACTACCAGGAGGACAAATTTTTATAACTTATGCCTTATTATCAAAATTAAAAAATGAAGATCAGGTAGCAGGAGTTCTTGGTCATGAAATTGGTCACGTATTAGGCCGCCACTCTGCAGAACGAATTGCAGAACATGAATTTTGGAAAACTATCTCTACTGGAGCTTCTGTAGGAGCCGATGCAGGGAGTCTAGTAAGTGGCATAGGACAAAATATACTCTTAAAAAACGGTCGAGAGGATGAACTAGAGAGTGATGAACTAGGTGTTCAATTTATGATAAAAGCAGGCTATAGGCCAGAAGAAATGATTGGTGTGATGAAAATCTTAAAGGAAGCCGCAGGTCCAAATCGAACACCAGAGTTTCAAAGTACTCACCCAGATCCCGAAAATCGAATCGAAAAAATTGAAGAAGCAATAAAAGCCTATAAACAGCATTAAACCTTAACCCATTAAGAATTGTTCTTTACTCTACAAGCATAGTAACGATACTTAAACTGTTTTTAAATTAACAACTTTGATACAGGGTCTCCCCTAACCTCATAGTATAAAATTGTGGCCGATATAGTAATGATTTTAAACTCTTTTTTAAGCACATCCCACAATATGCTTCAAACTAGATATATTTAACCAGTAGAATTTTACAAACTAATTAGTGGAAAGCTTTACTTATTAATCACGCAACTAATCCAAGTACCTGCCACTATTTATAGACAAAGCAAAAGTATACATAAGCTCAGCTACTTTGATCATCGCATGAACAGAAATTACTACCTCGCTTACCCCTATTCTGTATTCCTTGATAATAAACACCCATATCTTCATTGTAAAGCTTAACTTGAAATTGTAATTTTACTTTTTTAACCACACCAAATAGTATTTTAAACTAGTAACTACATGACAAAAAAAGTAATTCTAATGATTTTGGATGGATGGGGAACTTCTCCAGATCCTGAGGTTTCTGCAATTGACCATGCAAAGACACCTTTTATAGACAGCTTATACACCAACTATTCTGTAGCATCACTTCGTACAGATGGCTTGCACGTAGGTTTACCAGAGGGACAGATGGGAAACAGCGAAGTAGGCCATATGAATCTAGGTGCAGGTCGTATAGTATATCAAGATTTGGCTAAAATTAATTTGGCGATAAAGAAGGACACTCTAAAAAATGAGAAAGTTATTATTGATGCTTTTGAATACGCAAAAGTTAACAATAAAAAAGTTCACTTACTCGGGTTACTAAGTGATGGAGGGGTACATTCACACATCAATCATGTAAAAGGCTTATTAAGTGCAGCACACCAACATGATGTAACAGATGTTTTTTTACACGCCTTTACAGACGGAAGAGATGTTGACCCCAAATCAGGGATCTATCATATCGAGGATATAGAAAAACATATGGCCAACACTACGGGCAAACTTGCTTCAGTCATTGGCCGATATTATGCGATGGATCGAGATAATAGATGGGACAGAGTTAAATTAGCTTACGACCTTTTAGTTAATGGTAAAGGAGAACGAACTAATAATATTAAATCATATCTTGAAGCAAGCTATGCCCAAAATGTTACGGATGAATTTATTACACCAGTCGTAATTTCTGATGGTTTGAAACCTACCGCTACGATAGAAGAAGATGATTTGGTGATATTTTTTAATTTTAGAACAGATCGTGGTAGGGAGTTAACAAGCATGTTATCTCAACAAGATATGCACGAGTATAACACTCATAAAATTGCATTATACTTTGTTACCATGACAAATTATGACGAAACGTTTAAAGGTATTAATGTTATTTATTCTAAAGATAATATAACACAAACCTTAGGTGAAGTCCTCTCTAAAGCAGGTAAAACACAAATTAGAATAGCAGAAACAGAAAAATATCCTCACGTAACTTTTTTCTTTTCTGGCGGAAGAGAAGATCCTTTTCATGGAGAATCAAGAATTTTAAAAAACTCTCCTAAAGTCGCAACCTATGATCTTAAACCCGAGATGAGTGCTTTTGAGTTGAGAGATGCCCTTGTACCAGAACTAAAAAAAGGCGACGTAGATTTTGTATGCCTTAACTTCGCCAATGGTGATATGGTTGGTCATACTGGTATTATGGAAGCTGCTGTAAAAGCATGCGAAGTTGTAGACACATGTGTGCAGGATGTTGTAAATACAGGTTTAAACAATGGATATTCAATACTTTTGATTGCAGATCATGGAAATTGTGAAACGATGATAAATCCAGACGGCTCACCCAATACAGCACATACAACTAATCCCGTTCCTTTTATCTTAATTGATAAAGAATCCATACCTATACAAAACGGAGTACTGGGCGATATAGCCCCTACTATTTTAGATCTAATGAATATTAAAAAACCAACAAGTATGACGGGTCAATCCCTTTTGGTGAAATAAACATCCGCAAAAATATCTCAAACACATAATTCTAAAAGTATCATAGAACATTAAATGTTTTAATTATTAATTTATACACACCCTATGAAATTAAATTTTAAATTTTTATTGCTTTTTACTATAGTTGCCTGCAAAAGCACAGTTACAACTAGCAAAAAAGATGTAAATCCTGACGTTGTAGATAACGCCGAAAAACAGGTAAGTACTAAGCCTATTAAAAAGTCAAACCCTCCAGGAATGCTCGTAGGGATTCAAGACAGGTCAACGTTAGAGGCCGAACCACATGATTATTGGTTTAATGAAAATTATGAGAGTTATGAATTAGATACCGAAGTAGCTTCACAACTAAAACCTTTATTAGAAAACATTGAGATAAAAGCTTTTATGGGCACATGGTGCGGTGATAGTCAATATGGCGTGCCTGCTTTTTATAAAATTTTGGACCACGCCGAATTTGATTATAAAAATTTTACATTAATTACTGTTACTCGCAATAAAGACACCCCAGAAAAACTTGAGAAAGGCCTAAATATTATTCGTGTACCCACTTTTATTTTCTATAAAAACGGTACAGAAATTGGACGTTATGTAGAGTACGCACGTGAGAGTTTAGAAAAAGATATGCGTACCATCTTATCAGGACAACCGTACAAGCACGCATATGAAGATTAACAGTCGCGTATATATTACAAGATCATTTTATTCTTTGTAAATTTGTACCCTGCATAAAGTAACAAGCACATGATTATAGTAAAAACGCGAGAAGAAATAGAGTTAATGCGAGAAAGTGCATTGATCGTATCAAAAACTTTAGGCATGTTAGCCGCCGAGGTAAAACCAGGGGTGACTACACTTAAATTAGATGCACTAGCAGAGAGTTTTATACGTGATCATGGTGCCGTCCCAGGTTTTTTAGGTTTATATGATTTTCCAAATACGCTATGCATGAGTCCTAACGCTCAGGTCGTACATGGTATTCCAAATAAAACACCATTGCAAGATGGCGATATAATCTCTATAGATTGTGGAGCTATCAAAAATGGTTTTTATGGAGATCATGCTTATACTTTTGCAGTTGGTGAAATTACAGAAGACCTACAACGTCTTCTCAAAGTTACCAAAGCATCACTCTATGTTGGTATTGAGCAATTGAGAGTAGGAAATCGTGTTGGTGATGTAGGATATGCTATTCAAAAATTCACAGAAGACGCTGGTTATGGCGTAGTAAGAGAGCTTGTAGGTCATGGTTTGGGTAGAACGATGCATGAAGATCCAGAAATGCCCAATTATGGAAGACGCGGTCGTGGTAAAAAATTAATCGAGGGAATGGTGGTGGCTATAGAGCCCATGACAAATATGGGTACTCACCGTATCAAGCAGCTACGTGATGGCTGGACTATTTTAACTGATGACGGGAAACCTAGTGCTCACTTTGAGCATGACGTGGCTATCGTGGATGGAAAACCCGAAATTTTGTCTACTTTTAAATATATTAATGAGGCCTTAGGTATTATTACTTCTGAAGAAGATGCTTTTAGACAAGAATTACTTACTGTTTAAGGAAGAATTTGTGTAAACATGAAAAAGCTCTTTAAACTTGTTCTAAACACCATTCCTCGACCTATTTTGATTCGATTGAGCTATGCTATTCGACCGATTATTGCCGCTTTTTTGAAAGGTTCCCGATACACGGATCCAATCGATGGTAAACAATTTTCGAAATTTTTACCCTATGGTTATGTGCAACCAAGAGAGAATGTACTCTCCCCCTCTACGCTGTCCTTAGAAAGACATCGTCTGCTATGGTTATATCTTAAAAATGAAACTGATTTTTTTACTAAATACTATAAAGTTCTTCATTTTGCACCAGAGCAGGCTTTTTATAAAAGATTTAAAAAATTAAAGAATATAGAGTATACTACAACAGATCTTAACTCTCCTCTTGCAGATATTAAAGCAGATATTTGCAATCTACCATTCAAACAAAATACCTATGACATTATTCTATGTAATCATGTTTTGGAACATATTCCTGTTGATACAAAGGCAATGCAGGAACTCTTTAGAGTGCTTAAACCTGGCGGAATGGCCATTCTTCAAATACCACAGGATCTTAGTAGAGAAAAAACATTTTTTGATGATAGTATAACAGATAAAAAGCAACGCGCCAAGATTTTTGGACAATATGATCACGTACGCATCTATGGTCGAGATTATTTCAACAAATTGCGCTCAATAGGATTTAAGGTTGAAGAGTTCAACTATTCAAAAAAATTAACTCCAGAAGAAATTGATCGATTTAGACTAGCCGATGGAGAACTATTACCTGTTTGCTATAAACCCTAACTTTCTGGAAAATTATTTACCGATAAAGTTTTTAATAAGCCATTTGTACTTTCATAAATAAAAAAAGCCTTAATTTTTTTGTTAGATTGTAGATATGTTTTAGAGCGATAAAGTCCCATAGACATAAATGCAGTAGCGTATGCATCTGCTTCCATACATGTATCTGCAATAACAGACACACTAAGCAAATTAGATTTAAGAGGATAACCTGTCTCTGCATTTATAATATGAGCATAACGGTTTCCGTCGCTATCAAGTTTAAATTTACGATAGCTACCCGATGTTGCCATTGCTTGATTTGAAAGCGGAATTACTTTACTATAGGATTGGGTATAATCAAAATTAGGATCTTCTACGCCGATAGTCCAGGATTTGTTTCTTAAAACATTACGTCCTTTCACTCGAATCTCACCGCCTATTTCGACTAAAAAATTATCTAGTTTTAATGAATTCATATAGTCTGCAAAGACATCTACCGCATACCCTTTGGCCAAAGCATTAAAGTCCAAAAAAGTGTTTTTATGCTTTTTAAAGATTTTATTATCTTTCAGTTCCACATTGTCCAAACCTACTAAAACTAATAAGCTATCAATCTTTTTTCGATCCAAGGCCACTATCCCACCAGAAGGTCCAAAATCCCAAGCATTGACTAGGATACCGATTGTAGGATCGAATGCTCCGTTAGTTTCTTTATGGATAGCTTTTGCAGCCGAAAAAACATTTTTAAAATGAGTATCAACTAACACTGTAGAATCACCCGCATTAATTCTAGAAATATCAGAATCCAATTGATACGTTGACATTGATAAATTAATTTGTTGGACAATACTATCAAGGTAGGTAGATAAATTATATTTTTTTGAATCAATAAATTTCACCGAATATGTAGTTCCAAAAGCCTCACCTATTGTTGTATTAATATATAATTCTTTCTTGTCCTTTTTACACGCAAACAGACAAAAAACAGTAATTAATAGCCAGAAATAATTAGTATACCGCATATCAATTTAATTGATTTTCGATGGTTTGTAAACCTGAATAATTTAAAAGATAATCTTGATCGAGAAGTAATGGTTGCTTTGGATGTAAAGCATTTTGAAGACCTACTCCAGCAAAAAGCACTTTAGCGCTCTTACTAGCGGCATGTTTTTTAAAGGTTTCCATCCAGATCATATCATATACATTGGGATTATTAGGATAACTTACAGCTTTAACTAATACAAAATAATAAACGTTTTGAGAATCAATACACACAAACTGTGGATGCTTGCCCAGCTTACTGTTTATCGCAACAAATTCATAACCAAGGGCTTCCAAATCTTTACCGACAATATTCATCGCTAAATTATGAAGTTCTTGTTCCGTTAAAATCCTAGTCATGGCAATATATACTTATTTAAATTCTTCAGAAATAAAAATATAAAAAATAAGCATACAAAAAAACCGACAAGATTTGTCGGTTTTTTAAACTTCTAATGCGATTATCCTCCAAAGTCATCAAATCGAATATTCTCATCTGGAATACCAAAATCTTCTCCCATTTTTTGGACAGCTTTGTTCATTAAAGGTGGTCCGCAAAAATAAAGTTCGATATCCTCTGGTGCTTCATGATGACTTAAATAATTGTCGATAACTACGTTATGAACAAATCCTACAAATCCATCACCTTCGGTATCGTTAATATCCTTTTTAACCTTCCAATTATCGATTTCTAACGGTTCAGACAAAGCTAAATAAAATTTGAAATTCGGAAATGTCTTTTCTAACTCATAGAAATGATCTAAATAGAAAAGTTCTCTTTTTGATCTACCTCCATACCAAAACGTTACGACACGTCCAGTCTGCAAAGTTTTAAATAAATGATATAAATGAGATCGCATTGGTGCCATACCTGCTCCACCTCCAACATATAACATTTCTGATTCGGTTTCATTGATAAAGAACTCTCCATAAGGTCCAGATATGGTTACTTTATCACCTGGCTTTCTAGAAAAAATGTATGAAGAAGCAATACCAGGATTAACATCCATCCATCCATTCTTAGCACGATCCCATGGCGGAGTTGCAATACGAACGTTTAACATAATATCACGACCTTCTGCTGGATAAGAAGCCATAGAATAAGCTCTTTCTACGGTTTCATTATTTTTCATAACCAAGGGCCATAAGTTAAACTTATCCCACTCTTCTTGAAATTTATCTGGAGTTTCATGCTCTTCAGGATGTGCTGTGATATCCATATCAGCAAATTTCACCTCACATTGAGGAATTTCAATTTGAATATAACCTCCTGCTTTGTAGTTCATATCTTCTGGAATACGTACTACAAATTCTTTGATAAAAGAAGCAACATTATAATTACGAACTACCTCGGCCTCCCACTTCTTGATACCAAAAACTTCTTCAGGTATCTCGATATTCATATCTTGCTTTACTTTTACCTGACATGCTAACCGTGCTCCATGCTGAAGTTCTTTCCTCGAAAAATGAGGAGTTTCTGTAGGTAGAGCTTCACCCCCACCTTCAAGAACGTGACATTCACATTGAATACAAGTACCTCCACCTCCACAGGCTGATGGTAAGAATATTTTTTGAGCTCCCAATGTAGATAAAAGACTTCCGCCAGAGGCTACTTCAATCTCTTTCTCCCCGTTAATTGTAATTTTAACTGGTCCTGATGGTAGTAATTTGTCCTTTGCAAATAGTAAAATCCCAACTAATACCAAGGTCAACACCAAAAAGGCGATCACTGTAATTACGATGGTTCCAACTGTTGACGCTAAAAATATCATATTATTTAAGTATTGAAACGTTTGTATTGTTAGCTACTTCTTTGGTAGCCTTTTTTTGTATTATCTCAACTTGAGCATTATTAGGTTCTTTGGCTTCTTCCTCGTCACCACCAGTAAGCATACCGCCAAAACTCATAAATCCGATAGCCATTAAACCTGTTAAAATAAAAGTTATACCTAATCCCCTAAGTGGCGCAGGAACATTTGAATATCTGATTTTTTCACGAATTGCTGCTATAGCTAATATTGCTAAAAACCAACCGATACCAGATCCAATACCGTATACCGCAGCATGGGATATCGCTGGAAATTCTTTCTGTTGCATAAACAAAGATCCTCCCAAAATAGCACAGTTTACTGCGATCAAGGGAAGAAAAATACCTAAAGAATTGTATAAAGATGGAGAAAACTTTTCGACTATAATTTCTACTAATTGTACCATTGTAGCAATCGTAGCTATAAACAAGATAAAAGTAAGAAAACTTAAATCATAACTTGCATATTCTGGTCCCAACCACACTAGCGCACCTTCTTGAAGCAAATACTTATCCAACAAGAAGTTTAAAGGTACAGTTATTGCGAGTACAAAAATAACTGCCGCTCCCAGACCTACTGCAGTCGCTACTTTTTTAGATACTGCTAGGTAAGAACACATTCCTAAAAAGAATGCAAATACCATATTATCTATAAAAATTGATTTTAAAAACAATTCTAAATATTCCATTTTATATTGCGTTTATATTAGTATTACTTAACTTAGAAATAGTCTTATTTTTCTATTTCAATTCTCAGCAATTATAAATTTCTAATGATCTTCGATTAGGGCTTTATTTTTGCTACGTTGTACCCAAATTATAATTCCTACAGTAATTAGTGCCATTGGCGCTAATACCATAAAACCATTGTTTTCGTATCCAAAGGCGTAAAGTCCTGTTTTCTCTATAGGGTCTCCCAAAACTTTGAACCCAAATAATGTTCCAGATCCTAAAAGTTCTCTAAAAAATGCTACAATTACTAATAACAATCCGTATCCAGCAGCGTTACCAACACCGTCTAAAAAGGACTTCCAAGGACCATTACCCAAGGCAAAAGCTTCAAAACGTCCCATAATGATACAGTTGGTTATGATCAACCCGATAAATACTGATAACTGCTTACTTAATTCGTAAGCAAATGCTTTAAGAACTTGATCTACTATAATTACTAATGCTGCTACTACTACTAGTTGAACAATAATTCTAATTTTTGATGGTATTACATTTCGCATTAACGAAATAACAACATTACCAATACCTAGTACAAAAATTACCGATATCGCCATCACTATTGATGGCTTAAGTTGTGCAGTAATCGCTAAGGCAGAACATATTCCTAATACCTGAATAGTAATAGGGTTATTGTCTGCTAGAGGATCGGTTAGCAACTTTTTGTTTTTTTTCGAAAATAAAGGCTCTCTAGGCTCTTTAATTTTAACTTCTTCTGTAGTTACTTCAGCCATTGCTTATTTTTTTAATGTTTCAAAATAAGGTAAATACATTTTAATACCTTTTTTAATCATACTGGTAACTCCGTTCCCTGTAATTGTTGCGCCTGCTAATGCATCCACTGCATTATCATCTTTACGATCATTCTTTGGATCTGAGTTTCCTTTTTTAACTTCAATACCTCTGTAATTACCAGCAGCATCTAGTATTTTTTCGCCTAAAAAGTCTTCACGAAAATAAGCTTCTGTGATATTAGCTCCCAAACCAGGAGTCTCTCCTTTATGATCGAAAAATGCACCTTTTACTGTATCAAAATCATCATTTAACGCAACATACCCCCAGATAGCATCCCATAAACCATTACCGCGAACTGGTATGATATAAAATTTATCTCCATCTTTTTCGCCAATAAATAAAGGTAATTTTCTTTGATAATTTGCATCTAGTTTAGCTTTATCACCTTCTTTTTTGATATCAACCTCAAAAGCATCTGTAGTCTTAGTTGCATTACCATCTACGATTATATACTGTTCTCCACCAACATATTGATCAAAAAGAGCTTGCGCTTTATCAGCAGGTACAAATTTATTTGGGTCCTCTTGATCTGTTATATTCATAGCAAACAAGATATTTTGCTGCTTTTCTTTCTTTTTATTGATTGCAATGTCTGGCTTTAGTATCGAAGATACACCAGCTAATAACGCTCCGACCACAAATACCATTATCACAGAGAAAATGATTGTGTAATTATTCTTATCTGTATTCATAGCCATGATTACGCTGTTTTTAATTTTAAACGTTTCATTCTCTTTTTGATATTCCCTTGTACCACATAATGGTCTATTGTAGGAGCAAAAACATTCATTAACAAAATTGCTAAGAATACTCCTTCTGGATAGGCTGGATTAAACACACGAATAAGAATTGAAATAAATCCTATTAAAAATCCATAAATCCATTTTCCTTTATTTGTTTGAGAACCAGATACTGGATCTGTTGCCATAAAAACAACTCCAAAGGCAATACTACCGATAATTAAATGTTGCCAAAATGGTGTGCTCATCAAACCATAAAACTTACTCGAAGCTTCTATCCATCCTGCATTGACTATACCATTGAACAATAATCCCATGAGTGCAGCTCCCGCAAAACCACTTACTATAATTCTCCAACTAGCAACTTTACTAAAGATTAAAATTGCAGCACCGATAAGAATTAATAAGGTAGAGGTTTCACCTACAGATCCAGGGATATACCCATAAAACATATCTGATATCGAAAACTGAACAGGATTACTTTGTGCTAACGTTCCTAAAATAGTTTCTCCAGAGATAGCATCAGCAGTACCTGCTCTTTCGACAGCTTCGTGCACCCAAACTTTATCTCCAGACATCCAAGTAGGATATGCAAAAAATAGAAAGGCTCGTATTGTTAAAGCTGGATTTAAAATATTCATACCCGTACCACCAAAAACTTCTTTACCTATAACAACTCCAAAAATAACTGCTACCGATAACATCCATAAGGGAATATCGATTGGCACTATCAAAGGTACTAACATCCCTGTTACCAAGTATCCTTCTTCAACTTCGTGTCCTTTGATAACTGCAAAAAGAAATTCTACTGCAAGTCCTACTCCGTAAGAAACAATAACTAAAGGCAACACTGTCCATGCACCTAGAACAAAATTTTCCCAATTAATAAAATGCTCAAAAAGTGAAAAATTCTCAGGAAAACCGTTGATTGCAGAATAGTGCTGATAGCCTGCGTTGAAAATACCAAAAATTAGGCATGGCACCAAGGCCATAATAACGGTATTCATGGTACGCTTCAAATCATCTGCAGCTCTAACATGTGCTCCAGAGTGTGTGGTCTCATTTGGCAAATACAAAAAAGTATGGAGTGCATTAAACGCAGGCGCCATCTTTTTATCCTTGTACTTAAGTTTTAATTGATGTAATTTATTTTTTAAGCTCATAGCTACCCAATTTCTTTTAACATTAAATCTAAACCTTCTCTAACAATCTGTTGATGAGGCTGTTTTGAAACACATACAAACTCGGTCAACGCAAAATCCTCGGGAGCTATTTCATACATACCTAATTGCTCCATAGCGTCAAGGTCATTGACAACACACGCTTTTAATAACTGTAATGGATAGATATCAAAAGGAAAAACCTCTTCATAATTGCCCGTTACTACAAAAGCACGATGTTCACCATTCGTATTTGTATCCAATTCGTATTTTTTATTTGGAAATAACCAAGAAAAAGTTAATGCTCTAGATGTAGATATTTTATTAAAAACAGGCTTATTCCACCCAAAAAACTCATAGTCATCCCCTTCTGGAATGACGGTAATCGTATTATGATAAAATCCAATATGACCATCAGGCTTAACATTGTCACCAGTCAAAACATTCCCACTTATAACACGAATGTTCTCGTCTTTGACTCCAGAATCGTATACAACCGTAGCAACCTCTGCTCCTATGCGAGTTTTATAATATTTTGGATTTTTAACAGAAGAACCTACTAGCGCTATAAGACGTTCAGAATTAAAATTACCAGTCAACAACAATTCACCTATAATAATCAGATCTTGCGGTGTAACAACCCAGACAGTTTCTCCCTTATTAATAGGATCTATATTAGCGATTTGTACACTCACATTCCCCGCTGGATGCGGACCAGACACCGAATGAAGTGTTATATCATTAAGCTTTGCAAATGCAGAGGTATTCGTATCACCAACCGATACATGTACACTGCCAGATGTCATTTTACTCAGCGCTGTAAGTGCAGCTTGAAGCTCTGCT
This sequence comes from Aquimarina rhodophyticola, assembly GCF_042434915.1. Classification (GTDB taxonomy): domain Bacteria; phylum Bacteroidota; class Bacteroidia; order Flavobacteriales; family Flavobacteriaceae; genus Aquimarina. Next base: position 2,355,569 of record NZ_CP170198.1, read on the forward strand.
TCTTTACCTTGTAAAATATACTCGTACGATGCCGTTAACGGGGCTGTTGCATAAGCAGAAATATAAATTGCTTTGGGCGCAATATTAGGATCAGCTATCACATCATATGGACGTTGTTTAATAAATGGCCAACATCCTGATGCAAGTAAGTGATTTTTCACCTCTTCTCCAGACATGGTACCCACATTTTTGATTCCAAAGTCTTTGTATTGCTGCTCTTTATCGGCTAAAATTTTAAAGGCTAAAATCTTACGTTTTGCACCCCTAACGATTTCTACTACTTCTCCACTTACTGGGGAAGGAAATAATATTTTATCGTTAGATTTCGAATGAAAAAGAGGGTCTCCCGCCTTAACTTCTGTGCCTAACTTGGCCATGACCTTTGGCACAATGCCATGAAAATCATCAGGCCTAATAGCATTGATATTACTTCGAGTGGCATCTACAGTAACTTTCTCTGCTTCGCCAATCAGCTTAATATCTAAGCCTTTTCTGATACGAATGTCTTTTGACATATTTAAAGTCTATGTTAATTAACTAAAAAAATCGTGCAAATTTACTAATTAAAAGATGTAAGTGAAAGTAGGTTGTGTTATAAGATTTTATTTATAATCTTTCTAAATAATTCACGACCATTACACGTAGCTATTCAAGTTTTTAGAAATACTTTTGTTTATATTTACTCAAAAAAAACAAACAAATGTCCTACTCATTTTTTCGACATCTTATAATTATAGTATTTATTATCGCATCTAATTTACAAAATATTTCAGCTCAATTAACAAAATCTGAGACGTATACTGCACCCTATATAAAGTCCATTCAATTTTCTAGAGCTCCAGATGAAACAGGAATTCCTATTCTTAAAATAGGAGAACCGATACGCATGAGCTTTGATGACATTAATGGAGACGAAACAGATTATTATTATAAAATAGTGCATTGTGATTTTGACTGGTCTCCTTCTCAGTTATCAAAAAATGAGTATTTAGATGGGTTTGATGACATTCGTATCACAACCTATGAAAACTCCTTTAATACATTGCAAATGTATAGCCACTATACACTCACTATCCCTAATGAAGATACCTACAGCCTCAAAGTAAGTGGCAACTACAAAATCGAAATTTATAATGATGATAATGAGCTAATCTTTTTTAGAAAGTTAATCGTTTATGAAAATAATGCGTCGATAAAGGTCGAAATAAAGCGTTCTAGAGATTTAAAATATATTAATACTAAACAAAGTGTGCATTTTGAGATTGATCCTAAAAATTCATTTTTCAGAAATCCTGATCATACCGTAAAGACATTAATTATTCAAAATGGAGATCTGCAAAACAGTATAACTACCTTAAAACCTCAATATAACTTAAGCAATAAACTGGTTTATCGATATGATCAGGAGTCAAGTTTTTGGGGAGGTAATGAGTTCCTTTTTTATGACAATAAAGAAATTAGATCTGCTACATCGAATATAAAACGTATCTCATTAGAAGATGATCTATATCATCACTATTTATACACTAACATAGTTAGATCCAATCGCAACTATACTTATAACCCCGATATTAATGGTGGTTTTATAATTCGAAATCTGCGATCTGAGAACAGTAATACGGGAGCAGATTATGTATGGATGCATTTTGCTTTACAGTGTTACGAACCTATAGGAAAAGGTGAATTATACCTATATGGAGACTTTAATAACTATGAAATAAATACTTCGAATAAATTAATTTACAATAAAGACTCTGGACTTTTTGAATTAAAAATTCGTCTTAAACAAGGTTTTTACAACTACAAATATGTATTACGTAATGAAAACGGCATTATAGATCTTGGATTTATCAGTGGTAACTTTGATGAAACAGAAAATAACTATACAGTTCTAGCATATTATAGAGCTCCAGGAGCTAGATATGACCGTGTTGTTGGTAAAGGCCAAGCTAACGCTACAACTATTCAAAATTAATGTATTTTCAAAAAATCAAGCTTTTCACCCACCTATATGGACATTTACATACCCAAAAACTATTGTTAAAATTATTTAAGCAAAAATTTTATTCTTTATATTAGCGAGTATGGGTTCTAGTAGCATTGATAGTCGGATCGTTTTTACCGTTTCATATGATTGAACAAGTTACAAAAGGCATAAAGATTTCTGTAAACACTTCTTTCGAAGGTACTTTCATAAAAGATAATCAAATTTTTTATGCATTTGCCTATATAATTTCCATAGAAAATCAAAGTAGCGATATTGTACAACTTACCTCTAGATTTTGGAAAATTAAAGACGCTTTAAATCACAACGAAATTGTAGAAGGAGAAGGTGTAATAGGGAAAAAACCAGTTTTACAGCCTGGAGAAACGCACACTTATAGTAGTGGCTGTCTACTTCACTCACCCTTTGGAGCCATGAAAGGTTATTACAAGATGATTAATTTTACTTCAGCTACAAAATTTAAAGTATTTATACCAAGCTTCAAGCTAAATGCAACATTTTCATTAAATTAGAAGGTACGTTGAATTCGTAATAATTTATAAATTTTATTTTCTTGTTCAATATGACAGTACAAGCAATTAGAATCATAAATAATTTGAAAGTTATTTTCAAAATCAAACGCCCCCTTCTCAACTATAAATACTCCTTCAAAATCTAAAACACCACTTGGAGTTAGTCGCTGAATAATATACTCATTCTTATCATGAACTTCTCTAATATAAAAAAATGCACTACTTCCTACCCCACTCAAAAAGAATAAATTCTTAGAGTTTAAAGGCAAGGTTTTAGATTGTGTTATAGCATATTTAGGAATTCTCTTGTCAAAATAATTAAAGAGATTCTCGCGTGTTACAGATTTATCATACAATTGAACACTCCCATCTTTGACCGTGTAAATCGTTCGTTTTGAAGAAGCGTAAAAAACATTTCCCAATGGACTTGGCGTAAACAGCTTTATACGTGTAAGACACCTCTTTATACGTTTATTAGTTGTGCTTTGAATAAGGGTTTCAGTTACTAATCTCGAGCAATTACTTCCTTTTCTCCCAAAAGCTCGGTACGGTAAACTACCTTGATCTTGCATAGTTAAAAGATACTTTTTGGCATCTTCAAAATTGATGTCAGAACACAGCGAAGCCACAAGACGTCCTTCACCATGCGTATATTCGGGATGCGATTCGAGCCATTTTAAAAATTCATCTAAATTGATAAGATCGCCCTTCTCATTAAATATAGCATGCATAGGAAGCTCTAATTCAACATCGGTCAATGCACTCCTAACCCTTCCTAATCCAGATGGCGTCATATAACGCCCAAAATCATAGTACGCTGCATCTCCTGATTTATTATGTATCAAGACCAATGCGGCATGCCCTGCTTTGATATAACGATTTTTGCCCAAGCCCAAAAAAGGAAATAGACGCAAAGCAAATTCATCTGAATATTTTACGAATGTATCTGGGAAAGCGAGAACTATAATTTTACCAGTATTCATAGTATTACTCTGTTACAATTACTTAGAAGTAACTTGAGAATTTGTCTCTTTTAAACAGTTATAAACAACTTGAGGGGAGTCTTTTAACAACTCTTCATAACGCATAATAACCTCATTCGCATCTTTAGTTATCTGGGTTACGCTAAGCGTCTTCAACAAACCACGGTTAATTTGTAATCCAAAATCTTTATTATCATGACCAGCTGTTTTATGAAAATCAAGAAATTGATTTGAATTTTCAGGTTTTTCTTTTAAAAATTCTCTGAACCACATACTTCGTGCTTTTTGTGATTTTTTATCATATAAAGTAGACGACGACCATATATAGTTCGTGCCTTCTAAAGTACTAAGATGTGCTTTTGTACCATCCCAAATAAGTTCATAAAACTCTAACACTTCTTTCCATTGAGCAGCTATAATAGTAAAAGGCTCTATACCTATATAATTAAAAGATGTAAGCCGTTTGTACAAATTTAAAGAACTCAATAATTCTTTAACTACAATACCTCTACTCAATCTATATGGAGGCTTAGGTATATGCTTTCGATACCCTCCATTCAAAAGACATACCATACTTTTATTATCACTCATACCAATCCAACTACCACCAGCACGTATATCTTTGGGATATATCATATTGGAACCTTTATAACTATATAATTGCGGCGCTAAGGTTTCTCTATTAACAGATTCATCCCTATTAGAGGTAAGAACAAAATTATTGTTTGGTTTTAGTTGTAAGGTAACTGTACACATAAAAATATAAGTCGATTTAAAGCCTTGAAACTTACAAATAAAAGTTGAGTTTAGACAGATTTATTAAAAGTTAAACCAAGCATAAGCCTTATTAATTTTCTATCTTTGTCGACCAAGTTACTAACACATTAAAAAACATCTTAACATGGCAAAAGGTTTTTTTCAAGTACCAAAGGCAATCAATGAACCGATAAAATCATATGCTCCTGGCACCCCAGAGCGTGACGAAGTACTTACTACATATAAAAAAATGTATAACAGCACGGTAGAAGTACCTTTATACATTAATGGTGAAGAAATAAAAACAGGAGATACAGCAACGATGTCACCTCCTCACGATCACAAACATATTCTCGGAAACTATCATAGAGCTGAAAAAAAACATATACAACAAGCTATTGACACTGCACTAGAAGCAAGAACAGAATGGGCGAATCTTGCATGGGAACAACGCGCAGCTGTGTTTTTAAAAGCTGCAGAATTGATTGCTGGTCCCTACCGAGCAAAAATTAATGCAGCTACTATGTTAGCGCAATCAAAGAATATTTTTCAAGCGGAGATTGACGCGGCCTGTGAGCTTATCGATTTTCTTCGGTTTAACGTTGAATTCATGACTCAAATCTACAACGAGCAACCAGCCTCCACCTCGGGAGCATGGAATCGTTTAGAATATCGCCCCCTCGAAGGTTTTGTGTATGCAATTACACCATTTAACTTTACCGCTATAGCTGGTAATTTACCTGCAAGTGCTGCGCTTATGGGAAATACTGTTATCTGGAAACCTAGTGACAGTCAGATTTATTCTGCCAAAGTAATTATAGACATTTTTAAAGAAGCTGGAGTTCCAGACGGTGTTATTAATGTAGTGTATGGTGATCCTGTTATGATTACAGACACAGTCTTAGCTAGCAAAGATTTTGCAGGAGTTCACTTTACAGGAAGTACACATGTATTTAAAGACATTTGGGCCAAAATTGGTGCCAATATACATACATATAACACATACCCTAGAATTGTTGGCGAGACTGGTGGGAAAGATTTTATAGTTGCACATCCTAGTGCAGACCCTAAACAAGTAGCAACAGGAATTTCTCGTGGCGCTTTCGAATTTCAGGGTCAAAAATGTAGCGCAGCTTCTAGAGCTTACATTCCAAAAAGTATTTGGGAAGATGTTAAAAAATATGTTATCCAAGATGTGCAATCCTTCAAAATGGGATCTCCAGAGGATATGAGCAATTTTATTACCGCAGTAATTCATGAAGGATCATTTGATAAACTTGCAAAATATATTGATCAAGCGCAAAAAGATACAGATGCCGAGATCATAATTGGTGGTAACTACGACAAATCAAAAGGATACTTTGTCGAACCCACAGTTATTGTAGCAAAAGATCCTAAATACACAACTATGTGCACAGAACTTTTTGGACCTGTAATCACTATTTATGTATATGAAGATGCTACTTGGAACGAAACTTTAAAATTAGTAGACGAGACAAGTGAATATGCGCTGACTGGAGCAATTTTCTCAAGAGATCGTTATGCTGCAACTGAAGCTACTAAAGCACTACAAAATGCAGCTGGTAACTTTTATATAAATGACAAACCAACAGGAGCTGTAGTTGGGCAACAACCTTTTGGTGGCGCACGTGCATCTGGAACCAATGACAAAGCAGGTTCTTATCTCAACCTTTTACGTTGGGTTTCTCCTCGTACCATTAAAGAGACGTTCGTTACTCCCACAGACTATAGATATCCTTTCTTAGGGGAATAAAATAAATAAAGAGTTTTCATAAATACTGCATAATTTTATTTATTATGCAGTATTTACTTTTATAATCTTGAGTAGTTTTGGAATTTACACCTCATACCTAAAGGTTACATCTATATCTACTTAAATTAAGTATTTAGAATAAATAGCACAAAATTGCCTCTACCATTAAAAGGAACAGAAACTTTAGTAGCATTGCATACTATAGTTTATGATAAGAAAGGAAATACCTTGGCAATTTATACGATGAGTTGAGCTAACCTTACTCTCAATTATAAGAATGTTTACTATTCTTTCTAAAATATGACCGACCAACCCTTGTAAACTCTTGATATGGTTATACAAAGGTAAAAAATAATTCAATGAACTACCTCTTACTATCGTTAGCGCCTTTGATCCAAAAAAGAAACTAGAGTCTATATTTTATTGGCAGGTATACAACTTTTTTAGTTTCAAAGAAATCCTCCTCAAAATAATCAGAAAGTTTATGTTCTACAGCTTTCGGAAACAAAGCTAGTTCTTCGGTAAGATCACCTCCTTTTAAATACAATATTCCGTTTGTAAGGGTGTGCACATTTTTCTTTTTGATATTCTTACGTATCCATTTAACAAAATCTGGCATATTAGTAACAGCCCTACTAACAATAAAGTCAAAACGTTGATCAAATGTACCTGCCCTACGTTGTTCTGCAGTCACATTATGCAACTCAAGGGCAGTTGCAACTTCATTTACCACTTTTATCTTTTTTGCAATTACATCTATAAGATAAAATGTAGTTTCTGGAAAAAGAATAGCTAGCGGTATCCCAGGAAAGCCACCACCTGTACCTACATCAAGCACCGATGCTCCTGGTACAAATTTCAAAATTTTAGCAATTCCTAAAGAATGTAAGACATGCCGTGTATATAAGGTTTCAATATCCTTTCTTGAGATAACGTTAATTTTTGCGTTCCAATCAAAGTACAGAGCCTCTAGCCTTGTAAATTGATCCAGTTGCTTTTCTGAAAGGTCTGGAAAGTATTTTAAAATTTCGTTCATTACCCTATAAATTAAATCGCAAAAATACATCTTAACATTATAAAATTTACTCTTTTAAGAACTTTAAAAAATATAATCCCTAAATTTACACTCACTTAACGTTAAGCAACGTTTTTTCGTAAACTCATATCCCATGACTACACCCAACATACACTTTAGCCGAGGTGATTCTGCTAAGTTTTTCAGAACTTTGAATAAACGAGTTAATACCTACTTTAAAGAAAATAATATCAAACGTACTGGTAATTGGAAACTTTATTTCAAAACCATGGTAATGTTCTCTTTATTTTTAACCCCCTATTTTCTAATTTTGACATTTGACATTTCACAATGGTGGATGCTTTTGTTAACTGTCATAATGGGGATTGGCATGGCTGGAGTAGGCATGAATGTGATGCACGATGGAAATCATGGTTCTTATTCTTCTAAAAAATGGCTGAACAAACTAATGGGAAGCAGCCTCTACATTTTGGCTGGCAATGTATACAATTGGCAAGTACAGCACAATGTCCTGCACCACACCTACACTAATATACACGGACATGACGAAGATCTTGATGCCGGTAGGATTATACGTTTTACAGAGCATTCAACTTGGAGACGTTTTCATAAATTTCAACAATATTACTCCGTTTTTTTATACGGGCTTCTAACTTTTAACTGGGCATTAACAACAGATTTTAAACAAACCAAGCGTTATCTTGCTCGTAAATTATCGTATGGAAAATTACCTACACCTTGGAAACAATGGAGTAATGTAGTAATTACCAAAATAATTTATGTAGTTATATGGATTGTTATTCCTATGTTAATCCTATCCATAGCTTGGTGGAAAATCCTCATTGGCTTTTTCATTATGCATTATGTAGCTGGTCTTATTCTAAGCATTGTATTTCAGTTAGCCCATATCGTAGAAGATACCGAGATGCCATTGCCAGATAATACAGGGAGTATGAAAAATACCTGGGCTATACATCAATTGTTCACAACAGTCAATTTTTCAACTAAAAATCGGATTGTCAATTGGTTTACGGGTGGCTTAAATCATCAAGTTGAACACCATATCTTTCCTCATATTAGTCATATCCATTACACAAAAATTTCAAAAATTGTGAAGCAGACTGCTTTAGAATTTAATTTACCGTATAATGAGTATAAAACTACACGTAAGGCTATTATGGCACATTTTAGACATTTAAAAGAAATGGGCATGAAACCCGCTATATAACCAATAACCTTTATTCACATATCACAATGAGCATACAACTCTCAGACAGAATTAACAACCTGGCTGCATCAGCTACGCTTGCAATGGCCGCTAAAACAAGAGAATTAAAAGCTGACGGCATAGATATTATTGGCTTAAGCCTTGGAGAACCAGATTTTAACACCCCTGATTACATTAAAAATGCTGCTATACAAGCTGTTAATGATAATTATAATTCTTACACTCCTGTCGATGGTTACGTTGAGTTAAAAGATGCCATCATAACAAAATTTAAGCGTGATAACGAGCTCACCTATGATAGATCTCAAATTGTAGTTTCTACGGGTGCAAAGCAAGCCTTGTACAATATTGCTCAAGTATGTATCAACCCTGGGGATGAGGTTATTTTACCATGCCCGTATTGGGTTAGTTATAGTGATATCATCAAACTTGCAGGTGGTATTCCTATTGAAGTAGCCACTACAATCGATACTGATTTTAAGATTACTGCCGAGCAACTAGAAGCTGCTATTACTCCAAAAACTAAAATGATTTGGTATAGTTCTCCATGCAATCCAAGTGGTTCTATATATAGCAAAGAAGAATTGAGAGCTTTGGCAGATGTGCTTCAAAACTATCCAGAAATTATTGTTGTTAGTGACGAAATTTATGAACACATTAATTATGTAGGTGGTCACGCATCTATGGCTCAGTTTGATGACATGTATGAAAGAACAGTAACCGTTAATGGGGTTGCTAAAGCTTTTGCTATGACAGGATGGAGAATCGGTTATATTGGCGCTCCTACTGTTATTGCTCGAGCATGTAATAAAATACAAGGTCAAGTAACTAGTGGAGCCAATTGTATTGCACAAAGAGCGGTAATTACAGCTTTAGAATCACCTGTTAGCAATATTAAATACATGGTTGACGAGTTTAAAAACAGACGAGAACTTGTTTTAAATTTATTAAGAGATATAAAAGGTTTTGAAAGCAATACACCAGAAGGAGCTTTTTATGTTTTTCCGAACATTTCTCATTTCTTTGGAAAAGAATTGAAGGGTATGAAAATTAAAACAGCTACTGATTTCTCTATGTTTCTATTAGAGCATGCTAATGTAGCTACAGTTACTGGTGAAGCGTTTGGAAACCCAGAATGTATCCGACTCTCATATGCAGCGAGCCAAGAACAGATAAAAGAAGCTTTTAAAAGAATTAAAAAAGCTGTGAGTTAATACTACTGATAATCTATTATATTAAAACAAAAGTCAACATGTACCCTACATATTGACTTTTGTTTTTTTTAAATCCTATCTAAAGTTTAAAGTTTTTTTATGATTTACAAAATTAGAAAACTTATATAGTTAAGGTATATTTGTAAAGTACTTTCCGACTCACCCCTTAATGAGCTGATATCAACTTCAGTTTGTTTTTTAGATTTAAGTATAAAACGTCAGCTTATCCAATAAAAAGTGTTATTAATTAACCAAAACACAACTCTATGGATATCAAGGAAAAAGAGCGTATTGTACAAACTAATGTACTTCACATTTTTAAGCAAAACTTTAAGGTTAGAAAGACAGACAAGGAGATTTTGGATATCAGTCCAGAAAAAGAATTTGACAAAAACTTCATTAGATATTATCAGGCTATTCTAGACATCTTTTTTATAGATCAAGAACATCTTGGTACCATTACTGGCAAAGTTAAAGATACGGTAAAAAAAGTAGCTCGTCTTTGGCAAACCAATCCACATTCTCACAGCCCTTTTGAAATCCAATAGAGCTCAAATTAGCGATTTCGCCAGAAAAAAGGTGTTAATAATATAAGAACCGTAAATAACTCCAATCTACCGATAAGCATTAAAAAAGAGCACCACCATTTTCCTAAAACAGGTAAGACATCAAAATTATTGACTGGACTAAGTTTCCCGAAGGCTGGTCCTACATTACCCAATGAAGAAGCAGCTCCACCAATTGCAGTTTCAAAATCTAGACCCAATGCACCTAATACCAAAGAACCAATAATAAAAGCCAGCATATATAAAATAAAAAACGCCAAAATATTAAACACAATTTCTTTTGAAACTGATTTTTTATTGTACCGTACCGGTATGATTGCATTAGGGTGGAGAGTACGCTTAAATTCCATCATACCATTGCGTATAGTAATTAAATGTCGAACGACCTTCATTCCTCCTGCTGTAGAACCTGCAGAGCCCCCTAAAAACATTAATCCAAAAAAGAAAATCTTTAAAAAAGGCGACCATAACGTAAAATCAGCACTAACGAATCCTGTTGTTGTAACTACCGCTAAGACTTGAAATAAGGCATGACGAAAAGAACTTTCTGCCTCTCCCCAAACCATAGGATGATCTATTAACGATAAAGAAACATCTGCTTTATAATAAATAATAACAGCAGAAATAATCGAAAAAATGATAATAAAAAACGAATACAATTTAAACTCTTCGTCTTTAATTATTTTTTGAACTTTACCTTTGAAACCAAAATAACTAAGAACAAAATTAGCTCCAGCCAAAAACATGAATAGAATAATGATATATTGAATTATAGGCTGATCATTCCAGTATGCAACGCTGGTGTTTTTTGTAGAAAAACCTCCAGTAGAAAGTGTACTTAGCGAATGGTTTATAGCATCAAAAAAGCTCATTCCCGCCAACTTCAGCAATACAGTTTCGGCAGCAGTATATCCTACATAAATATACCATAAACGTTTTGCAGTATCCGTAATTCTAGGATGTAACTTATCTGCATTAGGCCCGGGAGCTTCTGCTGCAAATAATTGCATACCGCCAATACCCAATAATGGTAGTATCGCAATTGCCAAAACGATAATCCCCATACCACCTATCCAATGGGTTAAACTCCTCCAAAACAAAATACCTTTAGGTATAATTTCTATGTCATTTAAAATAGAAGCCCCAGTAGTAGTATACCCAGACATTGTTTCAAAGAAAGCATTGGTAAACGAAGGAATGGCTCCAGAAAATATATAAGGCAATGTGCCGCTTAACGACATCAATATCCAACCAAAAGTAACAACGATATATCCCTCTCGCTTATTAATTTTTTTTTGATGATCTTTTGTCAAAAACATCAACATTATTCCTACAAACATGGTTGCAAGTGATGCCAGCATGATTTCGGTAGTTACACCATCATCGCAAATAAGACTTACAACCGTAGCAATAAGCATGAATCCACCATTACAGAGCAATAGAAGCCCCATAATATGTGAAATAATTTGATAGTTAAGTTTGGACATACTTACAGAAAAAGTTTTTCGATCTTTTTGATAGATTTAGGTAGACAACACACAACGACCCTATCGCCTGCTTTTATATAAAACTCACCTAGCGGAATTATTCCCTTACCATCTCTGATCACTCCAGCAATTACTGCTGACCTAGGAAAATCCAAATCCTTAATTAAGTTATCACTCACCTCTGATGTAGGTTTGACTATAAACTCCAACAATTCGGCATTCATATTGTTGAGCTTAGTCATAGCAACAACATCTCCCTTTCTAATAAATCTAAAGATATTATTAGCTGCCAGTAATTTCTTATTAATCAACGTATCAATACCAATAGAGTGCGATAGTTGAAAATAGTCCATATTCTCAACCAAAGCTATTGTCTTGCGAACACCTTTTGATTTTGCAACCAAACATGACATGATATTAGTCTCAGAATTACCAGTAACCGCTATAAAAGCATCCATCTCGCCGATACCCTCTTCTTCAAGAAGCTCTACATTTCTACCGTCACCATTAATTACCAAAGCATTGGGACAATCATCTGCCAAATCAAATGCTTTTTCTTTGTCATTTTCAATCAATTTGACTCTAAACTTATGATCACAAAGATCTTGTGTAGTTTTAAGTCCAATTTTACTACCCCCCAGGATCATTACATTGCGTATTTGCTCCTTAAATTTTCCTGTAAGTTTATACAACTCATCAACACCTCCTAGAGAAGTTACAAAATATACCTGATCCCCTTCTTTAAAAACTGTATCACCTCGAGGAATCAATGTATATTGCGTTCCATATCGCTGTATAGCAATTGGCATAAAATGCAATTCTTGAAAAATTTCTGCTGCTTGACTTACAGTTTTACCAACAAATAAAGCTTTATCTGATAAACTTGTACCCACCATAGTAAGCGCTCCATTTTCGAACTCATAACTATCATTAAAAGCAGATTGATTTAACAATAATTCAATTTCACTAGCTGCAAGTGCTTCTGGCGAAATTAATTCGTCGATTCCAAATCGAAAAAAACCAACTTCCTCTTTATTTTCAATAAACTCTGTATTTGAAATACGAGCAATGGTACGTTTTGCGCCTAATTGTTTTGCAAGAACACAAATAGTGATATTTGTAGTCTCACTTTCGGTAACCCCAATTACCATATCTACATCATTTACTTTGGCTTCCTTTAAAATAGCGATTGAAGTAGCATCTCCTTTAATGACACGAATATCCAAATGTGCATCTGCATAACTCAGACTATCTTTATTAGTGTCGATTAGGGTAATATCTTGAGATTCGAAAGAGAGTAACTTAGCCAAATGAAATCCAACCTCACCTGCACCGGCAATTATAATTTTCATTTGTTTTGTTTCAGGTTTATCATAGATAAATTTAATTCAATTTAAGTCACTAAATGGCAGTTATCAAAGTAAAAAACCATCATTTCTTAAATATAAAAGAGTACAAAGATAATAGAAATATAATTAGTTATAAAATATTAGTTGAGGGTTATACAATCCCTTTAAGAGCTCATCACCTCAAAAAATTCTATATCAAAACATGATAAGACAATAGATGAAATCTAGAACAAATACAGAATGTATACCTCTCAAAACTGTATATTTGCAAAAATTTAATTAGATGCCCGAAAAGATAACCCCTTACAATGATACTTCACGAAGTAAGAAGGAACAAGTGACCGAAATGTTTGACACCATATCGGGTAATTATGATGGCCTTAATCGTGTTATATCATTAGGAATTGATATAAAGTGGAGAAAGCGACTAGTTGCAATAGTTTCAAAATCCAATCCAAAACGTATTTTGGATGTAGCGACGGGAACTGGAGACTTAGCAATTAACCTGGTAGAAACTGGCGCTACTGAAATCATAGGGCTTGATATCTCTTCTGGAATGTTGGAAGTTGGAAAGAAAAAAATTGCTACAAAAAAGCTTGATAAGACCATAACTATGATCCAAGCAGATAGCGAAAACTTACCTTATGAAGACGACTATTTTGATGCGATTACAGTTGCTTTTGGAGTTCGTAATTTTGAAAATTTAGAAAAAGGGCTTTCTGAAATATTACGTGTACTTAAACCAGGAGGAACTTTTGCTGTATTAGAAACCTCTGTTCCTACAAAATCACCTTATAAACAGGGATACAACTTTTATACCACTAAAATCTTACCTGTAATCGGAAAAATATTCTCTAAAGACAAATCTGCCTATGCCTACCTAAGCGAAAGTGCAGCTGTTTTTCCTTATGGTGTAACCTTCAACAATATTTTAAAGAAAATTGGGTTTACTAATGTAGAGGATCTTCCTCAAACTTTTGGAGTTTCAACAATTTATAAAGCATCAAAGTAAATTCTGATTTTTTTTCAATCAGAATTATTTATACTTTAACCCAATCTTTGTACAATTGTGCATAAGTAACATTTTATTAGATGAAAAGAATTTGCTTCGCAATTATAATTTTAATTTTCACTCAGGACATGAGTGCTCAACTTTTTAGTAAAGAGCGTGTGCAAAATTTGCAAAATTTTGACAAACCCAGATTTAGCTGGGGTTATATTTTAGGCTTTAATAGTTATGACTATAATTTTGATTATAACATAGATGCCGAAGAAACCGATATTGTTGTAGACAAAGGTGGATTAGGTTTTAATGTTGGTCTTTTGGGAAATATGAGAATCAATGATTATCTGGATTTGAGATTAGAGCCTATGGTTACTTTTACACAGCGTAATCTCACGTATTCTGGCCGCCAATTTCGTACTGAAGCCGAAGCGTTTCGCGAAGTTAATTCGACGTATGTCCATATCCCATTACTTTTGAAGATATCTACAAAACGCCTTAATAATTTTAAACCTTTTATTGTCGGTGGTATTTCAACTTCTTTGAATCTTTCTAGTAATGAAAATAATCCTGATGATAATAATGTAGGTCAGTTTAGAACCAAAACCAGCACCAATTACTATGAGATTGGATTTGGGATTGATTTGTATCTTTATTATTTCAAATTCACCCCTTCTATCAGAGGTGTATTCGCAATGAGTGATGAATTAGTGAGAGATAATGATCCAAACAGCCCCTATACCTCAACTATTGATAAAATGTCTAGTCGAGGAGTTTTTATTAATTTCACATTCCAATAGCTTATTACTTCAGCTTCTCAAAAATTCACTTAATACAATAGCTGTAGCTGTTGCAACATTAAGACTTTCGGTTTTTTGACCTTGACCAAATTGCGGAATTGCAAGTCGATGCGTAACAACCTTCTCAATGGTTGGAGAAATTCCATTAGCTTCATTCCCCATAATTATTATTCCGCTTGACGGAAGTGATGTACTATAAATTGAAGACCCCTCCATAAACGTCCCATAAACTGGTAAATTCTCAATATTTTTTGAGCTCAAAAAATGTAAAAGATCTACATACACTATGTTTACTCTTGTAATAGAACCCATAGTAGCTTGTATTACTTTGGGATTATAACAATCCACGGTCTGATCCGAACAAATTAAATTTGGCACCCCAAACCAATCACACAATCTTATAATTGTACCTAGATTTCCTGGATCACGCACATCATCTAACATAACAATTAAACCCTTGCTTACAACTTCTAAAGCTCTGGGAATATAAAATACTGCTAATGCATTTTGTGCAGTCGTGAGAAAAGTGATTTGTTTTAACTCATCAACAGTAACTACTTGCAAATATTCTTGACTTACCTTAAAAAGAGATACATCTAGAGTAAAAAGAGAATGTAATTCTAGGCCAGCATCAAGTAACTCATTTATGACTTTTTTACCTTCGGCAACAAACAAATTATGTTGCTTTCTGAACTTTTTTTGTTTTAAACTTTTTATTAGCTTCTTTTGGTTTTTGCTAACCATACAAATAATGTATTTTTGATCCTATAATACGGCTGAATTGAAACACCTTCTGACAAAAATATCATTTATTGCGCTAATCACGGTACTAATCTCATCATGTAATACAGTAAAAAGGGTTCCCGATGGAAAAAACTTACTTACAAAGAACGAAATTTTTGTAGATAGTATCAAAACCAATGACGTAAAACTATACAATCAATTGTATCAAAAACCTAATATAAAATTAGTAGGTATCCCTATTCGTTTGCATATTTATAACCTCGCAAAACCAAAACCAGATTCTGCATATCAAAGATGGCTAACCAAAACACCAAAGCGAGAGAAACGTTTAATCAATTTCTTATCCAAAAAGCAAGTTGACCGCCTTGGCTCAGCATATACATCTTTTAATGAATGGATAAAAACAACTGGTGAGACTCCTGTTATTATTGAGGATGCTAGGGCAAAACGTTCTGCACAACGCCTCAAATCCTATTATTGGAACAATGGATGGTTTAATATAGAGACAGATTACGATATCATAGAAGTGGATAACAAACGAGGTCAAATTAAATTTTTCACCTATCCTCATAAGCCCTATTTTATTGACTCTTTACACTTAAAAATAGAATCAAAAGTAGCCGATTCGATCTATCAATTAACTAGAGATGAATCTACTATAATATCTGGCAAACAATACAAAACCCTAGATATTGAAGCCGAGAGAGACCGTATCACCAATGTCTATCGAAATTCTGGGCTTTACCACTTTGAAAAAGAATTCATAAAATTTGATGCTGATACCGTAAATACCGACCATAAGGTACATTTAAACTTACTTATCAATAATAGACAAGTAACCAAAGGTGATTCTACTTCTAAGGTTGCTTTTAAAGTACATACTATTAGTAAAGTCAACGTATTTACTGATTACAAGTACGAGTATAGAAATGAGGCTCCCAAAGATAGTTTTTATTATAAAGGGTATAATATTTATAGTTTTGACAAATTAAAATTTAATCGTAGAGCCATTACTAACGCGATATTGATTACGCCTGGCGAAATTTATAGAGACAAAGACAGAACCCTTACCTACAACCAAATAAGCAATCTTAGAACATTCAAGTATCCAAACATTCAATATGAATTAGATCCCACAGATACAACCTCTAGTAGTTTAATTGCTAATGTACTTCTTACGCCTAGAAAGAAATACAGTGCTAACTTTGAATTTGATATAACCACCTCAGAAATTCAAGCTTTCGGAATTGGTTTTGGAGGATCTTTGTTGATACGAAATGTTTTTAGAGGCGCAGAAACTCTCGAGATTTCGGGAAGAGGCAGTATCGGCTCCTCAAAAGATGCAGCTATCACGAGTGGTAGTGACAGTTTTTTTAATATTTCTGAAATTGGAGCAGATGTAAAGCTTAGCTTTCCCAGAATTTTATTTCTATTTAATACTTCAGGGATCATTCCTAAGTACATGTCTCCAACATCTAATTTGGTATTTGGTATCAATGTCCAACAGAATATTGGATTGGATAAGCAAAATGCTTCGGGAACCTTCAATTATATATGGGAACCTTCAAAAAAATTAACACATCAGATTGATTTGGTAAACATCCAATATGTTAGAAATCTAAATACCAAAAATTATTTCAATATATACGAGACCTCTTTTAACCGACTCAATACCATTGCAAGAGATGTTTTGGATTCAAATTCGACATTATTCAATCAAGATACCTCCAACCCAACAACTATTGACAATGCTTTATTAACCATCCCTACAGGAACTAATAATTTTATCTCTCAATCCTTGGGTGATAATCCAGATCCTGATCTTGACACGGAACAATTACAAGATATTAGAAACATTCAGGAACGTAAAAATAGACTAACAGAAGACAACCTGATATTCGCATCAAATTATACATTTTTAAGAAATACTAGAGAAAATTTATATGACGAAAATTTTTCTAGATTCAGAGCCAAAATCGAATTAGCTGGCAATGTACTAAGTACAATCGCAGGGTTAGCAGGGTTGTCGCAAAACTCTAACGATCGCTATACCATTTTTGGAGTTGAATTTTCGCAATATATAAAAACTGAAGTTGGCTATATAAAACATTGGAATTTAGGTAGACGTAACGTGCTCGCTTTTAGAGTCTTTGGTGGCATAGCAATCCCATACGGTAACGCCAATAGTATTCCTTTTGCCCGTAGTTTTTTTGGAGGTGGACCTAATGACAATAGAGCATGGCTAGCTTATGATCTTGGTCCTGGTAGCACTGGAGGTCGTAACGAATTTAACGAAGCAAACATGAAAATTGCGACCAATATCGAATACCGATATAACATTTTAGGAGCATTACACGGAGCTTTTTTTATAGACGCTGGGAATATCTGGAACGTACTAGACAATGTTGAAGAAGAAGAGGCTGTTTTCTCTGGAGCAAAAGATCTTCAAGAAATAGCAGTAGGATCTGGTCTAGGATTACGCTATGACTTTGATTTTTTTGTACTTCGACTTGACTTAGGATTTAAAACTTTTAATCCTGCAAATGATGAAGATCAACGTTGGTTTAAAGGCTACAATTTTACAGAAGCCGTTTACAACGTAGGAATTAATTATCCATTTTAAACAATTATATCAAAACATTTAATTATTCGATTAGTAAAAAAGCGTTTTTTCCCTACGCTATTACCAAACCTTTCCGTTTTAATTTATTAATTTTGTAGGCTTATAAACCAAAACTAAATTATGAAGCACAACATCAAACCGGGGGTGGCTACAGGAGATGAGGTCCAAGCGATATTTGCCTTTGCAAAAAAAAATAACTTTGCCTTACCAGCTGTAAATGTTATAGGATCAAACTCAATTAACGCAGTTCTTGAAACAGCAGCCGAACTAAACTCTCCAGTAATTATTCAATTTTCAAATGGAGGCGCTCAATTTAACGCCGGCAAAGGACTCTCCAATGACCATGAGAAAGCCGCAATAGCTGGTGGGATTGCAGGAGCTAAACACATACATTTAATGGCAGAGGCTTATGGAGTACCTGTTATTTTACATACAGATCATTGTGCCAAAAAACTTTTGCCTTGGATCGATGGACTATTAGACGCGGGAGAACAATTTTATAAAGAAACCGGCAAACCTCTCTATAGCTCACATATGATTGATTTATCTGAAGAACCTATTGAAGAAAATATTGAAATTTGCAAGCAATATTTAACTCGAATGAGTAAAATGGGAATGACTTTGGAAATTGAACTTGGTATTACTGGAGGAGAAGAAGATGGTGTGGATAATAGTGACGTAGATGATTCTAAACTGTATACCCAGCCCGAAGAAGTTGCATTTGCTTATGAAGAATTAAGTAAAATTAGTGACAAATTTACAATTGCCGCGGCTTTTGGTAATGTTCACGGTGTGTACAAACCAGGAAATGTTAAATTAACTCCAAAAATTCTAAAAAACTCTCAAGAATTTGTTTCAAAAAAATTCAATGTAGCACCTAATCATATTGATTTCGTATTTCATGGAGGAAGCGGTTCAACATTAGAAGAAATAAGAGAGGCCATAGGGTATGGCGTAATCAAAATGAATATTGATACAGATTTACAATTTGCATTTAATGAAGGTATTCGCGATTATATGACAAACAATATTGAGTACCTTAAAACACAAATAGGAAATCCTAAAGGTTCTGACGAACCTAATAAGAAATATTACGATCCAAGAAAATGGCTGCGAGAAGGTGAAATTACATTTAAAAATCGTCTCAAAAAAGCATTTGAAGATCTTAATAATGTAAACACATTATAACAATTAAATACCGAGCTGAAAACTTAATTTTATTTTAGTTTTCAGCTTTTTTAATACATTACATATGGCTTGGTTTAAAAGAACCCAAAAAGGTATACAAACAGCTACAGAGGACAAAAAAGATGTTCCCAAAGGCTTGTGGTACAAATCCCCTACTGGGAAAATTGTAGATGCAGAACAATTAGAAAAAAACTTTTACGTAAGTCCAGAAGATGGATATCATGTACGTATTGGAAGTGCTGAATATTTTAAAATTTTGTTTGACAACGATTTTAAGGAACTTGACACACATCTGACCTCCAAAGATCCTCTTAAATTTGAAGATAAGAAAAAGTATGTTGATCGACTTAAAGAAGCACATGAGAAAACAAATCTTAATGATGCTGTACGTACCGCTGTTGGTAAATCAGGAGGACATGATCTTGTAATTGCCTGTATGGATTTTGCATTTATAGGCGGTTCAATGGGAAGTGTTGTTGGCGAAAAAATTGCAAGAGCTGCAAATTATTCTTTAGAACACAAGATCCCTTTGATGATCATATCCAAATCTGGAGGTGCACGAATGATGGAAGCCGCTTTATCACTAATGCAACTTGCTAAAACATCTGCCAAGTTAGCCCAATTAGCCGATGCAGGGATTCCTTATGTATCCTTATGTACCGATCCAACTACTGGAGGTACTACCGCTTCCTTCGCTATGTTAGGTGATATTAATATTGCAGAACCAGGTGCCTTAATCGGTTTTGCAGGTCCTAGAGTTGTTAGAGATACAACGGGTAAGGAATTGCCTGAAGGTTTTCAAACATCTGAATTTTTATTGGAGCACGGTTTTTTAGATTTCATCACACCGAGACACGAACTCAAGAATAGAGTTAACCTCTATCTTAATTTGATATTAAATCGCTCAATTGCGAATTAACTAATTAAGTCAAAACTCCCAATAGTGCCTTTACTATTGGGAGTTTTTATAAATGATTATAATTTTTCTAGCTCCCTACACCTAGGGTGAACTAATTCACTCTAACCGCTTGGGAAATTGCAACAACTCAACATCCTTCCAAAACGAATCTTCACTTAAATGTATACTTTTTTAAAAAACCCATATACATTTTGAAGAATTGAGCGCACGGTCTCTTATTGACTACCTTTTGAAACTTTAAAACCCTACTATATAATTCTCGTATTATTTTTAGTCTTTTCAGTATTAATACCACCAAACGCACCATTGAGATACTCAAGCTCCAAGATTATTATTTTAACTAAAAAAATAGCAATTAAAATACTAGTACATTTGATGATACCTAAGAAATAACTTCTTCAGATTACGGTTGATTGTTAAAGTTAGTAAGTCCAACCTCATCTTTAAAAGTATTTATAGTGCTGCAAAATATACAGATGCGTATGAAAATTTATAGCAAACAGCTTTAAATCTATAGCAAATTCGACTTAAAAAACACAATTGAAAGCATTAGCAGCATTAAAAACAAAATTTTAAGTGTCTAGAATTTTAAAATACCAAAATACTTTAAATGCAATTACCCTTTTATCAATATTAGTCACTAGCCTTAATGATTGCATATGTTACTATCCCAGTGGTTTTGCATGAAAAGAAAAAAACAAACCATCTCTTACGATAAAACTATTATCTGGTATCTAAAGTAAAGTAAACTGACACCCTAGGTTTTGAATAAAAGTTTAAAGCATAATGATTTTTAAGTCACAAAAAGCTTTTCTATCTAAAAAATACTATATTTGCACGCTAATAACGTAAGGTTATTTATACATAAAAATCATTTAAAGAATATTGGAATGTATTTAACAAAAGAAGTTAAAGAAGAAATTTTTTCAAAGCACGGTAAAAGTAAAAACGATACTGGTTCTGCCGAAGGTCAAATCGCGTTGTTTACGCATAGAATTGCTCACTTAACAGAGCACCTTAAAAAGAATCGTAAAGATTTTAATACAGAACGTGCTCTAGTAATGCTAGTTGGTAAACGTAGAGATCTTCTTGATTATTTAAAGAAGAAAGATATCTTGAGATATCGTGCTATTGTAAAAGAATTAGGATTAAGAAAATAATCGAAAAAGAGAGGCTGCACGCCTCTCTTTTTAATTATAAAGAGTATTTTAAAAAAATCATAACTATATTACGTTATGAATGCCTTAGTTTTTCATTGGTCGCACACAACTACAACAACACAACCTTGTCCGCCCGAGTAAGACGGAAACCAATGTTTAATTACATCTATATAAACCAATATCATAAACTTATATAGATTAAGAATCAAAAAATAATATGATTCCAAAAGTTTACAAAGAGGTCATTGACCTAGGAGACGGTAGAGAAATCTCTATTGAAACTGGAAAATTAGCAAAGCAAGCCCACGGATCTGTAGTTGTACAGTCTGGAAATTGCATGATGCTATGTACTGTAGTATCTAACTACAAACAAAGTGATGTTGATTTTTTACCATTAACGGTAGATTATCGTGAAAAATTTGCGGCATCAGGACGTTATCCTGGTGGTTTCTTTAAAAGAGAAGCTAGACCAAGTGATGGTGAAGTACTAACGATGCGATTAGTGGACAGAGTACTGCGTCCACTCTTTCCAAAAGATTATCATGCCGAGACTCAAGTAATGATTCAATTAATGTCTCATGATGAAAATGTTATGCCAGATGCCATGGCTGGTTTGGCTGCATCTGCTGCAATTCAGTTATCTGATTTTCCTTTTGAGTGTGCAATCTCAGAAGCTCGTGTAGGTCGTATTGATGGTAAATTTATAATCAATCCGACGCGTGCTCAATTATTAGAATCTGACATCGATATGATGATCGGTGCATCAGCAGATTCTGTTATGATGGTTGAAGGAGAGATGAAAGAAATCTCTGAAGAAGAAATGGTGGAAGCTATTAAATTTGCGCACGAAGCCATTAAAGTTCAATGTGCCGCACAAATACGATTAGCAGAAGCTTTCGGAAAAAAAGAGACTCGCGAGTATGAGCCAGAGCGTGAAGATGAAGCTCTCGCAAAGAAAATTCACGATATGGCATATGATAAAGTATATGCTATCGCTAAGGCTGGTTCTTCTAAAAAAGAAAGAAGTAATTCCTTTTCGGACATAAAAGAAGAAATAAAAGCAACTTTTACAGAAGAGGAATTGGAAGATTTTGGAGACTTAGTTTCTAAATATTATGCAAAAGCTGAAAAAGCTGCTATACGCGATTTGACCTTAAATGAAGGATTACGTTTAGATGGTCGTAAGACTGATGAGATCAGACCTATCTGGTGTGAAGTTGATTATTTACCTTCGACACATGGTTCTGCCATATTTACCAGAGGTGAAACACAAGCTTTAGCTACAGTTACACTAGGAACATCAAGAGAAGCAAATCAAATTGATATGCCATCGTATGAAGGTGAAGAAACATTTTATTTGCACTATAATTTCCCACCTTTCTCAACGGGAGAAGCCCGACCAATTAGAGGTACCTCAAGAAGAGAAGTTGGTCATGGTAACTTAGCACAAAGAGCACTTAAAGGCATGATTCCTTCAGATTGTCCATATACTGTACGTGTAGTTGCAGAAGTACTAGAATCCAACGGTTCTTCTTCTATGGCTACGGTATGTTCTGGTACTATGGCATTAATGGATGCGGGTATTCAGCTCAAAAAACCAGTATCAGGTATTGCCATGGGATTAATTTCTGATGGAGAAACTGGTAAATATGCTGTACTTTCTGACATTCTGGGTGACGAAGATCATTTAGGAGATATGGATTTCAAGGTTACAGGTACAGCAGATGGTATTACTGCATGTCAAATGGATATTAAAGTTAAAGGGCTTTCTTATGAGATTCTAGTAAATGCCTTAAAACAAGCCTCTAACGGTAGAATTCACATTTTAAGTAAATTAACTGATACTATTGATACTCCTAATACAGATGTAAAAGCTCATGCACCAAAAATGGTTACAAGAACCATTCCTGGAGATTATATCGGAGCTTTAATTGGTCCTGGTGGTAAAGTGATTCAAGAATTACAAAAAGCTACAGGAACTACAATCGTTATCAACGAGGTAGACGAACAAGGCCAAGTTGAAATTTTGGGAACTGACCAAGAAGGTATTGATGCTGTATTGGCTAAAATTGATTCTTTATTATTTAAACCTCAAGTGGGAAGTGTATACGAAGTTAAGGTAATTAAAATGCTTGATTTTGGAGCTGTTGTTGAGTATATGGATGCACCTGGTAATGAAGTACTCCTGCATGTTTCAGAATTAGCGTGGGAACGCACAGAGAATGTAAGTGATGTCGTAAACATGGGTGATATTTTTGACGTGAAGTATTTTGGAGTAGATCCACGTACCCGTAAAGAGAAGGTATCGCGTAAAGCTTTACTCCCTAGACCTCCTAGACCAGAAGGTGATGATAAACCAAGAGGCGACAGAAAACCTCGACAAGATAGAGATCGTAAAGACAGTAAGTAATACCGCCTCTTATATAAAAAAATGCCGCTAAAAATTAGCGGCATTTTTTCTTTAAAACCTATTCATAAACAAAATGATATGTATTTAATTTTATTTTTTATGTAGATTATCTAAAAAAATGTAACATTTTAAAACCTTCTTACGTATAACTAAATAAAAGCCCTAATATTCACAAAATTAAATTTCGAGGAGAAGATAGATGAGACAACTTAAGATTACGAAGCAAGTAACAAATCGTGAAACTGCTTCGCTAGACAAGTATTTGCAAGAAATAGGTAAAGTAGATCTTATTACGGCAGATGAAGAAGTAGAATTAGCACAGCGAATTAAAGCTGGCGATGAAAGAGCACTTGAAAAATTAACCAAAGCCAATTTACGTTTCGTTGTTTCTGTTGCAAAGCAATATCAAAACCAAGGTTTAACACTTCCAGATTTAATTAATGAAGGTAACTTAGGACTAATCAAGGCAGCAAAACGTTTTGATGAAACAAGGGGGTTTAAATTTATATCGTATGCAGTATGGTGGATCCGTCAATCTATTCTACAAGCTTTAGCCGAGCAATCTCGTATTGTACGATTACCGCTAAACAAGATCGGATCTATTAATAAAATTAATAAAACTTATGCCTTTTTGGAACAATCTCATGAGCGTCCACCAAGTGCAGAAGAGATCGCCAAAGAGCTAGATATGACTATCAATGACGTAAAAGAATCCATGAAAAATTCTGGTCGTCATGTAAGTATGGATGCTCCGTTGGTCGAAGGGGAAGATTCTAATCTTTATGATGTACTTAATTCTGGAGAATCACCAAATCCTGATAGATCTTTATTACATGAGTCTTTACGAACTGAAATAGAACGCGCTTTGGAAACGTTGACACCTCGAGAGGCTGATGTTATCCGTTTATATTTTGGTCTTGGAGACCAACACCCAATGACTTTAGAAGAAATCGGAGAGACTTTTGACCTTACACGAGAGCGTGTACGCCAAATTAAAGAAAAAGCTATTCGTAGGTTAAAACATACGTCAAGAAGTAAAATCTTAAAAACTTATTTGGGATAACTTCCTAGTACCGTTAACTAACAGTTTATAATATAACTGTTCGTTTTTTGATTGATGAATGACCTCCGGCTGATTACCGGAGGTTTTTTCTTTTCATACTTTTTTGGACCCAGCCCTTTAATTTGATAACTATATTTTCCTTTATCCTAACATAAATCCTACTTTTGCAAAAAAACAACACAACACATATGGATTCAAAAATAATTGCACCTTCTGTTCTTGCCGCAGATTTTGCTAACCTACAACGAGATATCGAAATGATCAATAACAGTGAAGCTGATTGGTTTCATATCGATATTATGGACGGTGTTTTCGTTCCCAATATCTCTTTTGGAATGCCTGTTTTAAGAGATATTGTAAAACATGCTAAAAAAACCATCGACGTTCATTTAATGATTGTAGATCCCGATCGTTACATAAAAACATTTGCTAATCTGGGAAGTGATATTCTAACTGTACACTATGAAGCTTGCACACATCTACATCGCACATTACAAGCGATTAAAGCAGAAGATATGAAAGCAGGCGTAGCTATTAACCCTCATACTAACGTAAGTTTACTTGAGGACGCCATTAAAGACATTGATTTAGTGTGTATCATGAGTGTCAACCCTGGTTTTGGTGGACAATCATTTATAGAAAACACTTATAAGAAAGTAAGTAAATTGAAAGAAATAATCACGAGAAATAATGCAGCTACAAAGATTGAGATTGACGGAGGTGTTACCGATAAAAATGCAAAAAAACTTATAGAAGCTGGTGCTGACGTACTAGTAGCAGGTAGTTTCGTTTTTAAAAGTGATGATCCAAAACAAACTATTTTAAATTTGAAAAATAGTATTGCTTGATGTCTACCCTATCACAACAAGATGTCATTATTATCGGAGGTGGACCTATTGGTATTGCCTGTGCACTTGAAGCACAAAAACGCGGAATTACATCGCTCATTATAGAAAAAGGGCCAATCGTGAATTCGTTGTTTAACTATCCCGTTACTATGCAATTTTTCTCTTCTTCAGAGAAATTAGAAATTGGAGATGTTCCTTTTATAAGTAATGAGGTCAAACCTAAACGAGATGAAGCTCTCGAATATTACAGAAGAATTGTTACTTCAAATAATTTAAATATTCATCTCTTTGAAGAAGTTATACATGTTCAAAAAAACGCAGAATTATTTCAGGTAAAAACAAATAAAACTAAATATCAAGCCAAAAATGTAATTGTTGCAACAGGTTTTTATGATATCCCAAATTTAATGAATGTACCTGGAGAAAAATTACCCAAAGTTGCTCACTATTATAAAGATCCTCACTTTTATGCAAAACAACGAGTTGCAGTTATAGGCGCCAGTAATTCTTCGGTAGATGCAGCTTTAGAATGCTATCGTAAAGGTGCAGATGTCACCATGATTATACGAGGCAATGCTATTGGTGATCGGGTTAAATATTGGGTTAAACCTGATATTGAGAATAGAATTAAAGAAGGGAGTATCAAAGCTTTTTACAACGCCAATGTAGTTGAAATTCTTCCTGATAAAATAACCTTTATTACCTCCACCAAAAAACATGTATTAGAAAATGATTATGTGTTAGCACTTACAGGATACAGACCAAATTTTGAATTTCTTAAACGTATTGGTATCGAACTATCAAATGATGAGAAGTTACATCCTGTATATAATAAAAATACTATGGAATCTAATATTCCTAACTTGTATTTGGCGGGTGTCATTTGTGGCGGAATGGATACACATCTTTGGTTTATTGAAAATTCAAGAATTCATGCTGATTTAATACTACGGGATATTTCAAGCAAACTTTAAATTAAAAGGCGCAAATTCTAGTTTGCGCCTTTGATTTATAGACTTTACGGGATTCTAATCTCCACTTAAACGAGTCAGAATGCTTAAAACATACCAAAACAATAACATTAAGGAAGCAAACAATCCAAGAGATGCTCCTACATACTGATCTTCGGTATATCGATTCATCATGTTAGAAGTCTGATACAATATTGACCCAGATGCCAGCACTACCATACCTACGCTAAACCACAATCCTAAATTAAAGCCAAAGATCATTCCTGCAACGATAAGACCAATAGCAATAAAAAAACCTATGGCTAAAATCGATTTAAGAAAAGAAAAATCTTTTTTTGTAAACAGTACGATCGCAGATAACCCAGTAAATAAAGACAATGTTAAAATAGCCGCCTGATTGAGAATTGCTCCTCCTCCATTCGCTGCTATCATCATGGCTATAAATATTAATGGAATAAAAATAAATGCTTCGGCTATAACATACACTAGTAAAGCCAAATATTGATTCCCTCTATTATGGCTGTGAATTGCCATTTTCTCGGCATAGTTGGTAACTAACATAAATCCTCCCAGTAAAATTAACCAAGACCAACCTTGCGTTAAGGATAGGGCAAATTCTACAATAACTGGAATCTGAAGAAACGCTGATTCGACTATGATAAATAACAAAACTGCCATAGCCAAATGAGAGTACGTCTTCTTGTAGAAAGCCACGCGTCTATCTTCAGTTAAAGCATTAACCGTAATTGTTTGTTTAAATTCTTCCATAAAAAATAAATTATACTAGTAAAGATACAATTCTACTTAGAATTGTATCTAATGTTATTCAAAATATCGAAAATTGAGCATCTTCATAACATACCTATAAATTTCGGGAAAATGATCCTTTAATTTTTGCGGCGTTTCCATAAAAACCTCAACCAAAACAGCTATAAATTCAAATTTATTTGTGTAGGCATACGATCGCAATACTTTAGAATCAACAATCTGATTCCTAATCTTTTCGGAAGACAAATACGCCTCTAATTCCAAAAAAGTATCATAAAATAACTCAGAATTTATATCACTTTTTCGAATCGCATTATAATGTATCACATGGGTTAATTCGTGAATTCCAAGATGTACACCACTATATTTATCCAAACGAGTTTTCTCAAATTGATTCCAAGACATCACTAAGGCTTTAGAGCCTGGATTGAATTCTCCATAGTTTTCAGAGCCATTCAATACCGAATAAAAAGAATCTGGATACAAAATTATTGTTTGTAATCGTTCTAGTATATAGTGCCGCATTCCGAATGTTAACTGTACTGCTAACATGGCTATCAATAAGCGCATCTCTAATGTTATATGAAGACCTTCTCTTCCTACAAAAGTGGTATTATCCAAAAAAGTAGCAACTCTATGCTCAAAATATCGTTTTTTTCTTTCGCTTAGCACATTATATACTTCATTTACGCTTAATAACTTCTTTTCTTTGGATGATAGTTTTTTTAATCTGAAATAAAAGTGAGTGTAAAAAGGTTTTTTATAGTATTTTACATAGATAGTTTCTAAATATCTTAGAATATAATAAACACATATCGATAGCATCATTACAGTGAACACCACCCCCCAGAAAGGTGTAATTGGTGGTTCGGCATCCTCTTTCTGTTGAGAAACAATTTGTAGTAATAGTAAAATCAATGCTTTGTTTTATTGTACAAAATACTATTTTTATTTTGGATACTATTGATAACCTTTATTACTAATGCAATTAATCAAATCAATTTTTTACCTATAGCTCTCCAAACTATTACAAGTAACCCTCCTGATAAAATAGCTATAAACGTAGTCACTAATGCTGTGAAATATTTGCCGTATATCCAGTTTCCAGTGGCAAACATACAGCTATATACCAAAATGCATCCTAGAAGCATCGCCAAAATACCTGAAGGCACAAACCAAGACTCATTAGATTTAGTTATAAGTAAGTTTTCGCTTCTTGCTCTCCGTAAAATGGTTTTCCAACCAGGTCCTCCAGGTTGTATTTTTCTATAAAATTCAAAAAGTACCGCATCTTTATCAGGTTTTGTTACAAACGTTATTGTAACCCAAATAATTGTTGTTAAAAGCACCACAAATGGAAACTCAAACCAATCTGGAAATATTCCTTTTACATTAATATCATTTACAATTGCTCCAAAAAGAAACTTATTTACTGCAGCCGTACTAATGATCATTGAGATAATTCCTGATGCAAACATTGCTGAAATTTCACTCCAAGCATTAATTCGCCACCAAAACCATCGCAAAATAAATATTAATCCTGTACCCGCTCCAAACATCAATATGTACTTAAAAATCTGTACTGCGTTAGTTAAAGCTAATGCGATCAATGTACTAACTAACATTAAAATAATAGTGGCTAATCTTCCAACGGTAACCAATTTTTTTTCTGAAGCATCTTTATTTACAAACTCTTTATAGACATCATTTACTAAATAGGATGCTCCCCAATTTAAATGCGTAGAAATTGTTGACATGTAGGCCGCTACTAATGAGGCTGCTACGAGTCCTATAAGTCCAGATGGTAATCGGGTAAGCATTGCTGGATATGCAAGATCATGTCCTAATTTATCTTCGGTAATACCTGGAAATGCTTCCTTCAAACTTTGGAGATCAGGAAATACAACTAACGAGGCCAATGCTACAATGATCCATGGCCATGGTCGCAAAGCATAATGCATAATATTAAAAAAGAATGTAGCTCCTATGGCATGATTTTCGTTTTTTGCAGCAAGCATGCGCTGTGCAATATAGCCTCCACCACCAGGCTCTGCACCAGGATACCAAGAGCTCCACCATTGCACAGCTAGTGGAATAATAAACAATGTGATCAACGCTTTTTTATCACTCCATTGCGGAATTAATTCGAGTTTATCTTTTACCGCTGGGTTTGATATCAATTTACTCATCCCTCCCACTTCTGGTAGGTTAACGCAATAATAGGCTGCTCCTATAGCTCCTGCCATCGCGACAAAAAACAATAAAAAATCAGAATAAACCACACCTTTAAAACCCCCTATAGCACTAAATACAAGAGTAATAACTCCAGCATATCCAACTGTTTCTAATGCAGAAAGTCCCAACATAACTTGACCTATTTTTATGGCAGCTAGAGTAACACCCGACATAGCTAGAATATTAAATACAAATCCCAGATATACCGATCGAAAAATTCGTAAAAATCGTGCAGATTTGCCAGAGTATCTAAGTTCATAGAACTCCATATCTGTTTTTACATTAGAACGCCTCCATAATCTAGCATAAATAAAGACTGTAAGTAAGCCTGTTAATAGAAATGCCCACCAAACCCAATTACCAGAAACTCCATTTTGCCTTACAATATCTGTTACTAGATTAGGAGTATCGGTAGAAAAGGTAGTAGCAACCATCGAAAAACCGAGTAACCACCAAGGCATGTTACGACCAGATAAAAAATACTCGGTAGAATTTTTTCCGGATTTTTTGGAGACAACTAATCCTATAATCAAAGTGACTAAGAAAAAAGTAATAATTATAAAATAATCAAGTGTTGTTAAAACCATTGTATGATTCGTTTAATAGATTTCTGGTTTGCTTAAATAATTTTTTCCATGTCGAGCATTCTGCAGTAGGATACTTTCTTACATTTTTTACTTTTTAAAAATTAGCTCCTACGAATCCTGCACATCATTAATCAAACTAAGTAGCTTACTAACTTTTATAAAGCTAAACGGTATTTTGTAACGTATACCCAAAACATATATATCTATGAAGCCCCAATAATAGGCATTCTAAAAAAAAATCCAATAAACTTTTATGTATAAGTTTTAGAGAATACGGTCCACTTCTAGAATTGACTTCGAATTTAGCCTATTTTAAATACAAAATAATCACTAATATATTCTATTTCTTTAAATAATGGTATTTCCCTTTTTTAACCAGTTTTACAATATGCAATCAATTGATAAAATTATAATAGCACATTAACCTAGTTAATGGATCAAAACATAGTATGTAGTTATGATTTAAAAGCAAAGAATGGTTTCCAGATCCTATAGATAGGATTTAAACAATCCTTCTATTTTCAGCATTTTTACAATATAAAAATGCTGAAAATAGAAGGGTATATTGCTATAATCTTAATGAAATATTTCTGAATTTTAGGTATATAAAAAGATGAAGCACCCTACATCGAATTGTAAAATTTTTCTGAATTCAATTTAATAATTCGAAAAACTAAAAGTTTACATGAAAATGAATCTATAAATTGTAGTATCGAAATATAGTCCTACATCTAATTTCACAGGGATTTCTATCAAGGAATTTAAAAACTCAGCAAGTACTGTTCATGCTGCTATTGTAGCATAGAAAAGCTCTAAATCAAAAATAATATCATGATCTCATCACTTAATTTCAATTTCTTATTAGATATATAAAAGAAATAAATTTATGATTTAACAAGATATGAAACATAAGTACCAATTAATAAGCCTTGATATGCTTAATTTATCTGCAAAACTCTAAGTATGTACTAAGCATTCGCGCGAATCGGGGCCCAGTGTGAACACAGCATTCCAGGTGCTGCTTTCTGTGGATTAGCACAAGTGGGTCCTTGAAAACGAGAGCAAGTTGTACAATTACGGTCATCTTTTAATGTGGCTCTCATCTCAAACGTATCACAAGTATGTTGATTACTTACTGTAGTTTGATGGGTTGTACAAAATTCTCCTTCAATTAAATGCGTGCAGTTTAAACAACTGTTTCCTAATCTAATAGCCATAATAGTATGTTTTATTGAATTTAAATTTACAGCTAAAACAAAAAAGAAACAATATAAATTAGCAACCGTTGCTTGATGTTCAGAATTAAATTATAAAGGAAAGCCCAAATTATTTTGACAAACTTTTTAAGAATATAACACGATATTATCTATTCTATTTAAAATATTGAATCTTTACTCAAAACGAAGTTCTCACCCGTATACTTATTAATTAAGAAATTGATCTTAAATTTTAGTCAAGAGTTTCTATTCTTTTTGAAATTTCTTCCGCTTCAGCGAATTTTTTATCACTCTCGGCTCTATTGACACTTGATAGCTGATGCCACTCGCTCATCAATTTTTTGTACTTCTTTTGTAGTATTTCCTTTTCTGATTTTTTCTTAAAAAATTTAAACATGCCGACTCAATTTTAGGTGTCATTACTTTAAATGCTTAGTGATTTTAGAACTTATTGGATTTGTTGTAGAAAGATAATAATCTATCAGTGTACCTTTCTCATCTATCAAAAATTTCTGAAAATTCCACTTTACAGTCGAACTCTTAGTATCATTGTGTTTTTTGTTAGTGAGCCACATATACAAAGGATGTTGGTCTGATCCTTTAACTTTTATCTTTTCAGTAATCAAAAAAGTAACTCCGTAATTGACACTGCAAAAATTCTCAATATCCTCTGCATTTCCAGGTTCTTGATTTCCGAATTGATTGCAAGGGACACCTATAATGTTCAAGTCGTTTTTGTACAAATCCTGCAACTTCTGTAAATCTTTGTATTGCTTAGTAAAACCACATTTGGAGGCGACGTTGACAATTAGGATCTTTTTTCCTTTATATTGTGCTAAATCTATGGGAACTCCTTGTAAAGTGTTTAATGAAATATCATAAAAGGATATTTTTTCTCTTTTCTTGTTCTGTTTTGAAGAAAAAAGCCATGGTATTTTGGCGGTGCTAATAAATTTCATAGTCAATAATTAAATTTTTTAATTTATAGAAGTGCAAAAAATTTTTATATACTAGTTCATGATAGTACTGACTATTTTAAGAATTCAAATAATTTTGTAATTCTGCTATTTTGCTTGGTGTATTAAATTTTCCACCGTAATAGGCAGTAATTGTTGACGAAGTATCATCCTGTATTCCTCTCGATGAAACACATAAATGCTTGGCATCTATAATTACAGCTATGTCTTCAGTGGCTAGAATTTGCTTTAAATCTAACGCAATTTGATTGGTTAAACGTTCTTGCACCTGTGGTCTTTTTGCGTAATACTGCACAATTCGATTAAGCTTGGATAAACCAATAACTTTGCCCGAAGAAATATAAGCAACATGGGCTTTACCAATGATTGGCACAAAATGGTGCTCACAATTAGAATAAAAAGTGATGTTTTTTTCTACCAACATTTGATTATATTGATATTTATTATCAAAAAGTGCTATGGTAGGTTTATTCTTTGGATTAAGGCCCGAAAAAATTTCGTCAATATACATTTTTGCAACACGGCCAGGGGTACCTTGTAAAGAGTCATCGGTTAAATCTAATCCCATAACATTCATGATTTCTCCAAATAATAATGCTATTCGCTCCTTTTTTTCTTCGTCTGAAAGTAAAAAAGCATCAGATTTCATCGGCGTTTTAATACCAGTATACATATGATCATCTCCTATCTCAGCTTGTGTGAAATTACTAAGTTCATTTTCTTCACGCAGGGTATTCAACATAGTTTCTTGGTGTTTCATATAACGTTATTTTAAGTTCTAATTCAGAATCGATTTCTTGTTCAAGAATACTATATATAACCCTTGCAATATTTTCGGCAGTTGGATTTAAATTAGCAAACTCAGGCACATCCAGATTTAAATTTTTATGATCAAATTTGTCCAATATATATTTCTTTATGATGTCTGAAATAATCTTGGTATCGATCACATACCCAGTTTCTGGGTCACAATACCCGATTATCTTTACTTCTAGCTCATAATTATGGCCGTGATAGTTGACATTATTACATTTTCCAAATACTCTCTGATTCTCCTCTACACTCCAATGAGCATTATGTAATCTATGCGCTGCATTAAAGTGTTCTCTTCTTATGATTGCCGTTTTTCTTTTATTTTCATTTAAATTCATATAAATTTCACTTTACATCTTTTTTTAAATAGAATCAAAATAACCTCTGTTTATAAAGATTGCTACGTTGGTGAAGTAAAAGTACTTATTTTGTTTAATCATTAGTGTTAAAAATTAAACAAAATAAATTTTTGAAAAGTTTTAAAATTTAGACGGCTTTATTATTAGATGACTACAATATCTCACTTGTTTATTCAATTAGAACTTTATTACAAAGGAATCAAATAATGTTGAGTCACTGATTTTTATAAATCAAACAGAATGCCCAACAATACTTACTAAATTATAGAAAAATTCAAACAAATTTTAAGCTTCTTTTGTTTATCAATCCAAGCGGTATTGATAAAAATGATAGCTACGTTAATCAGAATCAATATAATCATGATTATCATCGTAAATTGATTACCTGCACCTATCCAGTTTTTAAAAAAAATACTAAGCATAAACGTTATAATCGCAACTACGGTATACCCTATTTGTAGAGAAACAACTTGTTTTGTCAAAGGGTTAAACTGTTTTGTAAAAAACATAATCATTAGAGGAAGAATAATATTTGCAGGCGGCATAAAGGTTACAAAGACAGATGATATATTAATGATTTTTATCCAAGAGTAGTTTTTATTTTCAAATAACTCTTGAGGTTTGAGTAGTACATGAGCATCGCAATCGAGGGCTTTTGCCAAAGCTTTCAACGTATGACCTTTTGGTATCCCTCCAGACTCGATTCGTTGTATCGTTCGGGTTGAGAGCCCAGACTTGTTTGACAACTCTTCTTGTGTTAAATTTAAAAGTTCCCGTTTTTCTTTTACCCCAGACATTTTATAATATTATTTTACCTGATATACCGTAGCTAAAATATAAAATAATATTACAAAACATCTAACTTCAACTGGTACTTACGATACGTGCGTAATACGTAATCATAAAATCACTTTGATAAAACTTATCACTAACAGTCACTATATATTTTAATCTTTAGGTTCAATCATAAAACTTATTTTGATAGTACAAAAAATAGATAGTTAACAAATGCTACCTATGACAATTTATCCGACTTCCTTTTTTTACAAAAAAGTTCACCTTTTCTTTAAGTCTCAATTCTACGGTTTTTCAGTACTAAAGAATTAATTTTTTTAACTATATTTACCTAACCAATTTAAATTATGAAAAATTCACTTCTCATGTAACGACTGCACGTTATTACTATACTATAAGTTTGTTTTATTTTTTGATTTTTATATTGGGTATCCTTAAAACTGTCTATTACCCTATACTATGAAAAAAATACTCTTATTTTTTTTTATCATTTTATTTTCAATAAATTTTTCGTTTTCCCAATTAAGTAATCAACATTATTTACCTCCTTTAAAACAGGTTACAAACAATCAAGCAATTCGTCAACAGGCTTTTTATCTTTCTACTCCAGAGACATCACCTTTTGATGTATTGGTATATAGGGGGACAAACCCCTCTCCAATCGCTACGCTAGTTAATCTATCTAGCACTACTCCAATACAATATGACATTGCCAACGGAGACAACAATATTACTTTGGTTACAAATGCGAACACAGGAGTAGTGTTATCTAACAGTGGTTTGAGGTTCGAAGCTCCTGGAGGAGAAAATTTTTATGTCAATTATAGAGGAAGATCGGGGGCTCAAGCTACCTCATTAACCTCTAAGGGAGTACAAGCCTTAGGTACTTCGTTTAAATGGGGAGGAATTCCAAATAGAGCTAATAATGCTAACTTGACATCAACTTTGGGTATTATGGCTACTGAAGATGGAACAACCGTCAATATTTTTGGGTATGATCCAGCCTGTGAATTTCGCTTAGCTGGAGATCCTGATGGTCTCATTGATGATTCTATCCAAATTGTCTTAAATGCAGGGCAAACTTTTGTACTCGAAGCAAGAAAAGGTGAAACCTCGGCCAATATTGATGGTTGGCTAGGAGCCTCAATTAAGTCTAATAAAAATATAGCTATTAGTAACGGAGGTTTAAATACTGGCGTTCGTATTGGTTCCCAAAGTAGGGATGCAGCTATTGACCAACCCGTTCCAGAAAATGTATTAGGACGCGAATATGTATTTGTAAGAGGTAATGGGACAAATGAAACCGAATTTCCCATAATTATTGGTACTCAAAACGGAACAGAAATTTTTGTTAATGGTGCAACCACCCCGATAGCAACTATAAACACAGGCGAATATTTTGAAATCCCAGGGAGCAACTATTCTGGCGGTTCGGCGGGAGCAAATATGTATGTAAATACTTCAAAAGAAACTTACGCATATCAATGCCTCGCTGGCTCGACTGGTATTCAAACTATTGGATTAAATTTTATAGCACCTGTTAACTGCTTATTACCCGATAACCTCGAAAGTATTTCAAATATTAGAGATGTCGATAATCTGGAATTTGACGGCGGAATTACCATTATAGCGTCTACTACAACCCCTGATGAAAACATCGTTGTTACAGATGATACGGGTATTGTAAATAAGCCTACCTCTATTCCAGTTATAGGGTCACCAGATTGGAAAACATTTTTTGTGTCAGGACTTTCTGGAGATGTTTCTGTACAATCAACAGGTCCGATAGCTGTTGGATTTCTTGGTGTTAACAGCAATGCTGGAATCGCTGGTTATTTTTCAGGGTTTGATTCGGTTCCTGTAGTTGCGCTGGATGTATCGGGCGGAGGTTGTCTTCCTGGTTCAGATGTTTTTGAAATATCAAATAGTTTTGATGCGTATCAATGGTTCCAAAACGGAGCTCAAATTGTGGGCGCTACAACAAGTACTTATACTCCAACAGAGCCTGGTGATTTTTTTGTTAGAGTTACCAAGGGAAGCTGCACATATGATTCTGCTATTCTTTCCGTTTATAATTGTGATCCAGAAATCGTTATTAAAAAAACTGTTGATAACTCAAATGCATTAGAGGGAGACAATGTAATTTTTACTATAACGGTTGAACATTTAGGTGTCAATCCTGTTAGCAACTTGGTCATTAATGATGTACTCCCGGCAGAACTTTCCTTTGTCAGTGGCACTCCTAGTTTTGGCACTTGGGTAGCTCCTAATTGGACTATAGGATCCATGTTTAGTGGAGAATTGCATTCATTGCAGGTTACAGCCTCTGTAAATGAAATAGACGCAACAACCACAGTTACAAATATTATCAGTAATACGCAAAATGAAATTGAAGCTAATACTCTTCCAGATGATTTTACCGAAGATGTTACGATTACCAATAGCGACGTTACGATCACCAAACAGGATCAAGCACCTATTGATGGTAGTTATGATACTGTAGGAGAACAAATTGTTTATAATTTTGTAGTTAACAATACTGGAGAAGTTCCATTAAATAATATTACCATTTCAGATTCAAATATTGATGTTGGTAGTCTTACACCATCAACAGTTTCAAATCTTCCTGTTGGAGCCTCTGCAACCTTTACTGCAACGCACACAATTACACAAGATGATATTGAAGCAGATCAAGTTATTAACTCTGCTACCGTATTTGCTGAGTTATCAAATGGGTTTATAATCTCGGATATCTCAGACGACCCAGATGATACTACAACCAATATCGACGACCCAACCATTACTCCTATTGATCAAAAAGGTGCTTTAGTTTTAGAAAAAATTGCCCAACCCGCACAAGATGGATTATATGATACTATAGGAGAAGTTATTCAATACGAATTAACAGTGTTCAATACAGGTAATGTGAGTTTAACTAATGTTTCAATTACAGATTCTTTTGCAGATGCTGGATCTATCTCTCCCACCAATATCACAAACTTACCAGCTGGTTCATCTGCAATTTTTACAGCGCAACACACCTTGGTAGTAGATGATTTTAATAATGGGAGTGCCACGAATACTGCAACGGTTTCTGGAACCGAGGTGGTTGAAGGAACATTAATCACAGATACATCCGATGATCCCACAACGATAACACCAGAGGATGCTACTGTAGTTACAATACCCCAGTTTGGACAATTAAGTGTTACTAAAGTAGATGAAGCACCCGCTGATGGATCCTACGATACAATTGATGAAACCATACGCTATACCATCGTTATAGAAAGTGTAGGAACTGTTACTATTACAAATATAAATGTTGTCGATCCAAATGCCGATACTATTATTTTACTAGGTACTACTGGAACAGATGCGGGAGGTGATATGACTGTAGACAGCATGGATCCAGGAGATACAGCAACATATCTCGTTACTCACTCCATAACCCAAGAGGATTTAGACACGGGGCAAGTTGTAAATACCGCAACAGCTGGAGGACAAGATCCTGCCGGAGGTAGTGTTACAGATTTATCGGATGATCCAGATAACCCAAACAATACTATAGATGATCCAACAGTTACAAATTTAGGGTCTTCTCCCTCGTTATTTTTAACAAAAGTAGCAGATGAGGATACAGATGTAGTATTTAATCAAAATATCACCTATACTTATCAACTAACCAATAACGGAAATGTGACGTTTGATAATGTAACCCTAGAGGATTTACATTTAGGAACTGGTACACTAAGCCCAATTACTTTACAAAGCACTACGGGGTCAGATATTGGAGGTGATGCAATTGTTGACGAATTAGCTCCAAATCAGGTAGCTATATTCGAATCCTCATATCGTATAACGCAAGAAGATATTGATAATCAAACTGATATTCTTAATACTGCTACGGCGACAGGTAATCCTAGAACAGGCTCATTAATTGACCCTTCTGTTCAGGAAATTATTAGTGTTATAACCGAAGCTCCAAATATAGAAGCTACAAAAACACAAGTAATCGTAGATAATGGAGATGGTAGCGATGGTATTAATGATGTCATAAACTATACTATTATAATTACCAATACTGGCAATGTAACACTTACCTCCATTGCTATAACAGATACTTTTGTTGATGCTAACGGACAATCACTAAACTTAGATATACCACCTACCTTTGATTCCGCAACTCTGGGCAGTACAGAAGGAACTCTTTTAGTTGGAGAAACAGCTACCTACCTGGCTAGATATACGTTAACACAAGAAGCTGTCGATGCAGGAGGAGTGAGCAACAGCGTACTGGTAGCAGCAACTTCTCCTCAAAACACTGCTGTTAGTGATACTAGTGATGATGGAGATGATGCAGATGGAAACACAACGAATGATACTACAGATTTTACTATAACCGAAGCCCCAAGTATAGAAGCTACAAAAACACAAGTAATCGTAGATAATGGAGATGGTAGCGATGGTATCAATGATGTCATAAACTATACTATTACAATTACCAATACTGGCAATGTAACACTTACCGCCATTGCTATAACAGATACTTTTGTTGATGCTAACGGACAATCATTAAACTTAGATACACCACCTACCTTTGATTCCGCAACTCTGGGCAGTACAGAAGGAACTCTTTTAGTTGGAGAAACAGCTACCTACCTGGCTAGATATACGTTAACACAAGAAGCTGTCGATGCAGGAGGAGTGAGCAACAGCGTATTGGTAGCAGCAACTTCTCCTCAAAACACTGCTGTGAATGATACTAGTGATGATGGAGATGATGCAGATGGAAACACAACAAATGATACTACAGATTTTACTATAACCGAAGCTCCAAGTATAGAAGCTACAAAAACACAAGTAATCGTAGATAATGGAGATGGTAGCGATGGTATTAATGATGTCATAAACTATACTATTACAATTACCAATACTGGCAATGTAACACTTACCGCCATTGCTATAACAGATACTTTTGTTGATGCTAACGGACAATCACTAAACTTAGATATACCACCTACCTTTGATTCCGCAACTCTGGGCAGTACAGAAGGAACTCTTTTAGTTGGAGAAACAGCTACCTACCTGGCTAGATATACGTTAACACAAGAAGCTGTCGATGCAGGAGGAGTGAGCAACAGCGTATTGGTAGCAGCAACTTCTCCTCAAAACACTGCTGTTAGTGATACTAGTGATGATGGAGATGATGCAGATGGAAACACAACAAATGATACTACAGATTTTACTATAACCGAAGCTCCAAATATAGAAGCTACAAAAACACAAGGAATCGTAGATAATGGAGATGGTAGCGATGGTATTAATGATGTCATAAACTATACTATTACAATTACCAATACTGGCAATGTAACACTTACCTCTATTGCTATAACAGATACTTTTGTTGATGCTAACGGACAATCACTAAACTTAGATATACCACCTACCTTTGATTCCGCAACTCTGGGCAGTACAGAAGGAACTCTTTTAGTTGGAGAAACAGCTACCTACCTGGCTAGATATACGTTAACACAAGAAGCTGTCGATGCAGGAGGAGTGAGCAACAGCGTATTGGTAGCAGCAACTTCTCCTCAAAACACTGCTGTGAATGATACTAGTGATGATGGAGATGATGCAGATGGAAACACAACAAATGATACTACAGATTTTACTATAACCGAAGCTCCAAGTATAGAAGCTACAAAAACACAAGTAATCGTAGATAATGGAGATGGTAGCGATGGTATTAATGATGTCATAAACTATACTATTACAATTACCAATACTGGCAATGTAACACTTACCGCCATTGCTATAACAGATACTTTTGTTGATGCTAACGGACAATCACTAAACTTAGATACACCACCTACCTTTGATTCCGCAACTCTGGGCAGTACAGAAGGAACTCTTTTAGTTGGAGAAACAGCTACCTACCTGGCTAGATATACGTTAACACAAGAAGCTGTCGATGCAGGAGGAGTGAGCAACAGCGTATTGGTAGCAGCAACTTCTCCTCAAAACACTGCTGTGAATGATACTAGTGATGATGGAGATGATGCAGATGGAAACACAACGAATGATACTACAGATTTTACTATAACCGAAGCTCCAAGTATAGAAGCTACAAAAACACAAGGAATGGTAGATAATGGAGATGGTAGCGATGGTATTAATGATGTCATAAACTATACTATTACAATTACCAATACTGGCAATGTAACACTTACCTCTATTGCTATAACAGATACTTTTGTTGATGCTAACGGACAATCACTAAACTTAGATATACCACCTACCTTTGATTCCGCAACTCTGGGCAGTACAGAAGGAACTCTTTTAGTTGGAGAAACAGCTACCTACCTGGCTAGATATACGTTAACACAAGAAGCTGTCGATGCAGGAGGAGTGAGCAACAGCGTATTGGTAGCAGCAACTTCTCCTCAAAACACTGCTGTTAGTGATACTAGTGATGATGGAGATGATGCAGATGGAAACACAACGAATGATACTACAGATTTTACTATAACCGAAGCTCCAAATATAGAAGCTACAAAAACACAAGGAATCGTAGATAATGGAGATGGTAGCGATGGTATTAATGATGTCATAAACTATACTATTACAATTACCAATACTGGCAATGTAACACTTACCTCTATTGCTATAACAGATACTTTTGTTGATGCTAACGGACAATCACTAAACTTAGATATACCACCTACCTTTGATTCCGCAACTCTGGGCAGTACAGAAGGAACTCTTTTAGTTGGAGAAACAGCTACCTACCTGGCTAGATATACGTTAACACAAGAAGCTGTCGATGCAGGAGGAGTAAGCAACAGCGTATTGGTAGCAGCAACTTCTCCTCAAAACACTGCTGTTAGTGATACTAGTGATGATGGAGATGATGCAGATGGAAACACAACAAATGATACTACAGATTTTACTATAACCGAAGCTCCAAATATAGAAGCTACAAAAACACAAGTAATCGTAGATAATGGAGATGGTAGCGATGGTATTAATGATGTCATAAACTATACTATTACAATTACCAATACTGGTAATGTAACACTTACCGCCATTGCTATAACAGATACTTTTGTTGATGCTAACGGACAATCATTAAACTTAGATATACCACCTACCTTTGATTTCGCAACTCTGGGTAGTACAGAAGGAACTCTTTTAGTTGGAGAAACAGCTACCTACCTGGCTAGATATACGTTAACACAAGAAGCTGTCGATGCAGGAGGAGTAAGCAACAGCGTATTGGTAGCAGCAACTTCTCCTCAAAACACTGCTGTTAGTGATACTAGTGATGATGGAGATGATGCAGATGGAAACACAACGAATGATACTACAAATTTTACTATAATACCAGAACCAAGCCTTCGTCTTGTTAAAACAAGTGAACTCAATGGGACTATGGTTGGTGATATAATTACTTATACATTTGAAATTGTTAATACTGGAAATGTTACTATTAACAATATTACCATCGATGACCCATTGACAGAAAGCATAGCTTTAGATGCTACTCCATCTACATTAGAACCAGAAGAAATTGCAACCGCCATAGCAACCTATGCTATTACTCAAGAAGATATTAATCTTGGTAACGTTGAAAATAGTGCCATGGTTATTGGATTCGATCCCAGAGGAAATAGTGTGATGGATGTTTCGGATAATGGAGATGAGGCTGTGGATGAAGATAATGATGGAGACCCTACTAATGACAAAACAATAACACTAATTGAACAAACACTGAATCTTGCAGTTACAAAAGTAGGCACCTATGAAGACTCCAATAATAACGGAATAGTAAATGCAGGAGATCAAATAAAGTACACTTTTAGAATAGAAAACACGGGCACTGTAGATATCATAAATATTACATTAACCGATCCGCTTCCAAACATTCTAGTATCTGGAGGTCCTATTGATCTAAAGGTTGGAGAATCAAACGAAGATGAATTTACGGCAATATATGTACTGAAGCAGCAAGATATTGTTCAAAAACAAATAATTAATCAAGCTACAGCTATCGGACAAGGGCCATCTGGCACTATAGTATCAGACTTATCAGATGATCCCAACGTTGATACCAATATTGATTTGGATCAAGATGGTGATTTTGAGGATAAAACAATTACTATAATAGACTTTGGAGGTGATGAACTAATTATTTATAAAGGAATCTCTCCAAATGGTGATGGTAAAAACGATGAGT
Source organism: Aquimarina rhodophyticola (assembly GCF_042434915.1). GTDB lineage: Bacteria > Bacteroidota > Bacteroidia > Flavobacteriales > Flavobacteriaceae > Aquimarina. The sequence continues at coordinate 2,398,195 of NZ_CP170198.1, forward strand.
TTAGAATTGTTGGATTAGATAATTTTCCTAATAATAATTTAAAAATTTTTAATAGATGGGGAGTGATTGTTTTTGAACAAAATAATTATGAACAACCAAACTCAGAACTGTTTAAAGGAGCAAGTAGCGGTCGTTCAACCATTAGCAAAAGAAGAAATTTACCCGTAGGGACTTATTATTATGTATTAGAATATTCAAATAATAACGGGACAAGAAAATCAAAAACAGGATACTTATACATTAACCGATAAACTGAATAGCTAATTTATATTATTTGTTATAATTAAATCAATATTACTTAAAACAGCGTTAAGTAAATTATATACCTATAATAAATTTGACAGTATCATCCAAATAACAAAAACCTGCAAAAAAATTGCAGGTTTTGTAATTGATGTGACCGCGGAGGGATTCAAACCCCCAACCCTCAGAGCCGAAATCTGATGCGCTATTCAGTTGCGCCACGCGGCCAATTTAATTACGATAATTTTGCTTTCACAATTGTAGAAATTGTTTTTCCGTCAGCCTTACCCGTAAGTTTTGCATTTGCTTGTCCCATTACTTTCCCCATATCTTTCATACCTTCTGCACCAGTTTTTGCAATTATATCAGCAACTACCTTTTCTATTTCAGCTTCGCTTAACTGCTCGGGTAAAAATTGAGAAATTACTTCGGCTTGAGCCAACTCTGGTTCTGCCAGATCACTTCTCTTCTGTTCAGTAAAAATAGCTGCACTATCCTTACGTTGTTTTACCAATTTTTGAAGTAATTTTAGTTCTTCCTCATCCGTCAAAGTTTCCTTGGCAGACCCAGTTTCTGTCTTTGCAAGTAAAATAGCTGATTTAATCGCTCGTAATGAGGTTAATGCATTAGAATCTTTTGCTTTCATAGCCTCTTTCATTGCCGTCATTACTTTTTGCTCTAAACTCATGGTGATAGTGATTACTTTTAATCAAGTTATTAATGGACTGCGAAGATAAAAAATAAACCGATATTCTCTAGATAGAATATCGGTTATCTGTATTTTTTTATAAAAGCTAAATTAGTCTACATTATCATGCAGAAATGAATTATTTCTACGCAACTGTATCTCATCATTCTCATCGGTTCCAAGACTTGTTCTTGATAGTCCTGAACCATCTGATCGTGAGGCTACATCTATTCCCGCTCTTTTATACGCTGGTTCTTTTTCTATTTCCTCGATATTTGAACTATTTCTAAATTTATAATTAAATTCTTTCATTTTTGCGCGTCGCTCTGCTGCACGCGCTCTTAATGTCTCAGAAATAGGTTGATCAATAGGGTCGACCACCTCGGGAGTAGTTTCTTCTGTAACTTTAGGTTCTACAATTTTCTTTTCAAGAATAATTTCTTCCTCTTCTTCTAAAGTTTGAACTACCGGTTTAGCTTCAGACAAACGTTTTTCTTCTTCCATATAATCCTCTAAACTGTATTTACGAACTTCATCATTTATAGATTCTGTCGTAGGCACAACTTCTATGGGATCTTTAACATCTACGTTTAAAATATCATCGGTGAGATCAAAAATTATGGGTTTTTCATCCTCAACATGTTTCTTACTGTCGATTTGAACTGTTTCTTTTGGCTCATCAACCTGTTTTTCCTCCTGCTGGACTGGCATATCAAATGCCAAAGTAAACTGATCTTCTTTTGCTTTTTCTGTAATTAGTTCTTCTCTAACATCTTCTGCGTCCTTTACCTCTATCTGATTAATAATGTCCTGTGCATTGATAATTACAAAATCTTCATCTTTTGAAAAAGGTTTTACTACCTCATATTCTACATCAATATTTTTCAGAAACTCTGTAGTAGGAATAAATGATGTATTCTTTATTGGTTGCTCAAGCTGTTCATCATCTAACAAAGTATGTTTAATAATAGGATCAGGTTTTACTTCTTCTTTTTTAGGAAGTTCTCTAAATAAAGGTGTAGTACTACTTGTAGATTTAGGCGTAAGACTTTGCGTTAATGCACGCTGCTCATCGTCCAACGTATGGATAATTTTTTTAGTTTCTGTATTAACTATTTCATCTTGTTGTTCTACATTAAATCCAGTTGCAATTACTGTAACAGATATTGCATCTTCTAGAGATTCGTCTTCTCCAACACCCATAATTATGTTGGCTCCATGTCCTGCCTCTTGTTGTATATGATCATTAATTTCTCCTATCTCATCTATAGTTATTTCTTCTTTTCCAGAAACAATTAATAACAAAACATTTTTGGCACCCGTTATTTTGTTATCATTTAACAATGGTGAATCCAATGCCTTAACAATAGCATCATGAGCACGTTTGGCACCAGAGGCATTAGCAGAGCCCATAATTGCCGTACCACTATTACTAAGTACTGTTTTGGCATCACGTAAATCTATGTTTTGAGTATAGTGATGTGTAATTACCTCGGCAATACCTCTAGAGGCTGTTGCCAAAACTTCGTCTGCTTTTGAGAATCCAGCTTTAAAGCCAAGATTTCCGTATACTTCTCGTAATTTATTATTATTAATCACTACAAGAGAATCTACTTGAGAACGCAATTTTTCGACCCCTAACTGTGCCTGTTCGTTACGCATTCTACCTTCAAACTGGAAGGGTATGGTTACGATTCCGACAGTTAGAATATCCAACTCTCTAGCCATTTTTGCTATTATGGGTGCAGCACCTGTACCTGTACCGCCTCCCATACCTGCTGTTATAAAAATCATCTTGGTATTGGTATCCAACATTCTTTTTATCTCTTCGTAGCTCTCTACTGCAGCTTTTTCTCCAACTTCTGGATTCGCTCCGGCACCTAACCCTTCGGTTAGTGAAACGCCTAATTGTATTTTATTAGGTATCGGACTATTGTCCAACGCTTGCGAATCTGTATTACAAATTACAAAATCTACTCCCTTAATACCCTGTTGAAACATATGATTGATAGCATTGCTACCGCCTCCTCCAACACCTATCACTTTGATAACATTGGATTGATTTTTAGGTAAATCAAACGAAATATTTTCAAACTCTTCATTACTACTCATAATTGCTAATTTTATGGTTCTCTTACTTTTTTTCCTTTTCTTCTTTATTTTTTTCCTTTCAAGCTAAGGATACTTATTCTGCGTTATCCAAAAACTCTTTAAATTTTTCAGTCCACTTTTCTAATATATTTCGGCGTGGCTTGGTAATAGTTTCTTTAACAACGGCATCATCATGATGCTCTGGCGCTATAGTTTGTTCTGTTTCAGTTTGTACAGTTTCTTGCCGTGTTGATGCTCTGGCATCTATAGCTCGCTGTTTTTTGAGATGCGTTAAACTATCCATTACTAAACCAACTGCGGTGGCATACATGGGGCTTGTAGTTTCAGAATCGCTATCCCCAGCAAGATGTTCGTTTGGATATCCTATTCTAGTATCCATACCTGTTATATATTCGACCAGTTGCTTTAAATGCTTTAACTGCGCACCTCCTCCTGTAAGTACAATACCAGCTATTAATTTTTTCTTAGGTGACTCGTGTCCATAATTTTTAATTTCTAAAAATACTTGCTCGATAATTTCTACAACTCTTGCATGAATGATTTTAGATAAATTTTTTAAAGTTATTTCCTTTGGTTCTCTGCCTCTAAGCCCAGGAATTGAGACAATTTCATTCTCTTTATTTTCACCTGGCCATGCAGATCCAAACTTAATTTTAAGTAGCTCTGCTTGTTTCTCTATTATAGAACATCCTTCCTTAATATCTTCTGTAATAACATTTCCCCCAAAAGGAATGACTGCAGTATGACGAATAATACCATCTTTAAAAATGGCTAAATCTGTAGTACCACCACCTATATCAATCAATGCAACACCTGCTTCTTTTTCTTCTTGACTTAGCACTGCGTTTGCAGATGCCAATGGCTCTAATGTCACATCGGATAATTCTAAACCAGAACTTTTGACGCAACGCCCAATATTGCGTATCGAGGTTACTTGACCAACTACTACATGAAAATTTGCTTCTAACCGACCTCCATACATGCCTACTGGTTCTTTAATTTCGGCTTGACCATCCACCTTATATTCTTGAGGCAGTACATGCAAAATCTCTTCACCTGGTAGCATCACCAATTTATGAACTTGATTGCATAACATATCGATATCATTCTCATCAATAACAGCATCGGCATTGGACCTCGTTATATAATCACTGTGTTGTAGACTGCGAATATGTTGACCTGCAATCCCTACGGTCACCTTTTCTATTTTAACTCCTGAAACACTTTCTGCCTCTTGTACCGCTTGTTGAATCGATTGTATTGTTTGTGTTATATTATTTACTACACCTCGGTGTACTCCCAAACTTTTGGATTTACCTACACCCAATACCTCCATTTTACCGTATTCATTGTACCGACCAGCCATAGCAACAATCTTGGTTGTTCCTATATCTAGACCTACAGCTATTTCCTTTTCTTCTCCTTTCATTGGTATCATTTTTTTGTACACACCACTTGATTACTGAACTGAAGGCTCACTTTTTTATAAGCACTTAAGCTTTTATCTTTTAAAGCTTTTTGATAAAACGCTTTGAAATTATCAATTTTACTATTTAAAGATTCTATTTTTCCTAATACTACAGTAAATGTGTAAACGCGTAAGCCCATTTCATAAGCTCCCTCTTTATTTCTATTTATACTTACTACATGTTTTTTTAAAAATTCATCCTCTTGTATTTTGGTTAGTAAAGGGTAAATTTCATTTACTTCCCGTTGCGAAACATTATATACCATAGGCACATGAGCAGCATGGTTATTTGATAGCGGCATCATCTTTCCTGTAGCATCTACATAAAAAGGTGTAACCGCATTAACCCTAGCAATTGGGGTGCGTTGCTTTATTTTAACCTTAAGTTCTCCGTTTACAGTAAGATACACATCTGAATTCTCTATCATTTTGTGTGCATCTAATTCTTTTTCCACTAAGTTCAAAACTAAAGTTTCTTTGCCCACGTTCGTCACTCCATCAGAATTTTGTATCAACAATTTATTAACTGTATTTTCACTGATATAAGGATTTTGTTCTTCGATAAATTCTATGCGGACTTTATCAATTGTCCTAGCCTCATTTCGATTCTTTGTAAATGCAAATAACAAGATTATCACTACTAGCAACCCTATGGACCTCAAATAATATATCATTCCTTTCATACGAGTAGTGCATTTTTGATAGGTTCAACTTCGGCTCCAATATCTCCTGCTCCAATAGTTACAATAACATGAGCATCAGATTTTTTAATCTCTATAATTAAATCTTTCTTTTCTATTACTTTTTTCTTTTCACAAGAGATCATATTCAACAACCAACTAGAAGTAATTCCAGGAATTGAAGTTTCTCTTGCAGGATAAATATCTAATAACAACAACTCATCAAACAAGCTTAAGCTCTCTGCAAAAGCGGCTGCAAAATCTCTTGTTCTACTATATAAATGCGGTTGAAAAACACCTAACACCTTTTTATTTGGGTGCATTTGTCTAATCGCTTGATTAAGTGCGTTAATCTCGGTTGGGTGGTGTGCATAATCATCTATAAAGACTTTGTTATCTGTTTTAATCTGATAGGTAAACCTGCGCTGCACACCTTTAAATGTTGAGAGTGCTTTTACCAAATTTTCAATGGATACACCAAACAACAATGCCATCGCAAAAGCTACAATTGCATTTAACAAATTATGATCCCCTGGCAAAGTCAGCGCTACATTTTTAATATATTGCTTGGGTGTTTTGAGATCAAAAATATAGGTTCCATTATCAATCCGGATTTTTTGTGCACTATAATCTGAAGCATCTCTTAAACCAAAGGTTAAGCCATTTAATGGTAAACCAGATGCTACTAGAAGATGGTCTTTGGCTCTATCTGAAAATTCTATAAATGACTGTTCTAGCTGATCAGCTTGTTCATAAATATCCAAATGATCTGCATCCATAGAGGTAATCGCCACTATATCTGGGTAAAGTTGCATAAAAGAACGATCAAACTCATCTGCTTCAACCACAACGACATCGGTGCCTTCCAAAATCAAATTAGAATTATAGTTTTCACTTATTCCACCTAAAAATGCAGTTACTTTAATGCCACTAGCTTTCAAAAGATGTGCTAAAATAGCCGTAGTTGTAGTTTTACCATGAGTACCAGCCACGGCTAAGGTGTAAGTATCTTGTGTTATAATTCCTAAAACTTCTGCACGTTTTTTAACTATGTAACCCTGCTTTTTAAAATAAGTAAGTTGCAGATGATCTTTTGGAACTGCTGGTGTATAAACAATTAAAGTATCGTTACTATTTTGAAAAGTTTGTGGTATATAATCAACATTATCATCAAAATGTATTTCAATACCTATAGCCTGTAACTCTGATGTTAGCTTTGTAGGTGTCTTATCATAACCTGCTACATTTTTATCACTAAATTTAAAATATCTAGCCAATGCACTCATCCCGATACCACCGATACCGATAAAATATACATTTTTTATATGATCCAATGTAGTATTCATATTCCGTTTACTGTCGCTTTATTTTTAATATACTCTCAATCTCATTAACAATTTCTTGTGTTGCATTTGGTAATGCTAATTTTTGAATTGTTTCCCCTAACCGTTTCTGTAAAGATGAATCTTCCAAAAGTTTCTTGAATGTATTTTGAAAAGTTGTATCCAAATCTTTTTCTTTAACCAATAATGCTCCATCTTGATCTACAATTGCTTGGGCATTTTTGGTTTGATGATCTTCGGCAACATTTGGCGAAGGAATAAAAATTACTGGTTTACCTACAAGACATAGCTCAGACACAGATCCTGCACCAGCTCTAGATAATATAATATCTGCACTTGCGTATGCTAAATCCATGGTGTCGATAAATTGATGTACCTGCACATCTTGATTGTTGGTATACTTTTTATACTCTTCAAAATAAAGTTTACCGCACTGCCATATGATTTGAATGTTTTTATCTGCAAAAAACTTTAGGTTTGAGACTATCAACTGATTGATGCGTCGAGCCCCCAGACTCCCACCCAAAACTAATAATGTTGTTTTATTTGAAGAAAGTCCGTACTTACTGCTTCCTTTCTCTCGTTTACCACTTAGATCCAAAAGATCCTGACGCACAGGATTACCGGTTAGTTTGATTTTATTTTCTGGAAAAAAACGTTCTAATCCAGAATAAGCAACACAAATACTATGCGCACTTTTTGCTAACCATTTATTTGTGATCCCTGGATATGAGTTTTGTTCTTGTAACAAGGTAGGAACATTGGCGTTTACAGCCATTCTTAACAAAGGACCGCTTGCAAATCCGCCAGTACCAATAGCTATGTTAGGTTTAAAGGTTTTGATAATTTTTCTTGACGTTAAAAGACTGCTTATCAGCTTCAAAGGAAATATAAGATTACTCCAAGTCAATTTCCGTTGAACTCCGCTAATCCATAATCCCTTTATAGTATACCCTGCACTCGGTACCTTCTGCATTTCCATTCTGTCTTTTGCGCCGACAAAAAGTATTTCGGCATTAGGATATCGATGTCTTATTTCATTTGCAATAGCAATAGCTGGGTAGATATGACCTCCCGTTCCTCCTCCAGATAATATAATTTTAGGTGCTATCCTCATACCGCTTCGCTTAAAATTTCAAGAGCATTCTTTTTATTTGAATCCTCATACCGTTCGCTTTGTTTATCCAAAATTTCTTCTCGATTTGAGCTTACACTCAAAACAATACCAATCGCCAGACACGTCATCCAAATAGATGAACCTCCACTACTAATTAACGGTAAGGTCTGTCCTGTAACGGGAAATAACTCTACAGCTACAGCCATATTAATAAATGCCTGAAATACAATTGGAAGCCCAACCCCAATTACTAATAACTTACCGAACACATCGGCACTTTTATGAGCTACGATAACAATTCTAAATAGCAAAAGAGCGTATAACAACATTAAAAATAGCCCGCCTAAAAGCCCCCACTCTTCAACAATAATTGCGTAAATAAAGTCTGAAGAAGATTGAGGTAAAAAATTACGTTGTACACTTTTACCTGGACCTTTACCCATCAGTTCACCGCGAGCAATTGCTATTTTTGCTCTCTCAATTTGGTAATCTTCTTCGGTATCTGTGTTATCTACAAAATTTTCTACACGACTAACCCAAGTATCAACCCTATTTGGAAACACACCAGGAAAAGCTTTAGCAAAAAGGACAAAAAATGCCAAAACCACCGCTCCTGTTCCTAGGATTACCATAATATGTTTTAAGGGATACCCACCCAAAAAAACCAATACGATTACCATTACAAAAAGTATTGCTGTCGTAGAAAAATTAGCTGGCAGAATCAACATTAATATAATAAAAACAGGCAACCATAAGGGCACCAATGTTTCCTTAAACGCAACCCTTTTATCTTTAATTTTTGTTAAATATCTAGCCACAAATGTCATTAATACAACTGCAGACAATGTAGAGGTTTGAAAAGTAACTCCTACAAAAGGCAATCGTATCCATCGACTAGCGTTTGCCCCTTCAATTGTCGTGTTTTGTGCCATGGTAAGCAATAATAACACTACAATAACTGGAAGCATTATAAGAGACAATCCTTTGAAATAATGGTATGGTATTTTATGTATCCAATACATAATCCCAAAACCTAAAGCCAAATGTGCAAAGTGCTTTATTAAAAAACCAAACGTATCCCCATCTCCATAAAGGTAGGCCAAATTACTACTGGCGCTATACACAGGAAGAAAAGAGAAGATTGCCAACAATGCAGCAACTGCCCAGATCATTCTATCTCCTTTTATATTTTTGAGTACGCTCTTCATGTATTATATCTTAATCACTAATCATTTTAAGTTTAAAGCTCTCTTACAGCTTCTTTAAACTGTCTCCCTCTATCTTCATAATTTTTAAATAGATCAAAACTTGCACACGCAGGGGATAATAATACATTATCATTGCGTTCTGCTATCTTATAAGCATATTGTACTGCTTCTTTCATCGATTGCGTTTCTACAATATTATCTACACAATTTCCAAAGGCATTAATAATTTTAGTGTTATCAACACCTAAACAAATAATCGCTTTGACTTTCTCATTAATCAAGGCATACAATTCAGAATAATTGTTGCCCTTATCTACGCCCCCAACAATCCAAACTGTTGGCGATTTCATTGCATCTAAAGCATAAAATGCAGCATTGACGTTGGTTGCTTTAGAATCATTTATGTATTGAACATTATTAATTTTTAAAACATCTTCTAATCGATGCTCTACACCATGAAAATTCTCTAAACATTCTCTAATCGTATTTTTTCTAATACGTAGTAATTGCGCAACTGTGGCTGCTGCCATGGCGTTTTTTACGTTATGATTTCCTTTTAAAGCTAAATTTGCTGTTGGCATAATAAATTTGTTATTATCTATTGTTAGTATAATATTGTCGTTATCTAAATATGTTCCTTCGGTTACTTTTTTAGTTAATGAAAACGGAAGTAACTTGGATTGAACCGGGTGTTTTTCTAAATAATTAGTGATGACTGCATCATCTGCATCGTATATAAAATAATCAGATAAGGTCTGATTCTTTATTATTCTGAATTTGGAAGCGATGTACTTATTAAAATCATACGCATAACGATCCAAATGATCTGGAGTTATATTTGTTATAACAGCAATGTGAGGTCTAAAGTTCTCAATACCATCTAACTGAAAACTACTTAATTCTAACACATACTGTGAGGCTTGATCGCTAACCACCTCTTCGGCAAAACTATTACCTATGTTGCCTACCGCAATACTTTTTAAACCGCCACCTTTTAATACATGATCAATTAAGGTGGTTGTCGTTGTTTTACCGTTGCTACCAGTAATACCAATCAACATAGCCTGTGTATATGGATAAGCAAATTCTATTTCGGAGATAACTGGAATTTGATTCTTTCTGAGTAGCACAACGATTGCTGCAGTATCAGGAATACCAGGGCTTTTCATAACAACATCTGCGTTTAAAATTAACGACTCGGTATGTTTCTCCTCTTCCCAATCGATATTAAGACGTGCAAGAACTTCTTTACTGTTGGCAGAAATTTTTCCATGATCAGACACAAAAATCTCGAATCCATGTTGTACACCGAGAAGCGCAGTACCAATTCCGCTCTCTCCAGCACCTAGAATTACTAATCTTTTTATGTTCTTTTCTCTCATTACCTATATTATAATTATCTCACCTTTAAAGTAACAACAGTGAGAATCGCTAGGAAAATACCTATAATCCAAAATCGAGTAACAATTTTACTCTCGTGTATACCTTTTTTTTGATAATGGTGGTGCAGAGGGGACATTAGAAAAATTCTTCTTCCGTCACCGTATTTCTTTTTGGTATATTTAAACCAACCTACCTGCATCATTACGGATAAGGTTTCTATAAAGAAAATACCGCAAAGCACTGGTATTAAAAATTCCTTTCTAGTAGCAATAGCTAATACTGCAATAATTCCTCCTATCGTTAAACTACCAGTATCTCCCATAAACACTTGCGCTGGATAAGTATTATACCATAAAAATCCTACCAGCGCACCAGCAAAGGCAGTTATAAAAACGGTCATTTCTCCAGAATTAGGTATGTACATAACATTGAGATAATCTGAGAATATTATGTTTCCCGATACCCACGCAAAAAGTGCTAAAGTCAGAACAATAATCGCCGAAGAACCTGCCGCTAACCCATCAATACCATCGGTTAGATTAGCTCCATTAGAAACAGCTGTAATAATAAATATTACAAACGGTATAAAAATAATCCATGCATACTTACTCATTTCAGGGCTTATCCAAGTGATTAAATCTGCGTAATCAAATTCATTATTTTTGAAAAAAGGGATGGTCGTTTTGGATGATTTTTGAGCGGGTTTAAACTCAGGCTTGTTCTTATCTAATTTTATAACAACTTCTGCAGGAGATTTTGTGACTTCTTCTTTTACTGTGATGTCATCATGAAAATACATTACACAACCAACAATTAGTCCTAATCCTACTTGGCCTATGACTTTGAATTTACCTGCTAACCCTTCTTTATCTTTGCGTTTAATCTTGAGATAATCATCAGTGAAACCAATGATTCCCATCCAAACAGTTGTAATAATTAAAACTACCACATAGATATTATCCAATTTGGCTAAAAGTAAAACAGGAACTAAAGTTGCCAATATTATTATAAGTCCACCCATAGTCGGGGTTCCCGCTTTTTCCATTTGACCTTCTAATCCTAGCTCTCTAATACTTTCTCCCATCTGTCTATGCTGAAGAAAACGAATAATCCGTTTTCCATAAATAGTTGATATCAATAGGGATAAAATGATTGCCATTGCCGCTCTGAATGTTAGAAACTGAAACAAAGTTGCACCAGGAAACTGGTACTCACTTTCTAAATATTCGAAGAGATAGTATAACATAATTTATCTTTTAATTCTTGTTGTTAAGTGTATAGGCTTATTTACCCAGTACATTTAATTCTTCAGTTACAATTTTTAAATCATCAAATTCTGATCGCACATTATTAATTTCTTGATAGGTCTCATGTCCCTTTCCTGCGATGAGAATAATATCTTCTTTATTTGCTAATTGACACGCTGTTTTGATCGCCTGCAAGCGATTAGTGATTGCAAGTGTTTTCTTATAATCCTGTGGTGCTACTCCTTTTTGGATAGCTCTAATGATAGCTTCTGGATCTTCGGTCCTGGGGTTGTCACTGGTAAAGATTACTTTATCACTCAATTGTGCAGCAATTGCACCCATTATTGGACGTTTAGTGCTATCACGATCCCCTCCACAACCAACTACGGTAATGAGGGTTTCACTCTTGGTACGAATATCATTGAGTGTTTCTAACACATTTTTTAGTGCGTCTGGAGTGTGTGCATAATCAACAACTGCGGTTATTTTACCCTTAGAAATAAAATATTGAAATCTACCTGCAACACTTTCTAAAGTACTTATAAGCCTAAGAACCTCTATGCGCTGAAGTCCCAATAACTCTGCAGTAGCATAAATAGCCAACAGATTATACGCATTAAAACTTCCTATTAATTTGCTCCAAACCTCATTATCATCAAACTTAAGCAAAAGACCTCCTAGGTTATTCTCCAAAATTTGACCTCGATAATCTGCATAACTTTTTAATGCGTAACTGTATCCTTTGGCTTTACTATTTTGAAGCATAAATGAGCCATTCTTGTCATCCTTATTAATTAGCGCAAAAGCAGAAGGTGGTAGTATATCAAAAAACTCTTTTTTAACATCTCTATATTCTTTAAATGTTTTATGATAATCCAAATGATCATGTGATAGGTTTGTAAACACACCGCCAGCAAAGGTTAAGCCTTCGATTCTGTTTTGATGTATTCCATGAGAACTCACTTCCATAAAACAAAACTCAACACCCTCATCATTCATCAATTTCAAATATTTATTGAGCATAACAGAATCAGGAGTTGTATGAGTAGCTTTGTATGTTGTATTGTCAACTATTATTGCAACAGTAGACAACAACCCTACTTTGAAGCCAGCCTTTTTAAATAATTGATACAATAATGTCGCGATGGTAGTTTTACCATTTGTACCCGTTACTCCTACCAACTTTAGGTTTGCTGAAGGGTTTTCGTAATAATTAGAACTCATAATAGCCAATGCTACTTGAGTATTCTCTACTTTTATATATGTAATATGATCAACTATATCTGCAGGCATTGCTTCACATATTACAGCTACCGCACCAGATTTAATAGCTTTTTCTATATAATCATGACCATCAGAGTGAACGCCGCGTATTGCCACAAAAAGATCATTTTCACTCACCTCACGTGAATCAAAATGAATATGTTGAATGGTGCGCCGCGTATTACCAACTACTGTTTCGATAGCTACCTTATACAATATGTCTTTTAACTCAATCATGATAGTATTAATCTGATAGTTTGATTTTTTTCAATTTTTGTTCCTGGTGCAATAGATTGCTCCCTTACATAACCTAGTCCTTGAAGCTCGACACGCATACCCATATTCTCTAATAAAGAGATTACATCCATTGCTGACATCCCTTCTACATTAGGCATAATAGTTTTATATTTTTGTGCTGTACTATAATATTGATTAAAACTTTGTCTAACTTTTTTACTTTCTACAACCAACGGTGAAACTTCGTCGATTGTAGGTATATCATTATAAATTTTAGTGGCAATTGCTTTAAAGACTGGTGCAGCTACAATATTGCCATAATATCCTTTTGTTTTATCTGGTTTGTGAATCACTATTATGCATGAATACATTGGCTTGTCTGCAGGAAAGTACCCGGCAAATGAGGCTATATATTCCCGCTCTTTATCTTTCCCATAATTACCCCAACACGTACCTGTCTTACCAGCAATTGTGAAATTACTTGTCTGTATATTATCTGCCGTACCTCTTAACACGACATTTTTCATCATTTGTTGAGCTATCTTGGCGGTTTCTTTTGAACAAATTGCGGGGTTAAGAATTTGCTTATCAAAACGCTCCTTAGTTTTATCCCAAGCCCGAACTTCTTTAATAAATCTAGGCTTCACCATCTCGCCATCATTTGCAATCGCATTATAAAAAGCTAAAACTTGCAACGGGGTCATAGAAACTCCATATCCATGCGCCATCCATGGAAGCGTAGTACCATACCAATCATCATCTCCTGGATAGGGAATTTTGGGCTGACCTTCTCCTTTTATAGAAAGTCCTAAATCTTTGTCCAAGCCCATATTAATAAGACGGTTTACAAATTTATGGGGATTGTTTTTATATTTTTCGTCAATTATTTTGGCAAAAGCTGTATTTGATGATACTTCAAAAGCTTTTGCAGCAGATATCACACCATAGCCTCCCCATTTGGAATCCTTTACGGTTCGATCATAAAATTTTACTCGCCCGTTTTCGGTATCAACAGTATAGCTAGAATCAATTACTTTATCCTCTAGAGCTGCAACGAGTGTCATTAATTTAAAGGTAGACCCGGGCTCATGAGATTCGCCTACGGCGTAATTAAGTTTTTCATAATATTTACCCGAATGCGTTCTTCCTAGATTTGAAATAGCTTTGATTTCTCCTGTTTTAGTTTCCATCACCACAGCAGTTCCATGTTCTGCCTCAAACTCTTCCAACTGCGCTAGAAGTGCATGATGGGTAATATCTTGAATATTTACATCAATGGTTGAAATAACATCATATCCATCCAAGGGCTCCACTTCGTTAGCATCTCCGATCGGTTTCCATTGGTTTTTGGCTATTTTTTGTTTTTTCCTTTTTCCTTCTTTCCCTCTTAGATAAGGACCATAAGCTCCCTCCAACCCTACTCGGGTATAATAACCTTGAGCATCTCTACGTTCGTAACCCACAGTTCGCTCTGCAATTTTACCTATGGGATGCTCTCGTACCGTACGTTGCTCTACTATAATACCTCCTCTATTAGCTCCAAACTTAAAAAGAGGAAATTGTTTTACACGCATATATTGAGAATACCCTAAATTTCTCTTAATAAGCACATACCTATTTTTATTAGCTCTTGCTTTACGTAAAAGACGATTGTAATGCTCTGCAGGCTCTCCAAATTCTTTGGCAAGCGCCTGGGTTAAAGGTTTAATATAGGTCCTGAAATCTTTATCTTTAATTGTTACTGCATCAAACCGTATATCATATTTGGGTACAGAAGTAGCTAATAAATTACCTTTACTATCATACAAATTTCCGCGATTTGCAGGAATATCAAATGTTCTAAATACACGCTCTTGTGCTTTTTGACGGTATACATCACCTTCGACAAACTGTATGTTGACTAGCTTCATCATTATTACAATGGCAAAAACTAACATCAGCCCAGCGACTATATATAAACGGTTTAGTATGTTTTTTTCTTTGACTGCCAACTTATTCTAAATGTTTTACTATAATTTTTTTAGGTGGATTTTTGGGTTCTTTGATTCCGATTCTCATCATTTTATCAATAACCGATGATTCCATTTTAAGCTGCATCAGTTCTGTACGACCATCGACAAACTGCGTTCTCAACTCTCTCACCTCATCATTCAATCTAGCTATTGTATGCACTTTACTTTCGGCATTGTGTGAACTACCAATCATAACTATAGCCAAGAAAGAAAGAAATAAAAGCATTCTCCAATTTTTAATGGCATCATCTGCTATTAAAAATTTACCTTTTAATATGTCGTATAAAGTTTGCTTCATAATCACAAAAACTTTTACAAACGTTCGGCTATCCGAAGTTTGGCACTTCGAGCCCTACTATTACTCTTAATTTCTTCGGCAGACGGAATAAGTAAGCCTCCAACTTTTTTAAAGGGAACAGACACATGCCCATATAAATCCTTTTCTGGCTCACCTTCAAAAAGTCCGTTTCTGATATACCGTTTTACCAAGCGATCTTCTAAGGAGTGATATGAGATCAAACTTATTCTTCCTCCTGGGTGAAGCAGTGCTTCTGTTTGCAACAAAAATTCTTTTAAGACCTCAATTTCTTGATTAACCTCTATACGTATCGCTTGGTAGATTTGAGCAAGAAGTTTGTGCTCTTTATAATTCACCAGAAAGGGGCGAAGAATTTCTTTTAAAGTCTCACTCGTTTTTATTTTTTCTTCTTTTCTAGCTTCTATAATTGCCCGAGCTAATTTTGGAGCAGATCGCAATTCTCCATATTGATAAAAAACATTTCTTAACACTTCTTCATCATACTCATTAACTACATGATAAGCCGAGAGTGAGCTTTCCTGATTCATCCTCATATCTAACTCTGCCTCAAACCGAGTAGAAAAACCCCGTTCTGCCACATCAAATTGATGAGAAGAAACACCAAAATCACCTAATATTCCATCAACTTTTTTAACCCCGTAGAGTCGCAAAAACCGTTTTATAAATCTAAAATTCTCATTTATCAATGTAAATCTAGAGTCGTCAATCACATTTTGTAACGCATCACGGTCTTGATCAAAAGCATACAACTTTCCTTCTGGACCTAATTGCGCCAGTATCTCCTTAGAATGACCACCACCACCAAAGGTTACATCCACATACACGCCATCAGGCTTGATTGCCAAGCCATCGACAGTTTCCTTTAACAATACTGGATTATGATATTCCATCTGTTTCATCTTCAAATCCCATTACTTCTTCAGCCAAATCAGCAAAATCATCTGCAGCGTCATCTATCGCTTTTTCATATTGATCTTTATCCCAAACCTCCAAAATATTCACTGCGGAAGAGAGAACTAACTCCTTTTTTATTCCGGCAAAACCAATTAAATCTTTAGGTATTAAAAGCCTACCAGTAGCATCGATTTCAACAATCTTTACGCCCGCAGTAAACCTTCTTATAAAATCATTATTCTTTTTTTTAAAGCGATTTAGCTTATTAATTTTTCCCATTAACGTATTCCATTCTGCCATAGGGTATAGCTCTAAACACGACTGAAAAACAGATCGTTTAAGCACAAAACCTTCCTGTAAAACTGGAGACAATTGCTTCTTAAAAGCAACAGGCAACATGAGACGTCCCTTAGCGTCTGCTTTGCACTCATATGTCCCTATCAGATTTAACACAAGACTGAATTTTTCCGTTTAATAATTCAAATATATCGAAAATATTACCACTTTTTACCACAATCTACCACATTGTTAATAAGTTATCCTTATTACAGTTTAAAATGTAGGGGGTTAATTTTTAAGAAATTGTTTATCAACACACTAGCAAAGCCGCCTACTTTACTTGGATTTACACGGCTTGTCACAAACATTTTGTGTGTTTAAAAAAATCATTAGGTAGTATTCATAAAAAATCTTTAAACTATTAATGAAAATGCTATATTTGCTTCTAATCCTCGTAAGAAGTATTAATGACGCATAAATTAAAACAAGACGGAAAATTCAGTTATCTTGAGTTAGGTGAAGGTACTCCAATCGTTATTTTACATGGACTAATGGGAGGACTTAGTAACTTTGATGGTGTAAGTACATTTTTTCCTCAGCATGGTTACAAAATCTTAATACCCGAATTACCTTTATACACGATGCCTCTTATTAAGACAAGTGTAGGAACGTTTGCAAAATATTTAAAAGAGTTTATTGATCATCTGGGCTATGATGATGTTATATTACTAGGTAATTCTTTGGGAGGTCATATTGGTCTACTGTGCACCAAAATGTTTCCAGAAAAAATTAAGGCATTGGTAATTACTGGTAGCTCTGGCTTATATGAAAGTGCCATGGGAGAAAGTTATCCTAAACGTGGTGATTATGAGTATATAAAAGCTAAAGCCGAAAATGTATTTTACGATCCTGAAATCGCTACTAAAGAAATCGTAGACGAAGTATACGCTACTGTGAACGATCGCAATAAATTGATCAGAACTCTAGCCATTGCCAAAAGTGCTATTCGTCACAACATGGCAAATGATCTACCTCATATGCATACTCCCACTTGTATAATTTGGGGTAAAAATGACAATGTCACGCCGCCAGAAGTAGCAGATGATTTTAATAAATTATTACCAAACTCTGATCTTTATTGGATTGATAAATGTGGTCATGCTGCGATGATGGAGCATCCCGAAAAATTTAATGCACTTTTATATTCTTGGCTACAAGAGCGTAAATTTTAAGATTTTTAACTTTATGAAAATTAATAGTGCAGAGTTTGTAATTAGCAATAGTGATGTCTCAAAATGTCCTAAAGACAACTTACCTGAATATGCTTTTATTGGTCGATCAAACGTAGGTAAATCCTCTTTGATCAATATGCTTACCGATAGAAAAAGTCTTGCCAAAACATCTGGAAGACCTGGTAAAACTCAATTAATCAATCATTTTTTAATTAATAAAAATTGGTTTTTGGTCGATTTGCCTGGGTATGGTTACGCCCGTGTATCAAAATCCACAAAAAAAGTATTCCAAAAATTTATCACGGCATACTTTAGCAAAAGAGAGCAGTTAATTACTGCCTTTGTATTAGTAGACTGTCGTCATGAGCCTCAAAAAATCGATTTAGAATTTATGCAGTGGTTGGGACAAAATCAAATTCCATTTTCTATTATTTTCACAAAAGGAGATAAATTATCAGAAAATAAATTGACCAAGAAAATTGAAAGCTATACTAACGTAATGCTAGAATACTGGGAAGAAATGCCCCAGTATTTTATCACCTCTTCCTCGTCTGCAATGGGCAAAGAAGAGGTTTTAGACTATATTATGAAATTGAATACTCAATTTTCTTCCTTATAAAAATACTGCCGTTTATTGTTGCTTGATTTCTAATTTTTCAGCAAAATAATCGCAGAAATCTTTCATGGTAGCCGTCATTTTTTCATCTTGCGTAGCTCTGTTAAAAGTATCACTCATAGAGACCAATGTTTGATGAAAGAAGACTTTCATTTCATCAACTGGCATATCTTTAGTCCATAAATCAATACGAAGGCTTTCTTGATGTGCGCTATCCCAAACAGATAGTAAAACTGCCTTGGTTTCTTCATTAGTTATGCCACCATCTTGCGCGGTCCAATTCAATTTTTCTGGCACTTTATTTTCATCTAATTCGATTGTTATCTTTATTTCTGATTTTTTTGTATTCGCCATTAGTTTCTGGGTTTATATTTTGACTTATTAAAAACTGTTTCTGCATCCATTATCAACAGTTGTCGCAAAGATACATTGTTATTTTTCATATAAGAAGTAACGATTCTCCAACCCATATATCTTCCTATGCGATCAGGAGCTTCCTTATCAATTTCTTCGAGATAAAATTTTGAGAACGGTGCGGGATATAAAAATCTAGGAGACAAATCGGCTTCTGTACTATATAACATTTCCTTATCAATAAAATAACGCCAAATTTGCTCTTCATTGGCTTGCACCCACTCTAATTGGGACAATGTATAACCAAACTTTACATAATCTTTTTGACTAGGCAAAAATAGATCTATTAAATACTGTACTTTGCCATAATATATCAAATTTGAAAGAAACGTTCTTTTGTTAGATAAACTTACTAACTGTTTTGCATAAACCGTAGCTACATCTGGTATAATCTGTTCAGAGGTGAAATTACGCTTGATATACTGTTGTATACTTTCATAAAAATAGTGATCATCACCTAGGTACGTATCTAATGCTATAAGCAATAGGTTATCTGAAAGTATTATTTTGTTGTGATAGTCTACATCGTTTGTAATTGTTATAACACGAGGCACAGTAATTTCAGGGAAATAATATTTTGCGTGTTGTAAAAGCGCTTCAAGATCTGCTTTTAAAGGAGTCAAATCAGTAAACTTTTTGGCAACTTGATTTGTCAATTCTATTTGCAAGGTATCACTCACTTTTTGCATCCAAAAACTATCTTTGTATTTCTCTGGAAATAAAAAAGGGTATTGCTGCTTTAAAAGAGGGAGTGTCCTTGGAGTAACACTAGAAAAAGCGCTATCAAAACGTTCAATACGAACCTCTACAGGGATTTTACGTATCTCTCTCTCTAGCTTGTCTTCTTTATTGCAACTAGCAAGTACAATGAAAAATAGACAAAACAGTTTTATTTTAACACATACATCTCGCACACTTTCACTTTTATATAAATATGTCATACTTCTATACAACGCCATCTTTTTTTATTAATTTTATCAACGCAAAGATAAGCGTATAGATTCTAAAAAAAACAACTATGCAAACTGAAAAAGTTATTGATCACATCGTTAATTGGCTAAAAGATTATGCTACCAAAGCGGCTATTGATGGTTTTGTTGTTGGTATTAGCGGTGGGATAGACAGTGCTGTAACTTCGTCTTTATGTGCCAAAACTGGACTTAGAGTATTATGTGTTGAAATGCCTATACATCAAGCTCCAAATCAAATTAATAGAGGACGGGAGCATATTGCACAATTACAAAAAAGATTTGCTAATGTCACCAATGTAGAAGTTGATCTAACACCTGTTTTTGAAGCATTTAAAACAGCTACTCCAACACAGGAAGCCGATCCTAAATCTGATCTAGCCTTGGCGAATACTAGAGCAAGATTACGTATGACTTCTCTATATTACTTTGCTGGCATACACAACTATTTAGTAGCTGGAACAGGTAATAAGGTTGAAGATTTTGGTGTAGGCTTCTTTACAAAGTACGGTGACGGGGGTGTCGATTTGAGCCCTATTGCTGATTTGATGAAAAGTGAAGTGTATGGCTTAGCCAAGGTGCTTAACGTTCCCGAATCAATACTTAAAGCTGCCCCAACAGATGGTCTCTTTGGCGATAGTCGAACGGATGAAGATCAGATAGGAGCTTCTTATGATGAGTTGGAATGGGCTATGAAAATGAAAGATGCTGGAAAAACTAGCTCAAATTTTGTAGGTAGAGAAAGAGAAGTATTTGATATTTTTATAAAGCGAAATACGGTAAATCAACATAAAATGAACCCCATACCTGTCTGTAAAATACCCGTTAGTCTTAAATAAATACAATTTCGTCGAGAATATTGTAAAAAGAGGATTACAACACTGATTACTTAGTAATTTTGCTATATACTTCACAGTAAAATACTGTGTTTCGTGTTTAAAAATTTTATAACCTCTTCAATACTATAAAAGAATGACTACCGTACTCATCGCAGACCATCACCCCATAACCAGAAAAGGAATTGCATCGCTTTTGCGTAATTCTGAAAGTTATGATATTGTTGGCAAAGTCAGCAATGGTAATGAACTCTACGAGGAATTAAAAGAAAAATCTCCTGATGTCCTTATTATGGAGCTAGATTTACCTCAGATAAATGGAATAATGGCTCTGAGAACCATCAAAAAGGAATTTACTAAATTAAAAGTGATCATTTTTAGTTCACATCCAGAAGAGATGTATGCTTTAAGTGCTATAAAAGCTGGTGCATCTGCATATTTATCTAAAACTGTTTCTACCAAAATACTAAAAAAAGCTGTTGAACGTGTGGCAAGAGGAGGTATTTATCTTAATGATACTCTTACGCAACAATTAGCAAACGGAACGACTAATGATAACAACATGGTTATAAAATACAAAAAATTATCATCCAGAGAGATTGAAGTACTTAATTTACTTTCGTCTGGCAAAAGAAATAAAGATATTGCAAGCACTCTTGCGATAAATGAAAAAACAGTAAGTACTTACAAAACTCGTTTACTCAAAAAATTAAAAGTAGATAATCTGGCAGATTTAATACATCAGTCTCGCTTGTTGCACATTAGCTAGATAACTCTATTAAGTTTTTGTGACAGCATCTTTCTTAAACCTATATAATCGATGATATCTTGCATGGTTTCGGCGTTCTGATTGTCTTTATTATCTTTTATGGTTTGAGATAACTCTGCTATCTTTTGCTCTATAAGAAAGCGTCTCAAATTAAGAATAATATCACTTACATATTGAGACACACTATGAAGTTTCTGTTTTACGTGAATTTCTTGATCGATCCAACGTGCCAAAGAATATCGCTCCTCGTTCATAATGATTTCTGTGATCTCTGGGGTAATTTCTGGCGGAATAGTATTAATAAATGTATCGATTTGAAAAGTTTCTACTTGATTAAGATGCTCTATTAATACTGTGTATGTTTTTTTAAAATTTTCTTGAGTAAATTCGATTTCATCATCTTGAAGATCTAAAAAAATTTTTTCAAACACCTTACTCTTATAAACTTCGGGCTCCATTATTAGTTCACCCGCTTCATTCTCTTTGAGAATAAGGTCTTCAAATTCTTCTTCTCGACTACCATAAAGCAAAAGAATTTCGATTACTTTTCGTTCTAACTCATATTGCTGGTTTACCTTTGTTTCTTTTTTGATCTCTGGCTTAACCAGTTGCATAGAATTAACATCACTTTTTTGAGACTTTGGTAGCGACTTCTTTTCTGCTATACCACGTAGTTGCGCTAAGGCATCAAATAAAACTTCTTCAGAAATTTCCATAATACGCGAACATTCTTGCACATAAATTTCACGTTTTATTACGTCAGGAATTTTAGAAATACTAGCCACCATATCACGAACAACCTCTGCTTTTTTAATGGGGTCGTTTTGTGTTTCCTCTTGCAACAAAGAAGCCTTAAAGCGAATAAAATCTTGTGCATTGTTTTTTAGATATTCTTCAATATCCTCCAAGGTGTTCTTGCGCGCAAAGCTATCAGGATCCTCGCCATCGGGAAACGTACATACCTTTACATTCATACCCTGTTCTAGTATTAAATCAATACCTCGAACCGACGCACGCATACCGGCAGCATCGCCGTCAAAGAGAACGGTAATATTTTTTGTAAGCCTATTAATTAAGCGTATTTGATCTGGCGTTAGTGCGGTACCCGAAGAAGAAACCACATTAGTTATTCCTGACTGATAAAGCTGTATAACATCGGTATAACCTTCTACCAAATAACAGTTATCTTCTTTTGCAATCGTTTGTTTTGCATGATAAATACCATATAATACTTTACTTTTATGGTATATATCACTCTCAGGTGAGTTTAAATATTTAGCAGCCTTTTTGTCATTTGTTAGTATCCTACCACCAAATCCTAACACTCTTCCAGACATTGACTGTATAGGAAACATAACACGACCTTTAAAACGATCAAACTGTTTTGTGTCTTTTACAATCGTCAAGCCTGTACTTTCAAGGAATTTAAGTTGATATCCTTTTCGTATAGCATTATTAGTAAATGCATCCCAGGCATCTGGCGAATAGCCTAAATTAAATTTTTTAATAATGTCTTCGGTAAATCCTCGTTCTTTAAAATAGGTTAATCCAATTGCTTTGCCTTGTTCTGTCTCATGTAATGATTTCTGAAAAAAAGTATTCGCATACTCACTCACCAAATACATACTTTCTCTTTCATCAGCCTGCTCCTTTTGCTCATCGGTTTGTTGAGTTTCTTCAATCTCAATATTATATTTTTTTGCGAGATATTTAATTGCTTCGGGATATGTAAAATGTTCGTGCTCCATTAAGAACGCTACTACATTACCTCCTTTTCCACTAGAAAAATCTTTCCAGATTTGTTTTACTGGTGAAACCATGAACGAGGGTGTACGCTCATCGCTAAAAGGACTTAATCCTTTAAAATTACTTCCAGATTTCTTTAACTGTACAAAATCTCCTATCACCTCTTCTAACCGAGCAGTTTCAAATACAGCATCTATGGTAACTTTATTTATCATTTGCTAATACATAAGAATTTGGCAAGGTAAAAGTAGGGTTCTTTTTAGTTTTAATGAAGATTTTTTTAGAGCTTATAAGTCATACCGCAAACCGAACGATAGATTATGTTGCTCGGGAATAGCGTTTTTAAAGAGACTGGATAAATCATATTTACTATAAATTGATAAACTGCCGAATCCTACATACGCCCCTATACCATAAATAAAACGTGTTACACCTAGGTCCTCTCTTAGCTTTTCCTTCTTTTCTTCTCCAGCTTCTGTATATTTTAATTTCTGTATAGTATGTATTGTTGCTCCAGTAAAACCACCAACTCCTAGTTTAAAATGCCCAGTGGTATCAAAACTTATACTAGTACGACTTGTATTATTTTTGGACGGTCCTACTTCGAGGTACAACGGAATCACAAGGTTATCAACTCTAAACTTTGACTTTGAAAGTTGTTTGTTGAAGGTAGCTAATCTCGTTTGGGTTTCATCTTTTACGAAAATTTGATCTCTTGTAGAACGAACGCCATTGGATTGATAAGCTATTCCATATCGCACTCTTAGAATATTATGATTTTTGAAAGCTCTAGTAGTCCATAACCAGCCGATCTCAAAAAAACGGCTCCGATAAAACTCAAAATCTACATCATTATATTTCTGATATTCACTACTTAGCGTATTTAATCCAGCTGCTACAAATATTCCACTAAAAGTGCGTTGATCAAATTTCACTTTAGGTCTAAAAATAAAATCTGAGTTTTCCTGAGCACTTACATCATTAGTAAAACTAAGAATGATACTTAGTGTTGTAACAAAAAAATAATATTTCATCTTCATCAATCCTAATAATTATTACAGGAACCTACCAAATTACTTTTTACGATCAATTACGTAATTCACCATCAAAATAAGTGATTGCTTATATTGAGAATCTTCATAATTCATCAATATATCCATAGCCTTAGCTTTATATTGATGCATTATTTTTATTGCATAGGTAAGACCCCCACTTTGTTTAACAAAATCAATTACTTCATTGACTCTCTTTTTATTTTTGTTGTGATTTTTGATCGAATTGATCAACCATTTTTTCTTTTCAGGAGAACAGGTATTGAGTGTGTAAATTAGAGGAAGAGTCATTTTTTGTTCCTTAATATCAATCCCTGTAGGCTTACCTATAGCCGTATCGCCATAATCAAATAGATCGTCTTTAATTTGAAACGCCATTCCGATCAACTCTCCAAACATCCTCATTTTTTCTACTGCATCTGTATTAGGAACCACTGAGCATGCTCCTAAACTACAGCAAGCGGCGATTAGAGTTGCTGTTTTTTGCCTTATAATTTCATAATACACAGATTCGGTAATATCTAAATTTCTTGCTTTTTCAATTTGCAGAAGTTCCCCTTCACTCATTTCTCTTACAGCTACCGAAATAATTTTAAGTAGATCAAAATCTTCATTATCAATAGATAACAAAAGCCCTTTTGACAACAAATAATCACCTACAAGAACCGCTATCTTATTTTTCCACAACGCATTGATCGAAAAAAAGCCTCTCCTTCGATTTGAATCGTCTACAACATCGTCATGAACTAAAGTTGCTGTATGAATTAATTCGATCACTGAGGCTCCTCGGTACGTACGTTCATTTACATTACCTGCAGAGACCATTTTTGCCACCAAAAAAACAAACATAGGACGCATTTGCTTTCCTTTGCGATTTACAATGTAATGGGTAATCCTATTTAATAAGGCTACTTTAGAAATCATAGATTGAGAGAACTTTTGTTCAAAAAGCTCCATCTCCTCGATTATAGGCAATTTTATTTGTTCGACAACTTTCAATATGAAATACTTACTTCTTTTTTCTTAGTCATGCGAAGATAGCATAAATACTTTTTGTAGTGATAGGAATTTCATTAATATGGCGCAGGTTTCACACCGTTTTAGGAAGTATTAACTAGCTATCATTAGTATGAAATTACTGTTTGTTAGCTAACTGTCCGCAAGCAGCATCAATATCCTTACCCCTACTTCTCCTCACATTAACAACAATACCTTTGGACTCTAAAGCTTGAATATATTGATCTGTTGCCTTTACAGATGCTTGTTGAAACTGTCCGTCATCAATTGGGTTATATTCAATCAGATTAACTTTACATGGAACATGACTACAAAACTCTACTAAAGCATTAATATCATCCTTAGAATCATTAATGCCTTCCCAAACAACGTATTCGTAAGTAATTTTACTCTTGGTTTTATCATACCAGTAAATAAGAGATTCTTTAAGATCGTTAAGCGTAAACTTTTTATTAAACGGCATAATAGAAGTACGCACTTTATCAATGGCAGAATGCAATGACACGGCAAGTTTAAATTTTACCTGATCATCTGCCATCTTTTTTATCATTTTAGGTACTCCAGAGGTAGAAACAGTGATACGTTTAGGGGACATCCCTAAACCTTCGGGCGATGTTATCTTATCAATTGCTTTTAAAACATTATTGTAATTCATTAATGGTTCTCCCATTCCCATAAACACTATATTCGATAACGGTCGTTGATGGTATAGGCGACTTTCATTATCAATAGCTTTAACTTGATCATAAATCTCGTCTGGATTGAGGTTTCTCATGCGTTTAAGCCTTGCTGTTGCGCAAAATTTACAATCCAGACTACACCCAACTTGAGAAGAAACGCATGCCGTAGTACGCGTAGGAGTAGGTATCAAAACAGATTCTACCACTAAACCATCATGTAGCTTTACAGCATTTTTGATAGTCCCATCTTTACTGCGTTGTATTTGATCAACAGAAATATGATTTATTACAAAATTGCTCTCCAACATTTGACGTGTTTCTTTGGAGAGATTCGTCATACTATCAAAATCATGAGCACCTTTGCTCCATAACCATTCGTAAACTTGATTACCTCTAAAAGATTTTTCGTTTTGAGAAACAAAAAATGCCTGTAATTGCTCTTTACTTAACGCTCGTATATCTTTTTTTTCTCCTTCATTATCGCTTGTTAAGATTTTAAATAAGCTCTTACCCCTAAGGCTTGGCAAAAAATATATGGAAATACATTATTCTGTATCCTTTACACGCTTCCATTTATGGGTACCTCCCCCGCCTTTATACTTTACATTTAGTACATCCATTTCATCTTCATCAATCCAAATATCACAATCGGACACTTCACCTGTCTTGATATCTGTATATTTACCGTTTTCGTATTTAAAGTCCTTTGAATGCTTTAGGTTTTTCATTATCAACAGTCCTTCAACCTTTTGATTTTTATCATCACCTTTACACAAATGACAAACTGCATCACGTTCTGATTGACGAAGCATGCGTTGTATAGAACCAAAAATTTGCTTTTCGATCATGTACAGTTGTACAATATTAATAGCGACCCCTGTGTCTTTGTCATATGTTTTCCATCTTCCCAAAATAGGATTGGGTGTATAGGACGCTAAAACAGCTTCTTTCAATTTTTCATCTACCGGATTTTCACCTAACCATATTTTAAAAAGAGCTTTTTTAAATTTTAGACTATTGATTTGTCCCAATTTATCTTTATTTCTGTACAAAGATAAATTCCCGCCTTTTTTATAAACTATCTTAAATATATCATATTTGTTTATTTCAGTAGGCAAAATTTTAATAAAATCTCTAATCTCATTTTCTAGAAGATAACTATTTCCGTCTGTTGCGCGCTCAATACCATTTCTAAGCATATCTTTTAAGTCTGTACCATCAATTGAGCTGGATATGATTTTAATCGAGATAACCATATCGCTATCTTTGTTAGCAACTCTTGAACCATCTTCGACACCTTCAACTTCAAAATCGAGATAAAGTCCTAAAGCATACATACGCTCTTTTTCACCAGCACCGTTAAGCATTAATTCGGCACCTTCAAAGACATCAATATCATTAAAAAATACTTCTCCGACCTTAGTTTGGCCAGTTGCAATTAAAGAGATTGCTCCAAAAAAAACTAAAAATAAATTTTTCATAAATCATTTAAAAATTAGGGGGCATGTTTTTCCCAATAATCAAAACGTGAATTTGTATCACAAAGTATATATTGGGTTGTAAAGATATTGTGGGTTTATGCAAATTTAAGGTAGTAAAAACTCTACTTTAACCATGGTTAAAGTAGAGTTTTTAATTATGTAATACTTTTAAAATCAACTTATATTATTAACATCGCATCTCCATAGGAGTAGAACTTGTATTTCTCCTTCACAGCTTCTTCATAAGCTTTTTTCATAAAATCATGACCTGCAAAAGCCGAAACCATCATAAGAAGTGTAGATTTTGGTGTATGAAAGTTAGTAATCATACAGTTTGCAATACTAAAATCATATGGTGGAAAAATAAATTTATTGGTCCATCCTTGAAATTCATTCAAAGTATGCTCGGATGAAACAGCACTTTCTAATGCTCTCATTACAGTAGTTCCTACTGCGCAAATTCTTCTTTTATTGGTGATTCCTTTATTAATTACTTCGGTTGTTTTAGCATTAATATATGCCTCTTCACTATCCATTTTGTGTTTGGATAAATCTTCAACCTCTACTGGATTAAATGTTCCTAAACCTACATGCAAAGTAACCTCGGCAAAATCTACTCCTTTAATCTCTAAACGTTTCATTAAGTGTTTAGAAAAGTGTAATCCAGCTGTAGGTGCAGCAACGGCACCTTCGTTTTTGGCATATATAGTCTGATACCGTTCAATATCATCTGGTTCTGCCTCTCTCTTAATATATTTTGGAAGCGGAGTTTCACCTAAATCAGTTAACTTCTGTCTAAACTCATCATAAGAACCATCATATAAAAAGCGTAGTGTTCTCCCTCTAGACGTTGTATTGTCAATAACCTCTGCAACTAAGCTTTCATCATCTCCAAAATATAATTTATTACCAATACGTATTTTACGTGCAGGATCGACTAAAACATCCCAAAGTCGTGTTTCTGAATTAAGTTCTCTTAATAAAAACACTTCAATCCTTGCACCAGTCTTTTCCTTATTTCCATATAATCTTGCAGGAAAAACCTTTGTATTATTGAGCACCATAACATCATTAGGTTCAAAATAGTCAATAAGATCCTTGAACTGTTTGTGTTCAATTGTTTGCTCTTTGCGATTAAGAACCATAAGACGAGATTCGTCTCTGTTTTCTGCAGGATATTCAGCTAATAACTCTGGCGGAAGATTAAAATTGAAATGTGATAACTTCATTCTATATATTTTTGAGGGTGCAAATATACGATCTACAAACAAGGGTTGTCAAGTAAATCATCAGATATATTTTAAAATCAGCTAATTTTGAAGCCCAACTGCTTAAGATCACTCCAAAAATCTGGGTACGATTTTGACACTACTGTTGCGTCATTGATTGTAATCGTTGTGAGTAACGCTAAGGGCGCAAAAGCTAATGCCATGCGATGATCATTGTATGTATCTATTGAAACATTAGGCTGTAATTGATTTAAAGACTCGAGAGTTAGAGAATTCTCTGTGACACGAACCTTACCTCCCAACTTTTCTAACTCTGTTTTGAGTGCTAGTAAGCGATCCGTTTCTTTAATTTTTAATGTGTGAAGACCAGAAAGCTTACAGGACACCTTCAAGCCTAAACATGTTACAGCTATTGTTTGAGCAATATCTGGAGCATGCATAAGGTTGAGCTCTATAGGAGCAATAGTGTTTGATGTTTTTTTAAGAGTTATTGAGTTTTTTTCAAACACTGTCTCTACTCCAAATTTTTTATAAATATCAGCTACTATAGCATCGCCTTGGTAACTATCCTTTTTAAAGGTTTGCAAAGTCACCTCTCCTGCTTTAGATAAAGCTACTATGCTATAAAAGTAAGACGCAGAACTCCAGTCGGACTCTATAACGATTTTAGGATTTAAAACCTTCTGGCATGGCGCAATAACAATCTTATTTTCTTCAAAACGGGACTCAACACCAACTTGCTGCAATAATTGTAATGTCATATTAATATATGGCATTGAGGTTATTTCTCCTTCCAAATTAATAACCAACCCTTGACTTAATGAGGGGGCAATTAACATTAAGGCTGAAATATACTGACTGCTTACATCAGCTTTAAGAGAAACACTATTTTTTACTGAAACCGCACCTCTTATTCTTAATGGAGGGTAACCTTCTACATTTTGATACTCGATCTGACATCCAATTTCACGTAGCGCATTTACTAATATTTTAATTGGACGCTGCTGCATTCTTTCACTCCCTGTCAAAATAACATCAACACCTGGATTCACTGCAAAATAAGCCGTTAAAAATCGCATAGCGGTACCCGCATGATTCACATCGATCACTCCGTTGCTCTGCAACAAGGCAGTTTGCATACTATTAGCATCATCACTATTTGAAATATTCTCAAGCACGATTGCTGAATAAAAAGCTTGTAGCAAGAGTGAACGGTTAGTCTCACTTTTAGAACCAGTAATAGTAATTGTACGTCTATGAATACTATCCAGTTGAGCCAATTTTAAATTCATTCTTTATTTTTTTTAAGCTTTCTTGATTCAAAATGATATCCCAAAATCATGCCGTACATAAGACCTCCCACTATTCTTGATAGTGCATAGCGCACCCATTTACCCTTATCAATATGATCAACAATAAAAGAGGTAAAATCAAAACCTTGATATTGCATTAACAACTCTATAAAACTAAAGAGTACTATAAAACCTAGTGCAAGGAGAGTTACCGATTTCCAATAGGATCTAGAAGAAAGTATGGTTGTAAACATTATTTTAATTTTTCATTATTTTGGTGGCGATCATGATCTCTTTTAGTTTTAATTGCTAACTTTTTATCAAAAGCTTCTTGGAGATCGACGCCAGTTTGATTAGCTAAACAAAGTACTACAAAAAGCACATCGGCTAATTCTTCGCCAAGATCTTTAATTTTATCACTCTCTTTTTCACTTTGTTCTCCATAGCGACGTGCTATGATTCTCGCTACCTCACCTACTTCCTCAGTTAGTTGCGCCATATTTGTAAGCTCATTAAAATAACGCACTCCGTGATTATTAATCCACGTATTTACTGTTTTTTGGGCATTTTTAATATTCATTTTATATCTTTTTTAACACTACCTGTTCACTTTCTTTTATTATGATTTGATTGTAAAATTCTTTAATTGCTTGATAGTTATCCGGCGAAACAAAGGGTGTATTTAAGGTTTCCGAGACTAAAACCTGTATTTGATTATTTGTTTTATTAATTCTATACACAAATTTACCCATATTTTGAGGAAGTTTAAAGGCAGAAGGCTTAGGAACCTCTACTACTTCATAACCCTCAGGTATTCTTATAGATACCATTAAGTTATTATCATATCCATATCCAAAATCAATGGGATACTGGCGATCTTCCGCTTTAAATAAGTTCTCTTTATCTCTCAAGAATAACAATGGTGAAAAGAACATTTCATCACCTACAATCTCAATTTCATTTTCTAAAACAAATTCAAAACGCTCCCCCAACGGCTTTCCTAATTGATCTAAACCCTTAAGTTTATAAGACGAGATGTTATTTATCTCATATATTTCTTTAACTCTCTTAATTTGTGTATTGCTGTCATTTCCTCCATATCGAACTCTAAAATCATGAGCTAAATAAGACAAACGATTTGAACTATGCGTACCCTTAACCACTCCATCAATGTCAATCTCACACATAATTGAACAATGAAACCTCGAACCTTGATCTGGCCTAAAATTTATTAACTGTGAAGTTCCATTTTCAGAGAGGATTCTTCCTGACCCTTGAATTACTCTATTTGGAAGCACATTAAACTCACCAAACTTATCCGTAGCATCCATATAAACGATGTTATCACCAGACTTGACTCTAACAATTAAGTAATCGAAACCTTCTAATGTAGGAAATAAAGCTATGGTTTTATTTACTGAACTCACCAATACAGGATTCGCTTGAATCTTTGCGTATTTTAGCATGGCTACTAACATAATATTTATTTCAGCTGAATTACCAACTCTTGAAGTGTATGCTTTTTTAACTCCATCAACAGTCATTACTCGAAATTTCTTATTCCAAGTCATCCTTTTTTTTACAAAATCAAAAATTTTATTAGTTAGCTCTAAGGGATCACTTTCACTATTGATTATAGAATCAATATCCCTTTTAAAATAACTATTTTTTTCAATTTCATTCCCGAATCTTGAATCATTATATATGGTTTTGGCAACATCTTCCCAGCTTGTAGAATAATTATTTATACTACTTTTAGGAAATTTGGTATACTGTAATTCGAAATCTATAGAAGCCATATAATTTTTAGTATTGCCCGAAAAAGGTTCTGATTTAAATGCTGGTGTATCTTTTGAATTGATTTCATATGTATTTACTAAATACTCTATCGTGTTTTGCGAATAATTTGTTTTAGTAGCATAAAATCCAGATCTTGATTTCGAACTAAGAACTATTTTATCACTTTCTACAGATTCTTTTATATGAATCGGTAAATAACCAGAAGTAAATTTTTTGAAATGGTAATATTCAGGAATTGAGATACGTATAGCTATATTTTTAATAGCAATATTTCTTTGAAGATAGATTTTATCAATATTCCTCGCAAAAGGTGAAACAATTTTATATTTATATTCAATCACTGAACCTTCATGTAATAAAGGCATTGTAAACTTCACCTCATTATAATGTTCTGAATACTCATTTTTAAATATTTTATCTTTTTTCAGTTTAGTCTCTACTATTTCTCCATTGATTAAACTATAGGTAACCGCTCTCAATCCATTAAGCTCCTCTTTATCGCTGTTATTTCTGTAGAGGTAGATATGTTCGCTTGCTTCATCAAAACCTTTTTTGTTATAGAGCTTTATTCGTTTATAAACTTCGGTAATTAACTGAAAACCATTCTCCTGACTATACTGAAATTTAATTTTTCTACTTTCATACAAAACTACAGCATTTGCTGTACTATCTATTTTGTAGCTTTTTTCTAGCAACTCCTCTTTTGAGACCTTACCAAACTTATAATTTTGGGCAAAACCATTTGTAGCAAATATTAGAGTGATGACTATTGTCAACTTATTTAAAGTATTCATATTTATATTGGTTAAAATTATTCTATTGTAAGTACAATTTTTGTTTTATCTATTTTTTTTATCTCTGCCCAGAATTGTCGATAATTCTCATAGCTTTCTTTTGGAAAAATCCCATCAACTATCTTTAAAGTACGTTTAAATTTTATTTTAGTCGAACTCAGCTTTTCCAATTCGTAACTATAAGCCCCGAATTCGCTTTCTATAAACGTATTTGAAGGTAAACTACCAAGCAAATATCCATAAGGTAGATTAATCTCATACTCATCAGTGTTTACATAGCCATGTTTTACAACTAAAGGGGTTCGTCTATTTTCGTAATTAGGTAGATTTCCTTGATAGCAATTAAACACATTAGCGGTCAACAATAATCTATTTCCTGCTTTTTTAGAATAAGTGGTGCAAGTAATTAAAAGATCTTCCACAAACTTTGCGGATTCTTTATCATCCTGAAAATTTATTGATTTGATTTGCAAATTATTTATATAGCTCCACTTTTCTTTATAACTTAAAACCTGATCCTTAGGATCTTGAAACTGAATTTGATAATTCCAATCATACTCTAACCCATTAGAATGTCGCTTGACAATAGCTTCCATTGAATTATCGGCTTTTAATTGAATTATTGCAGTAGTATTTAATATATTTTCATTTGGCAAATATCTCTTTGTACGTTTAATTTCACCTCCATCTGGAGTTATAACCAATACATTTCTATCATCGGTAAAGTCTCCTATGAAATTGAAGGGCATTGTTTGACTTGTGCACTCTAACCATATATCTTCTTCTGCACTAGGAATATTTAAAATCACGTGATTTCCTTCTATTGAAGCAAACTCTGTATCAATATCTCTTCTTTCATCAGCAAAAACAACTGTATAAAAAGACTCAATACCTTGACTATCCAACAACGCTTTCGTATAATTTGTAAGCGCTTTACAATCTCCATATCCTAATCGATCCACATCACTTGCTAAAAATGGCATCCACCCACCAATCCCTAATTGAACACTTATATATCTTGTTTTATTTTGTAAATATTCATAAATAAGCTTTGCTTTCTCTCTTTTAGTATTTGCCTCAGCAACTAGATTACTAATTTCCTGAATGGTTGATTCAGGCAATTTATCTCTTCCTAATAAAAGATTCTCATAATACCACTTGCCAAGTGTTTTCCAATCATAAGCTGAACCTTCTATTCCTTCTAAAGTGAAATTATTCAATGAAACTTTAACTACTGGCATTATTTCAAAATAATTCGGGCTCATCATTTCTGAGCGTTTCGATATTAAATTTGACACATTATAGAATAACTCATGATCAGAATTATTTTTATAAATGGAGTATCCCTCAAAGTTCATTTCTTTGCTTTTGAGGGGTATTTTTGTTGGGTTAACAACTTTATAGGATGATTTTTCAACGCTTAAACCATATTTTGAAATGGGAGTCCAAGATTGAATAAAGGCGGTAGAACTTTTTTCTACTTCGCTCTCAAAAACTAAAGTATAAGGATAATTAACTGGTGTGTATTCCAAATACTTAATTCGATCATCTCGCATCAAAGAAAAACCATCAATATAGCTCCTATCCTTAAAATCCCTCTTTTTATACTTGGCTATTTCATTACCCATATTATCGTAAATCACAGCCGATAATTTATTGATCTTTCTTGAAGAGTCATACCACTCGGAAAATTTAGCATAATATTCTCCATGTTTGTTCAATACGGTTACTGCTTTTTTAGTCTTAACCGTAGCCACATTAACCGAATGTATTTCAATAAGAACTTCTTCGAACCTTACTACAGCATTCGCATCTTTAAGCAATATAGGGTTAATTCTATTGACATGTAGTTCTTGTAAATTCTGAGAAGAAACCTTAAAAAAAGGCATAAGTAATAAAACCCACAAAAGATATTGTGAAAATCTAGACATACGTTATAAAATTTGGGGTAGTTACTCTTTACTTTTTGTGTCGATAAGTAAGGTTATAGGTCCGTTATTGATTAAATTCACCTTCATATCTTTACCAAAGATACCGGTTCCAACTTTCTTACCCAAATCCAATTCCAATTGATTTACAAAATGCTCGTACTTCGTTATAGCAATTTCAGGTCTAGCTGCTTTACTATAACCAGGACGATTTCCTTTCTTAGTGCTTGCAAATAATGTAAATTGACTTACTACTATAACTTGACCCTTAACATCAACAATAGATTTATTCATCAGACCATTTTCATCTTCAAATATTCGTAGTTTACTTATTTTAGCCGATAACCACTTACTATCCTCATCATTATCCTCTTCTTCGATACCAACTAAAATCAATAAGCCTTGTGCTATCGATGCTACTACCTCTTCTTCAACAGTTACGGAGGCTTCTAATACCCTTTGAACAACAACTCTCATACAACTATTTACTCTTCGGTATAATTATTTTTTCTGTAATGTTCCTCTTCTCCCTCAATAATTTGTAAGTAACTCTTGTATCGTGACCAGGCTATTTCTCCCGAGTCCAACGCATTTTTAATAGCACATTTTGGTTCATTTATATGCATACAATTATTAAATTTGCATTGAGATTTTAATTTAAAAAATTCTGGAAAAAAATCACCTAGCTCTTCTTTTTCTATATCCACTATTCCAAATCCTTTTATTCCTGGAGTATCAATAATTTTGGCATCAAAACTTAGATCAAACATCTCGGCAAAGGTGGTTGTATGCTGCCCTTGTTGATGCTGCTCACTAATTTCTTTTGTTTTTAGTCTCAAATTGGGCTCTATCGCGTTAACTAATGTTGATTTACCTACACCACTGTGACCTGAAAACATACTAACTTTAGCACGCATCATTGTCTTTACACTCGCAACATTTTTACCAGTTTTAGCAGAAATCCCGATGCAGTCATAACCAATTTTTCTGTATAATGCCGCGAGATATTTAACCTCTAATAACTCTTCTTGACTATAAGTATCAATTTTATTAAATAAAACCACTGCTTTTATACCATAGGCTTCGGCAGTAACCAAAAACCTATCTATAAATGCGGTAAAAGTTGGAGGATTATTTAAAGTGACTAACAAGAAAACTTGATCTATATTGGCTGCTATAATATGTGTTTGCTTAGATAAATTTACAGATTTGCGAATTATATAATTTTTTCGTTCATGAATGGCATTAATGACTCCGCGTTCATTATCATTTTCATCATTAGTCTGCTCTAATTTAAAATCTACTTTATCTCCAACTGATACTGGGTTTGTACTTTTAATTCCTTCTATTCTGAATTTTCCTTTAATGCGGCATTCGTAAGTTTTCCCGTTTTCTGCTTTTACAGTATACCAACTTCCTGTAGATTTATATACAATTCCTGTCATATTTACAAAGATGCAAATTATATCTCAGACGCATAGTCGTTTAAAAAGGTCTTTCTATTATTTGACACTATTTTTTTGATGATTAATTGACTCTTGATGAATGGCTTTGTAAATACGTAGAATAAACTCTTCACTAAGTCCGTTTTCATTACCTTCGAGAATCATACGTCCCAAAATCTCGTTCCATCGTTTTGATTGCAAAATTGCAACATTCTGTTGAGCTTTTACTCTTCCTATTTCATCAGAAATTTTCATTCTTTTAGCCAAAACTTCTAATAATTGATTATCGGCAATGTCTATTTTGGCTCGTAGACCACTTAGGGCTTTTTGGTACGCTTCATCATCTCCAATCTCTTTTCTTATTTTTAAATCTTTCATCATTTGAATTAATGTATCTGGTGTGATTTGTTGTTTTGCATCACTCCAAGCGTTATCTGGGTCGTAATGAGTCTCTACGATTAACCCATCAAAGTTGAGATCGAGGGCAGTTTGTGATAAATCAAAAATTAAATCTCGACGTCCAGCAATATGCGAAGGATCCAAAATTAAAGGTAGGTCTGGAAATCGGTTTTGCAAATCAATAGGTATTTGCCACTCTGGAATATTTCTATACTTTGTTTTTTCATACGTTGAAAACCCTCTGTGAATAACCCCTAAATTCTCAACATTTGCTGTATACAGTCGTTCCACTGCCCCTAACCATAAGGAAAGATCTGGATTGATTGGATTCTTTACCAATACGGGATTATCAATACCTCGACAAGCATCGGCAATATCTTGCACTATAAATGGCGACACAGTACTTCGCGCTCCTATCCACAGAATATCAACCCCATGATTCAATGCTAACTCTACATGATGCGGATTCGCTACTTCGGTAGCTATCTTCATTCCTGTTTCCTCTTTGGCCCGCTGCAACCATTTTAAACCCAAGGCTCCAACACCTTCAAAATTCCCTGGTCGCGTTCTAGGCTTCCAAATACCAGCACGAAGTACTGTTGCATCAGAATCCTTTAATTGATGTGCTATTTTTACCACTTGATCTTCGGTTTCTGCGCTACACGGCCCACCAATAACCAAAGGATGATCTAATCCATAAGCATCTAACCAGTTTCTTAATTCTTTTTTATTTTCCATAATTTCTCTTTTTTTAAGCTGCTCGAATCATTAAATCTGTTGTTGATCAGGCTTCGATTCCTTTTAAAATTAATTTTATATGATTGATATCTTCCATTTCTTTATGTATTCCTTCAAAATCATCATTTTGAAGTAAATTCTTAAAGTGGGAGAGGTTGTTAATATACTCTGTCAATGCTTCGACAACATTATCCTTATTTTGTTTAAAAATAGGCCCCCACATATCGGGAGAACTCTTAGCTAATCTAACTGTAGAGGCAAATCCACTACCAGCCATATCGAAGATATCTTTTTCGTTTTTTTCTTTTTGAATGACGGTTTTACCCAACATGAATGAACTTATATGGGATAAATGAGAAACATATGCAATATGCTTATCGTGTGACACAGGATCCATATAACGAATTCGCATTCCTAAGGCCATAAATATTTTCATTGCTTGTTCTTGCAATTTGAATGCAGTTTTTTCTACTTCGCAAATTATATTTGTTTTACCATAAAACAACTTATGAACTGCAGCACTAGGTCCAGAAAATTCTGTGCCAGCAATAGGATGCATTGCCAAAAAGTTACGTCTATTTTTATGTGTCGCAACTGCCTCGCATATTGCCACTTTTGTAGATCCCACATCCATCACAAGCGTATCATCTGATATCCGATCCAAAATATCGGGTAACAAAGTAGCAGTTGCTGTTACAGGAATTGAGATTAACACGATAGTGGCTATCGCTAAATCTTCTAAAGTAGCAACACTATCTATAAGTCCATTTTTTTGTGCTGTATCTAAATGTTTTTTATTAGAATCTACACCGTAAATGATAGCATTAGGTAGTGATTTTTTCACATCCATACAAAAAGATCCTCCTATCAATCCTACACCTATTACAAAAAGATTCATATAGTATCTGTTTTAATAGTATTACCACAAAAACTACCAAGCTCAATCCGTCTCAAAGCTTCTTCTATTTGATTTAT
The DNA here is from genome assembly GCF_042434915.1 of Aquimarina rhodophyticola. Taxonomy (GTDB): domain Bacteria; phylum Bacteroidota; class Bacteroidia; order Flavobacteriales; family Flavobacteriaceae; genus Aquimarina. The sequence goes on from NZ_CP170198.1 coordinate 2,436,099, forward strand.
ATTTACACACAACGAGAATCTCAAATATCTCTTCCCCTGAGTCCCAAATACGCCTCCAGGAGTAATAAAAATATTATAGTCGTGTAATAATTCTTCAATAAAATCATATCCAATTACATGAGCAGGCAATTTAGCCCAAACAAAAAGCCCTATAGCCTTCTTATCAACAGTGCATCCTAAATTTTCTGCTAGCTTCCATATTAATTCTCGTCTTTTTTTATAGATTGAATTTAAATTATCATACCATGTATTCGAGATGTTTAATGCTGCTATCGCTCCTTCTTGAATACCTTTGAACATCCCGCTATCCATATTAGACTTTACCTGAAGTATCCCTTGTATTTTTTCTTTGTCTCCCATAACCATACCCACTCTCCATCCAGCCATGTTAAAGGTTTTACTCAAAGAATTTAATTCTAAAGCACATTCTTTGGCTCCTTCAATAGTAAAGATGCTTACAGGCCGAGGATTGAGCACAAAACTATAAGGGTTATCATTTACCAAAAGAATAGCATGCTTTTTGGCAAAATGAATAAGCTTTTCGAACAACTTGATATTTCCTGAAGCACCTGTTGGCATATGTGGATAATTAACCCACATAATCTTAACCTTTTTCAAATCCATTTTCTCTAAAAGATCAAAATCAGGCTCCCAATTATTTTCTGCAGTTAACTCATACGCGACTGGTTCTGCATCCAATAATTTTGTTACCGATGCGTATGTAGGATATCCTGGGTTAGGAATTAATACTTGATCTCCAGCATCAAGATAAGCCATAGATATATGCATGATACCTTCTTTAGAACCAAGCAATGGCAAAATTTCGGATTCACTATCTAGATGTACATCAAACTTAGTTTTATAGAATCTGGCGATTGCAGTTCTAAGCTGAGGAATTCCCTGATAGCTTTGGTATTGGTGCACTCCCTTTTCTTGCATTGCTATCTGCATAGCTTGCACAACCTCAACGGGAGGATCTAAATCAGGACTACCTATTGCTAAATTCAAAATAGGCTTTCCTTCACTTTCTAGTACTCTAACCTCACGTAATTTTGAAGAAAAGTAATATTCTTCTACCTTATCTAATCGTTTTGCAAATTGTACCTTCATTGCTTTTGATCTTTATATATCCCTAAAATTTTCAATTCTAAAATCATGTCCTGTATTACTACTGTAGCATTCATCAAATCATCATACTTAGCAAATGTTACATCCATAAAAAAAGAATATTGCCAAGGTTGATTGGGCACTGGCAATGATTGTATTTTTGTTAAGTTAAGATTGCAATTACTCATGATATTTAGAATTGTAGCTAAACTTCCTTGCTCATGTGCGATCATCATCTTTAAGGTTGCCTTATTAACCCCTTCTCTAACTTGTTGTGTATTGGACTTATGATTTAAAATAAAAAAGCGTGTACTATTAGTATTTACTGTTTGAATGTTTTGAGCTAACATATCAAGATGATATAAAGTTGCCGCTATTGCACCTGCAACGGCACCTATTCCTAAGCTTTTTTCTTTATCTATTTGTTGAGCTACTAGAGCGGTATCGGGAGCTTCGACTAGTTTGATATGTGTATGCTTTTTAAAAAATTCTTTACATTGCAATAGTGCCATAGGATGTGAATGTACTTCGATAATATCAGTAATACTTTGTCCTGGCAGTGCCATTAAACAATGCTGAATGGGCGCATAAAATTCACCGATAATACTAAAACCACATTCGTCTATATAAGCATAATTAGGAATAATAGAGCCTGCGATTGAATTCTCAATTGCCATTACCGCGTGCTCACTAGTCGCCTTCACCAAACTCATTGCTACGTCTCCAAATGACATGCACTCTAGCACATCCACAGTCTCTCCAAAATATTGTAGTGCTACTTGGTGATGATAAGACCCTTTAATTCCTTGTATTGCAACCTTTGATTTCATTAAAATTTGAATAAAAAAAATCCCGATGTACATCGGGATTTTTTATAATATAAATATATTGTTATTTACATAGGGATCCCGTTCTTCTCTTTAAAATAAAAGAAGAAAAAATAAAATCCGTTCCAAGTAAATAAATTATTCATTGTCTATGTTCTAATTACACTGCTAATGTAAATAAAAGGAAGAACTTTCAAAAAAAAAAGTAACTTAATATTTGAAAGTGGCAGATAATTATCAAAATCTTAGTTTTATGTTCAAGTATTACAAATATGATAAAACTACAACTTAGGTAAATACTTTATTGCCTTATTTATATAACATTTAGTTCTTTACCGACCTTAACAAATGCTTCAATAGCTTTTTGTAATTGATTGTGGGTATGAGCCGCAGACAGCTGTACACGGATACGCGCTTTTCCCTTTGGTACTACTGGATAAAAGAATCCAATAACATAAATACCTTCTTCCAGTAATTTACTGGCAAACTCTTGGGCTAACGTAGCCTCATATAACATCACTGGTACAATGGGATGATCACCTGGCACAATATCAAAACCAGCAGCCGTCATTTCATCTCTAAAAAATTTAGTGTTTTCTTCTAACTGATCTCTTAAAGAAGTTGAGGCACTTAAAAGATCCAATACTTTAATAGAAGCTCCAACAATAGAAGGCGCCACTGTATTTGAAAACAGATATGGCCTAGAACGTTGTCTTAGCAATTCGACAATTTCTTTACGAGCAGCTGTAAATCCCCCTGAAGCACCACCTAGAGCTTTGCCGTAAGTACCTGTAATAATGTCAATTCGTCCCATCACATCACGATATTCATGGGTTCCACGACCTGTTTTTCCCAAAAACCCTGTAGAATGGCACTCATCTATCATTACCATTGCATTATAAACCTCGGCCAAATCGCAAATCCTGTCTAGTTGAGCGATCGTACCATCCATTGAAAAAGAACCATCGGTAACGATTAAAATACGTCTAGAGCCCTGCGCCTCTTTCAATTGTTCTTCTAAGGATTCCATGTTGTTATGATCAAATCTAAAACGTTTTGCCTTACATAACCTAATACCATCAATAATAGAAGCATGATTAAGTGCATCAGAGATAATAGCATCATCTGGCCCCAAAATTGGTTCAAAAAGTCCTCCATTTGCATCAAACGCAGCTGCATATAAAATACAATCTTCCATCCCTAAAAATTCTGCAGTCTTACGCTCTAACTCTTTATGGATATCCTGAGTCCCACAAATAAAACGAACCGATGATAGCCCATAACCATGAGAATCTATTGCATCCTTTCCCGCCTGTATGACATCGGGATGTGATGATAGACCCAAATAATTATTTGCACAAAAGTTTAAAACCTCTTTTGTTTTTGTAGTATCAATTTGTGCCCCTTGAGGTGTTGTGATAATACGCTCGGATTTATATAATCCCGCTTCTTTAATTTCTTCTATTTCTTTTTGTAAATCTTCTTTAATATTTGAAAACATGAACGTCTCTTTTTAAATTAATTTTTAACAGTTTATTAGGGGCATGCTTAAAATTAAACTTTAAAAGCAGTAACTCCAAACATCCCTATCAATTCTTAGTTAAACACTTAGTCTTACACATAAGTTTAAACGGTTTACTTACTTAATAGCATACTGTAATTTTAATTTTTCTACCATTACTTTACTCATACGTTTTAGATCATACGCCGGCTCCCATCCCCAATCTGCTCTTGCACTACTATCATCGATAGAATTAGGCCATTTGGCTGCAATTTTCTGTCTAAAATCTGGACTATATCGAACTTTAAAGTCTGGATACATTTTTTGTAATTCTGCAACTACATCCCTTGGAGCAAAACTTGTTCCTGCCAAATTATAAGAAGTTCTTACTTTGATATTTTCTTTGGGTGCATCCATTAATTCCAATGTGGCGCGCACTGCATCTTCCATAAAAATCATAGGCAACATCGTATCTTCCTCTAAAAAACAATCAAACGTTTGCTGCAATACTGCCTTGTGATAAATATCTACTGCATAATCTGTGGTACCACCCCCAGGCAATGATTGATAACCAATAACTCCAGGATATCGTAGTGACCGTACATCAAGACCATAACGCAAAAAATAGTATTGAGCCCAATTTTCGCCTGCGGCTTTACTTATACCATAAACAGTTGCAGGATCCAAATAGGCATTATTAGGTGTATCTATCTGGGTAGCACCATCTCCAAAAACAGCAATCGAACTAGGATAAAACACTTTATCAATTCCATTGAGTCTCGCAACTTCTAAGACATTAAAAAAGGTCTGCATATTAATATCCCAAGTTTGTAAAGGGTTTTCTTCACCTCTAGCAGACAGAATAGCTGCCAAGTGATATATTTGAGTAATACCATACTGTTTTACAACAGACTCAATTCTTCCACGATCGGTGGCATCAATGATTTCAAAAAATCCTTCAGTAGTATCTTTCTCCCTTAAATCTGAAGCTACAACATGCGCTATTCCAAATTTTTCTTGAAGTGCCTTTGTTAGAACTGAACCTAACTGACCGTTAGCTCCGATAATTAAAACATTCGTTTTCATAACGTATTACTATTAAGCAGTATTTACTTGCAAAAGTAAATATTATAGATTTTAGTGTGAAATTTTATTTTATTATCCGTAAAAATTACTTCATTATTTTATATTTGAAGTAGTTTTAACTTTATAATAATTTCTATAATAAATTTGCAGTTAAATTTACTTAGCCTATGGAAGATTTAGATGAAATAGACATCACAATTTTGAGAATTCTTCAAAAGGATGCTAAGAAGACAACCAAAGATATCGCTCAATCGCTAAAGTTAACTTCTTCTCCTGTTTACGAACGAATACGACGTTTAGAAAAAAAGGGATTTATACAAAAATATGTAGCTATTCTTGACAAGAAACTAATCAATAGATCTGTCACTACAATTTGCCAAGTATCTATGCGCTATCATAATGAAGCTTTTATAGAAAAGTTTGAAGAACAAATACAAAATCTTGAAGAAGTTCAAGAATGCTATCATATGGCTGGTCAAGTTGATTTTATACTTAAAATAAACACTCCAAATCTTGAAGCGTATCATGACTTTGTAAAATATAAACTTTCAACTATCGAAAATATTGGTGTATTAAACAGTACTTTCGTTTTAAAGGATATAAAGCATACTTCTGCTTTTTATATTTAAATTTAATTTTCACAAAAACCCAAGCCTGTTAGGTTAACTTACTATTCATTATTTTTGATAAAATTATAATCATGTCTATATCTGTTTCTAACATTTCTAAAACCTATCATCAAGAAAAAGCATTGTTAAATATTTCATTTGACATTAAAGAAGGAGAAATTGTGGGATTTCTTGGACCCAATGGTGCTGGTAAATCAACTATGATGAAAATTTTGACCACGTATCTACAACCCACTCAAGGACATGCAACAATCAATGCTTTTGATATCTTAAAAGATCCGCAAGATGTCAAACGAAGCGTTGGCTATCTCCCCGAGCATAACCCTTTATATGATGACATGTATGTACGAGAATATTTATCCTTTAACGCCAAAGTATACGGTATTGAAAAAAATCAAATCAAAAAGGTAATTGAAGAGACAGGTTTAACCAAAGAAGCTGCTAAAAAAATAAATCAGCTGTCCAAAGGATATCGACAACGTGTTGGTTTGGCGTGTGCCTTACTACATGATCCAAAAGTTTTAATCTTGGATGAGCCTACCACAGGCCTAGATCCTAATCAATTGATTGAGATACGATCTCTTATTAAATCCCTTGGGAAAAATAAAACCGTTTTACTATCTACTCATATTATGCAAGAGGTTGAAGCTATGTGTGATCGAGTTATTATCATTAACAAAGGTAAACTTGTTGCCGATAGGTACCTTAATGACTTAATAGATACACAGGAACAAATTATAGAAGTTGAATTTGATTATCGTGTAGAAGAGGCGTTTCTAAATAAAATTACTCACGTCTCACAAGTTATTAATAAACATAATTTTGTTTATGAATTAACCTTTGAGACCAGTGTCGACATGAGACCTAAGGTATTTGATTTTGCTCATGATCATGGGCTTAAAATTTTACAGTTATCAAGAAAAAATAAAAACTTAGAAAGCCTTTTTAGAGAATTAACGCAATAAGAACAACTAATCATCTCTACAAAAATTTATGAGAGTTGTGATGTTTCAAATTCGTTTAAAATTTCTTTGAGACGTTTTACCGAAATTGGTTTAACAATATAATCACTCACTAGCTCATACCTCTTTGCCTTGGCAATATCTTGTGGATCAACAGAGGAGGTTACTATATAAATTGTAATTTTTTTACTGCTCGGTATTTTTGTGAATTCTTCTAAAAATTGCCATCCATCAAGAATTGGCATATTGAGATCTAATAGTAAAATTTCGGGAAGTTTGCTGCCGCTAGATATAATTGCTTTAAGCTTATCCAAAGCCTCTCTTCCGTTTTTAAAAACTAAGAAACCATTGCAAAAATTTGCCAATTCCATGACTTTCTTAACCCCAAAAACAAAGATTGGGTCATCATCTACAATGCATGCTAAATCAATTTTTTTCATTTTTTGAAATATATTTTAAAAATAGTCCCAACATTCACTTCGCTTTTAACTTCAATTTTTCCGCCCATTGCTTCTATTTGGTTTTTGGTTATAAACAACCCCAGACCTCTAGACTTTTCATGATCATGAAAAGTTTTATACATTCCGAACAATTTAGCCCTATGTTGTTTCAAATCAATACCTAATCCATTATCTTCTATTTCAAGAATATAAAATTCATTTTTTTCGAAACTTCTTAAAGTTATAAAACTTTTTCTATTCGTAGCCCTGTATTTCACACCATTAGTCAATAGATTGAGTAAAATACTTTCTACATAAGCTGAAATCCCAAGCACCTCTATGCTAGTATCAATATCATTTTTGACAATAACGTTAGCTTCGAGATATAATCCTGCAATGTTTTTCAATGTTTTTTGAGCAGCTTCAAACAAGTTGACATGTTCCAAATTTGATTCTTCCAATGTATTCATCACAACCACATCGTTCAAGTGATTGATCGTTTCGGTTAGATTGCTTGATGCCGCACTTAACAATTTTATATATTCATTCCCTAATAGCTCTGGATGATCATTGGATAATAAATCTAATAACATTTCAAAATTTCCAGAATGAGACCTTAGATTATGAGACACTATGTGAGCAAAATTTAAGAGCCTATTGTTTTGATCCTGCGTTACTGCGAGTAATGATTTTAAATCATTCTCAACTTTTTTAATATCTTGAATATCGGTTGCAATAGCTAAATATCCAGTTATTTTTTCTTTTTGTTTTAATGCTGTCATTGTTACGAGTACAGGAAAAGTAGTTCCATCTTTACGCTTATGTGTCCATTCTCTTGTGTCTACTTCATTTTTAAATGGCAACACTGTAAAAATCTCGAATCCTTTAAGTTTTGATTGATAATCTAATGATAACTGTTCTGCTCTTTTGTTAATTTCAGAAGGAAGATGTAGATCTATATAAAAACGTTTTGAAATCATTTCATCTCGTGAATATCCTAAAAGATGCTCTGCTCCTTTATTGAAGGTAGTAATAAGACCATCGCAATCAGTTCCAATAACACTTACTTGAGTTATGTCTTCTAGAATATTTTGCAATTTATTTAATGTTTCTGAAAGTTTTTTTCTGGTCTTAACCCTTGGAGTAATATCAACAATTTGTGATATAAAATATAGTGGCTGTCCTTCTTGATCTTTTACTAAGGAAACAGATAAAATAATATGGGCGAGCTTTCCATTTTTTCGAATGTATCGCTTTTCCATTTGATAAAATGACCTTTGACCGTCTAACAATTCTTTTAGATATTCTAAATCCTTGGTAAGATCTGCAGGATAGGTTATGTCTTGAAAGGTCAGTTGTTTTAATTCTTTGGCACTATATCCTACGATATCACATAAGCTTTGATTTACCTCTAGCCATTGACCTTGGGTATCAAGTATTGCCATACCTATCGCTGCATTTTCAAAATTACCTCTAAAAGCTTCTTCACTTATTTTTAATTTAATTTCTGCTTCCTTTGCACGGGTTATATCTGCTGTATGCATAATAACTCCTCCTATTTTCTCATCATGGGTGTACCAGGGTCGTAACTCCCAACTCAACCATTGTAACGACCCATTTTTTTTCAGAAAACTATCTTCATCAGATTTGAGAATTTGCCCTTTGAGTGCTTTATCAAAAACATGTTTCCATGTATCGCTGATGGTAGGAAATATAGAGTAGTGAGATTTTCCTATGATATTTTCATCTATTAAATTATAATCTTCTTGCCATTTGGCCGATACTGCTAAATAGCGCATGGCTGTATCAAACATTGCAATTGCTGTAGGTGCTTCTTCGATAAACAATCGATTTTTTTCCAATTCATTTTTGCTTGCAGTAATTTCTTGATGAGAGCCTATAATCCACTCGGGCGCATCATTATTCCAACTTACAACCTTACCCTTGGTGAGCACCCAAATCCAATGACCCTCTTTGTGACGCATTCTCACTTCGCAGGCATATACAGGCGTAGCCTGATCAATATGCTTTTTTAATCCTTTTTTTGCCTTTTTAAGATCTGATGGATGCATCGCATTCTCCCATGTCTGGATTGTAACTGGCTCTATTTCCAGTAAAGAATACCCTATTATTTCAGCCCATCGTTCGCTTAAATAAACTTCATTTGTCTGTAAATTCCATTCCCAGATTCCTAGGTTAGCACTTTCGATTATATGATGGTAACGATCTAACTGTCGTTGTAAGCGCAACTCGGTTTTTTTTAATTTGGTCAAATCTACATGAGCTATTAACAGTCGATTGGCCACATTATTTTTAGCAAAGATCCCAATACACTTGCATTCGATCATTACCTTATGACCCAGCTTATGGTCAAAATCAAGAGTTTCTATAAGAGGTGAAGTCTCTGTTTTGAAATGCACTTTACATTTCTCAAAGAGTCTCTGCAGTTTGATCTCTGTTAATGGGGTTTCTCGCATGATGTTAAGAGAAGAATCTTGTTCTACCGAGTATCCCAACGTATTCCAAAATCTGCCATTTATCCATAATCGGTCAAATAAAGAAAGATCCCAATACCATAAACCATCCAAAGCTACGTCCTGAACAAAATCAAAGATGGCAGTATCCTTTTGAACTAAAGCGTATAATTCATCCTTAAGATGATTACGACTGGGATAACAAGAGACCTGTAGTCGCTTTGTTTTTTTTTGAATCATTATAATGTAGGTTTAATAGCTGTAGATGGGGTATATAAATTTATATAAAAAAAAATAGAATTTATTATATAACCCCATGAAGTTATTACGGCTAAACCATAATTTATAAGAATTTTCTGATAATCGAGGATGTGTTTTTTATAATTTCAGTTCTTGTAGGCTAAAATAACTTGATAAGTTACTCTAGAATATATCTTATACAGATTTGCCTACATCAAGTAGAATCGACATTTACACATGTTTTTTTACCGAAAAATAAGGCGCCCGGTATAGAACTCTTTAACAAAGACCTCTCTAGGCTTATTTACACTTATAACATCCCCAGTACTTCTTATTTCTCCTTTCAAAGATAGTTGAGGATTGACAAGAATTTTATTAGCTCCACGATGGTAAACAGAAACATGATCTGCATTAAGACGTTCTCCATCAAATCGACCAGTACCCGAGTATAGTCCAACGCTCAAATTACTAACAGCACCTTTAATTATAAAGGATGCAATATTATTGCCAACAATATTTAATTTATTTGAGTTTAGTGTAAGATCAAAAATTCCAGTAGTATTACCCTCTGCAAACCCCACATCTTCTGACAATAAAGTCAAATTATCAAAATCTAATACGCCTTCTGATCGTATCGGAAATTGAGTGGCGCTTCTAATCACTGTTAAATTGGCAATAGTTATGAACACCTTTGTTTGATTGAAATCTCTAACAAAATTACAGTCATTGTTGTTTTCTAAAACCAACTGACTATCACGTACTATAGCAGACACTTCATTTATCAGATTCTCGCCAGTCTCCAAAATTACCTTAGTTGTATCTCCTTGTTTAAGGATTACCTCGATATTGGGACCCACTAGCAGTTTTGTAAAATTATCCAAGAAAAATTCTTTTTTTACTATAGTACCTGTTCGCTGAAAACAATCAGGTGCATTCTCTGTATCACATCCCGATATGATTCCTAAAATTAATAGAATGCATATAATATGTTTTATATTATTTCTGCTAACACCCATACTTTATAATCGATATCCAATTGAGTATTCAATAGCTTCGGCCTTTGCAGCGTGCGAGCGTACGGTTATAGCACCAAATATTGAAGATGTAAAATTATATTTTAGTCCAGCTCTATTATACATTGTCCCTTCAAAATCGTAGGGATAATAAAAGTAATACCCAATATTTAAAATAATTGCTAATTTATTAATTAATAATTCATGACCTATGTAAGCACCTGCACGTTTTGAATCTTCATTTCCATTAGTAGTATCATCAAAATCACCAACAGCTCTATAATCGATATATCGTTCTAACGCTTTCGAAAAAAATAATTCTGAACCAATTACCACGGTACTTTTTTTATTTAATTGTTTAGAGGCAAACACTCCTAACGTTAAAAATGGATATCTACCAGAACCTACAAGATCACTTTCATTAAATCCTCCGCTAAGCATAAAACCAAATCCTATAGGTTTTGAACCTTTTATGAGTCCTGACTCCTTTGGTATATAAGTATGGGTGTCTTCACTTAAATTATAATTCATGGCGATAGTTGCAAAAAAAGTATTTGTGCTTTTATTAGGTGCTTTAGAATTGCCATTAGAATAATGCAAAATCCCTACACCTACTTGCAAACCTATTTTATCAATAATATTTTGATAACGATAATTCAGTAAAAAATAACTCGCACTCATTATATGAGATCCATAGGCAATATTGCGATAATTATCATCAATATCGTAAGGTTTTGATGCATAGGTAATACCTTGTGCTATTCTTAATTGCAGGTAGCGCTTCAGAAAATAAAAGTTGTAATGTGCAAAGGCACCTATACTATTGCCTAAAAATGGATTCTTTAAATCTTGATACACTAGGGAGACTCCATAGTCTGGGTAATTATACAGTCTTTGCCATATTTTATCGCCATAGGTTTTACGGTTAATCCCTAGAATCACTCCTATAGGATGACTTGTTATAAGATGTGAGATATCAGGATTATGTTTGAGTATAGTACCTTGAAAGGAGCTTACATCAATACTGTACGATTTTTTGTTTGGAATTATCGGTTCGATTGGTATACTAGTAATATCTTGGCTATAGCCAACAATATTGAAAAAGCCTAATAGTAATATGACTAATCGTATCATGTGGCTAAAGTAGTATACCGCCAAATGTTACACAAATTTTAATCTAGTATAGACTAATATATTTCGACAAATACTCAAAATATAGCTTCGGCTATTTGTTTAATATTATCTGATTTACCCATAGAGTAATAGTGCAAAACAGGTGCACCATGCTGCATTAATTCTTTGGATTGTTGAATAGCAAAATCTACTCCTACTTGGCGAACCTGAGTATTAGTTTTACATTTTTCTATTGCTTTGACTAACTCATCGGGCATATCTAATTTAAAGACTTGAGGTAATAACTGAAGATGCTTTTTAACAGAAACTGGCTTTATACCAGGAATAATAGGCACTTCTATTCCGGCTGCTCTAGCTTCTTTAACAAAATTAAAATATCGCTGATTGTCAAAAAACATCTGAGTAACTACATAATCTGCTCCTGCATCGACTTTCTCTTTTAATCTTCTCAAATCTGATTGAAATGAAGGAGCTTCAATGTGCTTTTCGGGATAGCCAGCTACCCCGATACAAAAGTCTGAATTAGTCTCTGTTTCTATAACCTCATGTAAAAAGTTTCCCCGATTCATAGCTGTAATCTGTGATACCAGTTCTTTTGCATAACGATGTCCTCCCTGCATTGGAGAGAAATACTGTTCTTCTTTCATAGCATCGCCTCGTAAAGCCATGACATTATGAATACCTAGATAATGACAATCAACTAATAAATACTCTGTTTCCTCTTTGGTAAACCCTCCACACAACACGTGCGGTATAGTATCGACATTGTATTTGTGAGTAATTGCTGCACAAATCCCTACTGTACCAGGACGCATTCTTGTTAATCGTTTATCTAATAATCCTTTTTTGTCGATATAAATAAACTCTTCTCTTGAGGTGGTCACATCAATGAATGGAGGATCAAATTCCATTAATGGATCGATATTGTTATAAAGTTCTTGTATACTTCTTCCTTTTTGAGGTGGTATTAATTCAAAAGAAAATAGGGTTTTTCCTTTGGCATTTTCAATATGGTCTATTACTTTCATCTCTCTTTGCTATCGTATTATTTATATCAAAAAATCCTACTCTATAATGTTTGGTGCCAACCACTTTAGCGCTTTGTGGAGCGTAATATTTTTTCTGTTAGCAAAATCTTCGACTTGATCTTTTTTAATTTTACCAAGCCCAAAATATTTTGCTTCTGGATTACCGAAGTAATAGCCAGAAACTGAAGCTGCAGGCCACATAGCCAAGCTTTCGGTAAGTTCGACACCAATTGTTTCTTTAACCTTTAAAAGATCCCAAATGGTGATTTTCTCTAAATGATCTGGACAAGCTGGATATCCTGGTGCAGGTCTAATACCTGTGTATTTTTCTTGAATCAACGAAACATTATCTAGTGATTCTTCGCTTGCATACCCCCAATAATTTACTCTAACTTCTTTATGTAAATACTCTGCAAAAGCTTCAGCCAAACGATCGGCCAATGCTTTGACCATTATAGAACCATAATCATCTAAATTTTGTTTGAATTCTTCTGCAATTTTTTCGGCACCAAAACCTGTACTTACACAAAAGCAACCCATATAATCTTTAACTCCACTCTCTTTTGAAGCTATAAAATCTGCCAATGCAAAATTAGGTTTGCCTGCATGCTTTTTAAGCTGTTGCCTTAATGTTCTAAAGGTGAGAATTCCCTGTGGAGTTTTGACCTCTATATCATCTTCATTGACAGTAGTTCCTTCAAATAATCCAAAAACTGCTTTTGCAGTTATAAGTTTATTATCGATAAGGTTACGTAACATTTCTTTGGCCTCGGTAAAAAGATCTCTTGCTTGTTTTCCAACTACAGGATCTGTTAAAATATCGGGAAATTTACCGTGTAGCTCCCAACTTCTGAAAAATGGAGTCCAATCTATAAAGTCTTCCAATTTTGACAACTCAAAATTTGTAATAACTTTTATTCCGAGCTGATTGGGTTTAACTATTTGTGTGGTTTCCCAATCTATCTGGAATTTGTTTTTTCTAGCTTCTGATAATGTCAAATATTCTTTATGCTCAGTTCGCTTCAAAAATTTTGTTCTAAATTCTTGATAATCGATCTTTATGTTTTTTTTGTAATGGTGTGCAACTTCCTTTTTCAATAAATCTCCAACTATAGTAACTGCACGAGATGCGTCATTTACATGCACAACAGCATGCGAATATTGTGGATCTATTTTTACTGCTGTATGAGCTTTGCTAGTAGTTGCTCCCCCTATAAGCAGTGGGACCGTAAAGTTTTGACGTTCCATTTCTTTAGCCAAAAATACCATTTCATCTAAAGAAGGGGTAATTAATCCGCTTAACCCAATGATATCTACGTTTTCTTGTTTGGCTATTTGAATAATTTTTTCTGGAGGTACCATGACACCCAGATCTATTATCTCATAATTATTACAAGCAAGAACAACCGATACGATGTTTTTACCAATATCATGAACATCTCCTTTTACAGTAGCCATTAAGATTTTACCAGCAGAAGATGAATTTTGGGTCTGTGGATTTTTTTGTTTCTCTTCTTCGATATAGGGCAATAAATATGCTACTGCTTTTTTCATTACTCGAGCCGATTTTACTACTTGAGGTAAAAACATTTTACCCGACCCAAAAAGATCTCCAACTACATTCATTCCCGACATTAAATGACCTTCTATAACCTCAATAGGTTTTACAACCGATTGCCTTGCGGCCTCCACATCTTCGATTATATAGTGATCTATACCTTTGACTAAAGCTCTAGTTATTCTATTTTGTATTGATTCATTGCGCCAAGATAAATCGACTTTACTTTCCTTTGTTTTGCCGACAACGGTTTCTGCAAAATCTAACAATCGCTCTGTCGCATCTTCTCTACGATTAAGTATTACATCTTCTACGTGTTCTAATAGGTCTGTTGGTATATTATCATAGACTTCTAGCATGGTTGGGTTAACTATCCCCATGTTCATTCCTGCTTGAATAGCATGGTATAAGAAAACTGAATGCATTGCCTCTCTTACGGGATTATTTCCTCTAAACGAAAACGATACATTACTTACACCTCCACTTACACTGCAGTACTGTAAATTTTCTTTTACCCAAGCCGTAGCATCAATAAAATCTACAGCGTTACGCTTATGCTCATCCATACCTGTGGCTACAGGAAAAATATTTAAATCAAAGATGATATCTTCTGGAGGGAATTGGACCGTGTTTACAAGAATATCGTAGGATCGTTTTGCGATTTGTATACGTCGCTCGTAAGTATCAGCCTGTCCAACCTCATCAAATGCCATCACAATGACTGCTGCACCGTAGCGTTTAATAAGTTTGGCATGATGCATAAATTCTGCTTCCCCTTCTTTTAAGCTGATAGAGTTTACTACACATTTTCCTTGTACTACTTGTAACCCTGCTTCAATAATTTCCCACTTAGAACTATCTATCATTATAGGAACACGAGAAATATCTGGTTCTGCAACAATAAGGTTTAAAAATTTAACCATAGCTTCCTTACCATTGATAAGACCATCGTCCATATTGATATCTATGATTTGTGCTCCCCCTTCTACTTGATGACGAGCAATAGCTAAAGCTTCTTCAAACTTTGCTTCTTTTATTAACTTCAAAAACTTTTTTGATCCTGCAACATTGGTACGTTCTCCTACATTAATAAAATTAGATTGCGCAGTAACAATAAGTGGTTCTAATCCAGATAATTGTAAAATTCTATTTTTTTGAGTCATAATTTTAAAAAGCTTTGATCGAAGGTACCGTACGTGGTTTGTAAGTTGCTGCTATTTTGGCTATGGCCTTTATATGCTCTGGTGTTGTTCCGCAACAACCTCCAATAATATTGACTAATCCTTTCTTAAAGTATTCTTCAATTTGGATTCCCATTTGCTCTGCTGTTTCCTCATACTCGCCAAATGCATTTGGCAAACCAGCATTGGGATGCGCCGACACTCCAAATGTAGTATTTGAAGCTAAAATTTCTAAATGCGGTAGTAATTGTGATGCACCCAGAGCACAATTAAATCCAACAGATAACATAGGGATATGGCGAATTGAAATTAAAAAAGCTTCGGCTGTTTGTCCAGACAGGGTTCTACCCGATGCATCTGTAATAGTGCCACTTACCATTATCGGTATTTCTAGACTACGTTCTTCTTTTACTTCTTCGATAGCAAACAACGCTGCTTTTGCGTTGAGTGTATCAAAAATTGTTTCTACAAGTAATATATCAACGCCTCCATCTATTAAAGCTTCTGTTTGTTGTTTGTAGGCAACTCGAAGCTCTTCAAAAGTAATTCCTCTATAGCCAGGATCATTTACATCTGGAGACATACTTGCGGTTTTATTAGTCGGCCCTATACTGCCCGCTACGAATCTTGGTTTTAAGGGCTCCTTTGCTAGGTATTCTTTGGCGACTTTTTTGGCTATACGAGCAGATTCAAAATTTAGCTCATATACTAAATCTTCCATGAAATAATCTGACATTGCTATTGTAGTACTAGAAAATGTATTAGTTTCTACAATATCGGCGCCCGCATCAAAATATTTACGATGTACCTCGGCGATAGCTTGGGGTTGAGTTAATGATAACACATCATTATTACCAAATAAGGGATGCTGCCAATTTTTAAAACGTTCTCCTCTAAAATCTTCTTCTGTAAATTTATAACGCTGAAGCATTGTACCCATAGCGCCATCTAAAATTAAAATTCGTTCCTTTAATATGTCATTGATATTTCTCATACACAACTTTTCTTACTCAAATCAAATTTTTGAATACCAGTAAAATAATAACACCGAATTGTACGGTTATTACATATATCAAGAAAAACAAAGGAAAAGTACAGTATACAATACTGGAAATCTGAGTTATCTATTCCCTAAGGGATAGAATGTAGCACCTTCTTTAACAGATAAAGGGTTGCTAAGGCTTCACAGGGTCTATTCCCTCCGCCTTTCTTGATAACATTAAATACATTTATGAACTAGTCGATAGTTATTATCGATTTTATTAACACAAAGTAACTACATAGCTTTGTGTTATGCAACTTTATTTTTAATCGCTATATAAATAGTACGATTGTGTATAGATTTGTACTTAAGATTCTGGGGCTAGTTCTATTTCTAAACCATCCAACTCTTGGGTAATAGGAATTTGGCAGCCTAGACGACTATTATCCTCTACATAAAAAGCTTCGGCAAGCATCATATCTTCATCATAGCCCATTTCTGGTAATGTATGATCTGATAAAATATAACATTGACAAGAGGCACACATGGCCATACCCCCACAAGTTCCTTCTACGGGCAATTCGTATGCCTTACAAACTTCCATAATATTCATTGCCATATCAGTAGGAGCTTGTACTTCGTGTACGACACCTTCTCTATCTTTTATTTTGATGGTTATATCTGACATCTACTAGTAAGTTCTAACAAAAATATAATAATTTCTACCTCAAAGATACTACAAAAGAAGGATTCTAGTTTAGAATCCTTCTTTTCGATTTATTAGAATGTATATCTAACTAATTGATAGATTTAACTACTTCTTTTTTAGCTTCTTTTTTTGTACCATCAAAGCCTTCTACACCGCCTACAGTTGTATATTTCATAACATATTTTTTGTTTGGAAATATTCGCTGATAAGCGCTTTGACACATTATCGCTGCTTCGTGAAAACCAGAAAGTATTAGTTTAAGCTTGCCCTTATAAGTATTTACATCACCTATGGCATAAATGCCAGGGATATTTGTCTGATAATCATACGAGTTATCAACTTTTATAGCATTTTTTTCGATTTCTAATCCCCAATCGGCAATCGGACCTAATTTTGGAGAAAGTCCGAAAAGAGGAATAAAATAATCTGTTTCAAAATGGATATCTCCTTCGGTTTTGTGATGAATTTTAACCGCAGATAATGCATCATCACCTTCTAATTCTTTTACTTCGGCTTCTGTAATTAAATTCACTTTACCTAATTTTGACAATTCGGCAACACGCTCTACAGAATCGAGCGCTCCTCTAAACTCATTGCGTCTATGAACCAAAGTAACTTCACTAGCAACGTCTGCTAAGAATATTGACCAATCTAAAGCTGAATCTCCTCCACCTGCTATAACCACTCGTTTATCGCGATACACTTCTGGATCTCGTATAATATAAGCTACTCCTTTATCTTCGTATAAGTCAATATTAGGAATTGGAGGTTTGCGGGGTTCAAAAGAGCCTAAACCTCCTGCAATAGCAATTACTGGTGCATTATGTTTTGTTCCTTTATTTGTAGTTACAACAAAAGTATCATCCTCAAGCTTCTCAATAGTTTGTGCTCGTTCTCCCAAGGTAAAACCAGGCTCAAAAGGCTTAATTTGCTCCATCAAATTATTAACCAGATCCCCTGCCAAAATTTCTGGAAATCCTGGGATATCGTAAATCGGCTTTTTTGGATAAATTTCAGAACATTGTCCTCCTGGTTGTGGTAATGCATCTATTAAATGCGTTTTCAACTTTAGTAATCCTGCCTCAAAGACTGTAAATAAGCCTGTAGGTCCGGCTCCAATTATTAATATGTCAGTTTTGATCATTTTTAACTTCTTTTTTTCCTATTAATCCTTTGGTGAATTCATTTAAAATTTCAACTTTCTGTTCAAAATCACCTTGTATTGTTTTCCTGTATTCGTTTAAATTCTGCACTAAATCATCAACATTTTCGGGAAGCACTTCCTCAAAAAATTGTCGTAACCTTTTTGCTGTCGTTGGCGATTGACCATTTGTAGAGATTGCTACCTTTACATTACCTTTGGTTACAATACCTCCCATATAAAAATCACAGTAAGGAGGATTATCTGCTACATTTACTAATATAGATCTTTTTCTACAATGTCTATATATGCTAGTATTAACCTCTGGTTTATCTGTCGTTGCTATTACAATATGCTTACCTTTTAAATACCGTTTTTTATACTGTTTCAATAGCAAAGTAACACCATAGCTATTTGCAAGTTTAGCAGTCGCTTCTCTAAACATTGGAGAAATCATAGTCACTTTGGCATTGGGACTTGATTTTAAAAGAAAACTCAACTTTTCTAAAGCTACATTTCCTCCCCCAACTATTAAAACCTCTAAATCCCTAACTTTAAGGAAAATGGGATACAGATTATTTCGTGTTGAGAGCATTTCACTTTCTTTTATCACATCTTCGTTCTTCATTTTTTTTACTCTAATCCCTAACCTAAAATATTACTATACAGTTCGTTTGCTTTAATGTTTTGCAACACCTTATTTCTCACAGACAATATACTTTTTTGAGCCACTACTTCTCCTATTACAATGATTGCAGGAGAAGTAAGTTTTTTCTCTTTGACAAGTTGTTCTATAGTATCAATAGTTCCTGTTACAAATTCTTCTTGTAGCGTTGTACCATTTTGTATAATAGCAACTGGTATCTTAGTTTTATTTTGGGCAGCAAAGATAGCAACTATTTCACTTAACTTACTCATCCCCATTAAAATTACCACGGTTGCATCGGATTGAGCTGCTATCTCAATATCGCTAGATACTCTATGGGTCCTAGTAGTTCCAGTAATCACCCAAAAACTTTCTGCTACACCTCGCTTTGTAAGAGGAATACCTTGATAGGCCGGAACAGCTATTGCTGATGAGATCCCTGGCACAATAGCTGTTTTAATACCATGGCTTTTTGCTTCATCAATTTCTTCGGATCCCCGCCCAAAAACAAAAGGATCTCCCCCTTTGAGACGGATCACGTGCAATCCTAGTTTTGCCTTATATACAATCAATGAATTGATCTGTTCTTGCTGATATGCATAGCATCCCTTACGTTTTCCTACAAAAATTTTTTCAGCTTTTTTAGGAGCATATTCTAACAGTACTTCATTTACTAAAGCATCATACAAAATTACATCTGCGGTGGATAATGCTCTTATGGCCTTTACGGTTATAAGCTCTGGATCTCCTGGTCCTGCACCAACTACGGTTAGCATTCCTATTTGATCATTTTGATTGTAATCTATTGCCTGTATCCTCATACCACTCTTGCGTAAATATTAAGCATTTATTGCCGCTGTTCTAAAGCTTCTTGCTTTTGCTATAAAATTTTCGGTTTCTGCTATATAGGCCAAAGCAAATGTTTTGCTAGGAGCGTTGTTTTTTATTTTATATGCCAAGGTTGAAAATGTGCTTTTCAATTTGATTCGACCAGTCACTATGAACTCTTGGTCAAATTGACTTATAATCCCTGTATGGGTGTTTGTTTTTTTATTTTCTGATAGAAGCAATGCTTTTGCCGAATTTACCAAAGCACTGTATGCGTGATAAATAGCATCAGAATACACGTTGCTATAAAGAGACTCGATTGCATTTTCTAATTTCTCTTCGCTCTCTAGAAATAAGGTTTCTATTAAATCGATAACAACACCGGCACATTCACCAATTCCAATTTCTTTGACATATTTTTGTTCATTACCCCAATCGATAAAATCTTCTTGTGTTAAATTGTCAATTGATGATAAATCTTTTAATAGTTCGTAAAAGTATTTCTCTCCATTTTTCTCATAGTACTTCATAAAAGAATTTCCATTACTATTGGCTTCAAAATCATCCAAGATTCTGCGTAGCGCTTCTGGTCCTCTTCTACTAGGTACTTTTACAACTTTATCGGCAAAACGTCCGTTACCATTACCTATATTACCTCCTCCTAAAAGCACTTGTAAAGCTGGAGCAACTAATTTTTCTTTGGTACGTATAGACATTCCTTGAAATCCAATATTGGCCATATTATGTTGACCACATGCATTCATACACCCACTTATCTTGATAACCATGTCATCTTTTTTAAGATATTGTGGATATTCTATTTTGATAATTCGCTCTAGCTCCTCTGCGATTCCTGTACTACTTGCAATCCCCAAATTGCATGTATCTGTTCCCGGACACGCAGTTATATCAATAGCTTTGTTATACCCTGGAGCTGCAAAACCTAATTTTTTTAAAATCGTATAAACTACAGGAATTAAGTCTTTTCGTACGTGCGGAATTAAGATATTTTGCCGCAGAGACAATCGCAATTCGCCTGCCGCATATTTGTCTATTAAGTCGGCTAACAACCGTGCTTTATCTGTATAAAAATCTCCTAAAAGCACTTTAATACCAATAGCTACATATCCTTCTTGCTTTTGCGGAATTACATTGGTTGACTTCCATAATTCAAACGCTGTTAGGTCTTTAATCTCAACTGAGGGAGCTGTAATATTTTTGGGCACCGATATCTTATAAGCACCAGCATCTATTTCTATACTTTTTTCAGGAATTGCTAGTTGTTCTTCTTCAACCAACGTCCTAAAGGCCTCTATACCAATATCTTTAATTAGAAATTTCATACGTGCCTTGGCTCTACTTTTTCTTTCGCCATGACGATCAAAAATTCGAACCACCCCTTCCATCAGGGGAATAATTTTATTTGCAGCCAAAAAATCATAAAACACATCTGCATGTCGGGGTTGAGAACCTAATCCACCACCTAGCATGACTTTAAACCCTCTAATACCATCTTGAATTTTGGCTATAAAGCCTAAGTCATGCATGTAAGAAAGTCCCGTATCTTGGTCTGTTCCAGAAAATGAAACTTTAAATTTACGACCCATTTCTTGACTGATAGGATTTCTAAGAAAATGTTGAAAGACCGCGTGCGCATATGGAGAAACATCAAAAGGTTCATCTGGATCAATACCTGCAGTCTCTGATGCTGTCACATTACGAACAGTATTACCACAGGCCTCTCTAAGTGTTATATCATCCTGCTCCAAGGCTGCCCACAGTTCTGGAGTACGATCAAGATCTACGTAATGGATCTGAATATCTTGTCGCGTGGTAATGTGCAAACGTCCTCGCGAATATTCGTCTGATACATCACTAATTTTTCTGAGCTGATTAGATTTAACTTTGCCATAGGGCAGTTTAATACGAATCATTTGAACCCCTTCTTGTCGTTGTCCATAAACGCCTCTCGCTAATCGAAGACTTCTAAACTTCTCTTCATCAACCTTGCCCTTTTTGAAAAGTTCAATTTTCTTAGCTAACTCTATTATATCCTTTTCAACTACTGGATTCTCAATTTCGGTTCTAAAACTTTGCATCTTTATAAATATATTTCTTTAGAATAAACATACCTATGACTTTTGTGTATGCTTATATCACTTTAAAAAACTAGCTAAAATAGGTTGATAATCGACTGCACTAACTTATTCTATAAACCCAACACCAGCAGTGGTATTGGTTTGCGCATCGATTAATATAAAAGACCCCGAAGCTTTATTATCCTTATACGAATCAAATGCTAAAGGCTTACTTAATTGTACCACTACCTTTCCAATTTCATTGAGTCGTAGTTCCTTTATTGACGTATCGATCTCTGAAAAATCTGTTGCTACGCTACCCTGAATTTCTTTTATTTTTGAAAGAACTCTGTTACTCCCACTTTGAATAAAATAATTTGTTCTGGCAACTAAGTTTTTGCTATCCATCCAGCATACGGTAGCGGTAAGTTGCTTTGCAACCTTTGGCTTTTCTGAAGATTTAACTATCATATCCCCGCGACTCACATTTACATCATCAACAAGTGTTAGTACAAAAGAGCTCCCTCGACTGGCAGTATCAAACTGTTTATCAAAAAAGTGAATTTCTTTGACTTTTGAGGTTGTTAGCGATGGTAATACTGTTATTACATCACCTACAGAAAGATCTCCTCCGTACAATTTACCTGCATACCCTCTAAAATCATGAAACTCGTCTTTTTTGGGACGAATTACTGTTTGTACAGGGAAACGTACTTGAGACGCTTCATAAAGATCCTGAGCATCTAAAGCTTCTAGATGTTCTAACAACGTTTCTCCAGTGTACCAAGGAGTACGTTTGGATTTTTGAACTACATTGTCTCCTTGTAACGCACTTACAGGAATGAATGTAATATTTTGTTCGGTATACGAACTTTTTTCAATTAATTTTTGAAAATCCGCTTTTACAGCATTATATGTTTCTTCTGCAAAGTCTACCAAATCCATTTTATTGATAGCTACAATGATATCCTTAACTCGCAGCAAATTATTAATAAAAAAATGCCTATATGTTTGTTCAATTACTCCTTTTCTTGCATCTACCAAAATGATTGAAGCTTGAGATGTTGAAGCTCCTGTAACCATATTACGTGTATATTCGATATGACCTGGTGTATCTGCGATTATATAACTTTTCTTGGGGGTCGAAAAATAGATATGAGCTACATCAATAGTTATTCCCTGCTCTCGCTCTGCTACTAATCCATCAGTAGCCAATGAGAAATCTAGATAATCAAAACCATTCGCTTTACTTTTGGTTTCAATAGCTTCGAGCTTATCTGTGGTTAAAGATTTTGTATCATACAGGATTCTCCCGATCAAAGTACTTTTGCCGTCATCGACACTACCAGCTGTCGCTATTTTTAATACATCCATAGCTTTATATAATTTGGCTCTACTGAGCTTTTGTTTTTAATAATGACCTTTTTTCTTTCTCTGTTGAAGAATTTTACCTCGGCTTAAAAATACCCTTGTTGTTTGCGCTTTTCCATCGCTGCTTCAGAACGTTTATCATCAATTCGTGCACCACGTTCAGAGATTTTAGATTCTCTAATCTCTGCTACTACTTTTTGTATTGATACTGCGTCAGAAAGCACTGCTGCCGTACAGGACATATCACCCACAGTTCTAAAACGCACCATACGCTCTTCTACTTTTTCATTTTCTTCGCGATATACAACTGCATCCTCTGCTGACCAAATCATACCATCTCTAAGAAAAGTTTTACGCTTGTGTGCAAAATATATAGATGGAATTTCAATAGCTTCCTCTTCTATATAACTCCAAACATCTAACTCTGTCCAGTTGCTAATTGGAAACACACGAACATTTTGACCTAGATCAATTTTTCCATTTAAGTGATCAAACAATTCTGGACGTTGATTCTTCTCGTCCCATTGTCCAAAATCATCTCGAACAGAAAATATTCGTTCTTTGGCACGAGCTTTTTCTTCGTCACGACGTGCTCCCCCAATAGCTGCATCAAATTTAAATTCTTCCAAAGCGTCAAGAAGCGTAGTAGTTTGCAAACTATTGCGACTTGCGTACTTTCCTTTTTCTTCAACTACCTTACCTTGATCAATTGCATCTTGCACATTGCGCACAATAAGTTCGACACCCAACTCTTTTACCAATTTATCTCTAAATTCGATAGTTTCGGGAAAATTATGCCCTGTATCGATATGAAGTAAAGGGAAAGGAATTTTTGCTGGATAGAAAGCTTTTTGTGCCAAACGAACCAGGGTAATAGAGTCTTTTCCTCCAGAGAAAAGCAGTACTGGTTTTTCAAACTGAGCTACTACTTCTCTAAATATATAAATCGCTTCACTCTCTAGATGAGCAGCTTCTAATCCTGTGCTTTTATTTGTCTTTTTTTGGATTGTGTTTTTTACTAATACCTGCATGGTTGATTTGTTCTTTTCTTGGTTAGTTGGTATGTATTCCGCATTCTCTATTATCTAATACCTTAGTTGGGTCAAAATACTTAAATTCATTAGGCAATTGATTTTCTGAAAGGTAGACATCTAACTCTGCATCACTATAATGATAAAAAGGACTTACCTTAAGCACTCCATCTGCCCCATAACTTAGAATATCTAAGGTATCCCTTAAAGCAGTTTGACCTTTGCGTAAATTTGTAAACCAAACATCTGGAGAATGCTCACCCATCGCTCGTTTAAATGGTTCTAGCTTTACTTGTTCTGTAAACAGTCTATGCTTTGGATCGTCGATTTCTGGCACACCCAAAACCACATCACGATGTGCTGCTGTTTGTTTTGGCACATATAATTTTACATGTAAATTCAATTGTGCAATAACTTGTTCTGCATGTAGATACGTTTGTGGTGTATTATACCCTGAATCACACCAGATTACTGGTATATCCGATTTTGATAGCGCACATATATATAAAATAGAAGCCTCATAAGGTCTAAAATTTGTGGTTACAACTGGACGCTCTGCATGATTCACCGCCCATTGCGCCACCTCCAAAGGCGTTTTATTCTTGAGAGTCGTATTTAATGCTAACAATTCATTATCTGTAAATTTCATGCTTCTAATTTTTCTTAACTTTTCCTAATCAACTTTAACTATTGATACGTAATGGTAAAATTCATTTACCCCATTTTATTAAGTTCCATAACCGCTCATGGAAAAAATATAAAATCATTTTGGTTACAAAATCCACCGAGGCAATAGATGTAGCAAGTATAAGTTCACCAGTCAATACATATGAAATTAATAAGGTATCTAAGGTCCCGATAATTCTCCAGCTTATTGCTTTTGCAATACTTCGGACTGGAGATTCTGAAACACTATCCTTTTGATACGTAGTCTTTTTTGTAGCTACTTTCTCTAATATCATCTGGTCTAAAATCATCTTTTTTAATTAAATCTATTACCCTATAGGATTAGTAGGGTAACAAAAGTAAGGTATTTTATTTAAACTTTTTTAAGAAAGAATTAAAAATTAATTTTCGCACTTATTCTATAGTTTATAGAAAACAAGAAAATTATTCTAACTTTGGCGCTCTCAAAAAAAAATCATGAAAAAATCAACTTATTTACTTGTCTTATTGGCAGCACTTACTTTTATCACTTGTAGTAAAGACGATGGGAATTCTCAATCAGAATCATCTACCTCCCTTATCACAGGAGATTGGGATCTAACAAATTTTGAAATTCCTAAAGGTAAAAGTACGTTAGAAGCAGCTGGCGAATCTGTGATTACAGATTTTACCGCTACTGGTAAAAATTTTTCTAGCATAATCTCTTTTTCCGAAAATCCTAATACTCTTGTTAGCGACGGTAGTTTTGATACTGCTTTAGAAATTTCTTCAAATGGTATCCCTGCGATTACCCAAGAAGTTTCAGGAGAAGACTATTTTTTAACAGGTTCTTGGAAATTAGAAGGGGATAAACTCACTATTACTAATGAAGCATTAGATCAAACAGATATTGCTACTATCTTAACACTTAACGAGACTTCTCTTAAGTTCGAAGTTTCAATTCTTCGAACATTTTTTATTCAAGATATTGAAATAAAAACTGAGGGAAAAGCAATCTATACCTTAGAACGCAAATAAAAATATAATGATAATACTTAGAAAAGGTTGAGCAGGACTCAACCTTTTTTTATTGCTGATAATGCTTGTTCAATATCTCCTATGATATCATCGATATGCTCCAATCCTACAGAGCAACGTACTAAACCATCGGTAATTCCAACTGCAACTTTATCTTCTTGCGCTAATTTACTGTGCGTTGTTGAAGCCGGATGTGTCACAATCGTTCGAGTATCTCCCAAATTAGCTGATAACGAACATAGTTGGATGGCATCAAAAAAAGTTTTACCGCCATGTACCCCTCCTTTTACTTCAAAAGAAATAATATTACCGCCCAAAAGCATCTGTTTCTTAGCGATTTTAAATGCTGGATGGGAGGGTAAAAAGGGATATTTTACCCAATTAACATTGGAATGTTGTTCTAGAAACTTAGCTAATTTATATGCATTTTGACAGTGCTTTTCGACGCGAATTGCCAAGGTTTCTAAACTTTTGGATAGAATCCAAGCATTGAAAGGTGATAAGGACGGACCTGTATTACGTGAAAACAAATAAATCTCCCGAATTAATTCTTTGCGACCCACCGTAACACCTCCTAATACACGACCCTGACCATCAATCAATTTGGTAGCCGAGTGTATTACCAAATCTGCACCAAATTTTATAGGCTGCTGCAGATAAGGTGTCGCAAAACAATTATCAATAATCAATAGCAGCTTATGTTTTTGGGCTATTTCTGCAAGTAATTCTAAATCTACAATGTCAACACCTGGATTTGTTGGTGTTTCAGCATATAACACCTTGGTATTAGGCAGAATTAAGGATTCTATATGTGCTATGTTATCAATGTTAAAATAACTTGTTTCTATATTCCACTTTGGAAAATATTTGGTGAACAAGGTGTGTGTAGATCCAAAGACAGATCGTGATGAGACAATGTGATCCCCACTACTTAACAATGCTGCAAAGGTTGAAAAAACTGCCGACATCCCAGTTGCAAAAGCAAAACCATCTTCGGCACCCTCTAGTTTGCACATTTTGGCTACAAATTCTGATGTGTTAGGATTACTAAATCGACTATAAAGGTTCCGTTCTTTTTCTTCGGCAAAAGCTGCTCGCATTTCTTCAGAATTATCAAATACGAAACCTGAAGTTAAATAGAGCGGTGTCGAATGTTCAGCAAATTGTGTTTTTTCATTTTGTATGCGTACCGCATGGGTTTCAAAATTGTCAGATCTTACTTTCATACCTCTTTTTTATTGAGAATTGTTTTATAAATAATACTGGCCGTAGGCTCTAATGTTTTTGAAACTGAACAATATTTTTCAAAGGACAATTGAGCTGCGCGTTTTGCCTTTGCAGGATCTATATCTCCTTCTAGGAAAACGGTTACTATTATTTTTTTAAAGGGAGAGGCGCCTCCTATTTTCTCTCTTATCCCTTCTACCTCGGCACTATAAGAAGTTATGTCTTGTCGTTGTTTTTTGAGAATAGAAATTACATCAATCGCACTACATCCTGCGACACCCATTAGTACATATTCCATTGGACTTGGTGCTAGATCATGTCCTCCAGTTGCTGCCTTATTATCGATATACGTTATATGCCCTCGTTCATTTTGCAATTCAAAATGATAATCTTCATTTAATCGCTTTAATTGTATCTTCATATTTTAAGTTTAAAGGGGATCACCCTGATTATATTTTTTTTTGAGTATCAAAGTTACTCTTATTCTCCTCTTTCTACTAATCCAAAATTGCAGCTTGGCTACAACTATCTCCTAGTATAACAACAAACCTTAAAAACATATAAATAATGTTTTTAAAAATATCTTTCTTCTAACTATACACTATTGTAAAGTACTTATTTCATCTTTCTCTTAAAAAAATTGATAGGCTACCAACTTATATTCAATTCTAATAATATTACAACCTATAATGCTGTACTTTCTAATTACGTTTTATATAACTTCGATTACTACTTAGACTTAAATATTTCTTTCGTTTAGTATCACTCCTACTAAAGTAATAAAGCACGTATTTACACACCTTTTGTAAAAATACTTTGTAAGCATGCATTTAATTTTTTAAACTCTATTAAAAAAGCATCATGCCCATGTATAGAATCAATGATATAATGCGTGATGTTTTTATTCAATTTTCTTAATCTAGCAACTGTTTCTAGATCTTCTTCTAGCGTAAAAAACATATCCGATTTAATACTAATTATCAGAATATTCCCAGTAAAAGGTGCTAGTATAGATTCAAAATTATTTTGGCCTCGGGTTATATCGATAGAGGATAAAATATAGTTTAATAATTTGTATGCAGATAAACTAAATCTGGCATTTAACTCTTTACCATGATGTAACAACCAAGCCTCGACCGTATTCTTTTCATCATAATAATTATTAGTCTTTGGGAACTTATATTTAAGAGAGGCAGGAGTTCTATATAATGTCATTGCATGTACTCTTGCATCGTGAACAGGATTGACTGAATTGATCAAAATTTGGTCTTGAATTTTACAATTTGCTTTAATCCAATTTGTAGATTTCCAATCGGTTGCTATGGGAATAAAATACCTTACAAAATTTGGCTGTAGAGCTATCATCTCCCATGCTATAGCCCCACCTACGGAACCTCCCATTAATGCAAATAGCTGTTTAACTCCTAAAAACGCTAACCCTTTACAAAACACAGAAGCCACGTCATATGCTGTTAACGCATTAAAATCATCAACCATAAAAGGTGTTTTTTCGCCATAACCGTTTCCAGGAATATTAAAAGACAATACTGTAAATCGAGTTGTGTCGATAGATCTATGTTCTCCAACTAGATCGCTCCACCATCCAGTATCCCCTGCCACATTACTATTACCCGTTAATGCATGATTAATCATAACTATAGGAGCTGTTTGTAAAGATTGTCCAAAAATTTGATAGGATAAGCTAAAATTGGGAAGCCTCACACCTTTACTATTTATAAAATCATTTATATCAATCTTATGCAACATTTCACTAGCTATTTATATACGTTATAAGCATTTAAATTTTGGATAATTAAATTAAGTCTATTGCACAAAATCTGATTAAAAATATTTTAAGAAATCAGAAGCTAAGAAAATTAAGAAGAAAGGAAAATCAATGGACATCGAACGTGATTGATTTATGTTATCTATTCCAAAAAACACTTAAAGCGCTTGGATAGAATTTAGCACCTTCTTTATAAATAAAGGGTTGCTAAGGTTTCATAGGGTCTACTCCCTCCACCTTTCTTGATAACTTACTAAATATGTATAAGAAACTTATAACAAAGCTAATAATTATTATGAGAAATCACAGGGTCTGTATCATTTTGTTTATGCTATACTCCTATAAAAATTAATGATACGTTAAATACTTTCGGGTCTAATCATTTTTTATAACTTTGCCGGCATTATTAGCAGGGAAAGATTTGACTGATTGCAACCCTTTAAGATCAATTTATTTTGATTAAGCAAAATATGCTAAAGCAGTTATCAACCATACATTCGTTGATATATGTTTTTTGAGCAATCGCTTTAAAATCTTCCCATTAAACAATTTTTAAATGGCATATTTATTTACCTCAGAAAGTGTTTCTGAAGGACATCCAGATAAGGTAGCAGATCAAATTAGTGATGCTTTATTAGATAATTTTTTAGCTTTTGATGAAAATTCAAAAGTTGCTTGTGAGACACTCGTTACAACTGGTCAAGTTGTACTGGCTGGAGAAGTAAAATCACAAACGTATCTTGATGTTCAACAAATTGCTCGTGATGTGATCAACAAAATTGGTTATACAAAAGGTGCTTATCAGTTTAGCGGTGATTCTTGTGGTGTTATTTCGTTAATTCATGAACAATCACAAGATATAAATCAGGGTGTTGATCGCGATTCTAAAGAAGAACAAGGTGCTGGTGATCAAGGTATGATGTTTGGGTATGCAACCAATGAGACTTCAAATTATATGCCCTTAGCACTTGATATTTCACACAAAATATTGATTGAGTTAGCACAACTACGAAGAGAAGGTAAAGAAATTGCATATCTAAGACCAGATTCTAAAAGTCAGGTTACCATTGAATATAGTGATGATAATACTCCTCAACGTATTGTAGCAATTGTAGTTTCGACTCAGCATGATGATTTTGACAGTAACGACGAGGTAATGTTGGCAAAAATTAAAAAAGATATTATCGATATCTTAATTCCTCGCGTAAAAAAACAGCTCCCACAATATGTGCAAGATTTGTTCAATAGCGAAATCACTTATCATATCAACCCTACCGGAAAATTTGTTATCGGCGGGCCTCATGGAGACACTGGTCTTACAGGTCGTAAAATTATAGTAGATACTTACGGCGGAAAAGGAGCTCATGGTGGTGGAGCGTTTTCTGGTAAAGACCCGAGTAAAGTAGATAGATCTGCAGCATATGCAGCTAGACATATTGCCAAAAACCTAGTAGCAGCTGGAGTCGCTAACGAGATCTTAGTACAAGTATCGTACGCGATCGGTGTTGTAGAGCCTACGTCTATTTTTATAGATACATATGGAACAAGCTCTTTGGAACTTACAGATGGTCAAATAGCAGCACAGGTTAAGAATATTTTTGATATGCGTCCTGCTGCTATCGAATCTCGTTTAAAATTACGTAATCCTATCTATTCTGAAACTGCAGCCTATGGACATATGGGAAAAGAACCCAAAATGGTCACCAAAGTTTTTGAAAGCCCTTACTCTGGTAAAATTGAAAAGGAAGTCGAATTATTTACTTGGGAAAAATTAGACTATGTAACTACTGTAAAAAAGGCTTTTGGTCTTACTTAGTAATTCTTTTTTTCCTTTAAATTAGGAAAACCTTACTTACAATAAAAGCTGTAAACTATTGAAAATTCGCAATAGTTTACAGCTTTTGTTATTAGCAATATACAGTGGCAGTTCTTTATCCTCTAATTCTTATACAATTATGTTTAAAATCCTAGAAATGTTGCAATAAATTGAAAACTTGGATATTTAAAATTTATAAATAAAATTGCCGATTTATCAACGGGCTCTACCTTTCTTTTGGGCATAGAATCAAATATTTCACAAATTTAACCTCCTGTTACTGATTAAAAAATCAAGAGTACTTTTACATAAAATTGGAGTATCATAATCATGAAATAACAAGAAATATATTCAACCCTATAGCCTCAATAATTATAGGCACAATACCCTATTAAACCAAGTTTTCAATAGCAATTGAACTATCAAATTGGTACGCTTTATTCAAAAAAAGCTTTTCTATTCAATGTTAATACAAGAAAAATACCTCTTCAAATTCAAATAATTTTAACAAGACTATTGATTAGCGTTAAACTCCCGCTAAACTTGATTCTTAAATTTTTATCCATCTCTGGATAAGTGTAACTTTATTAAAAAGAGAAATCATGTTCATATACTTTATATGGACTTAAAAAAATTATTGTTATGAATATTAAAGATAAAGTTGTAATCGTAACTGGTGCATCAAGTGGAATTGGAGAAGCAACCGCCATCAAATTGGCAAAAGAAGGTGCAAAAGTAGTGTTAACTGCTAGAAGGTCTGATCGCTTAGAAGAATTAAAAAATAAAATTGAAGCTAAAGGCAACCAAGCTCTTGTAGTTACAGGTGATGTAACTAAAAAGGAAGATTATAAAAAAATTGTCGATGAGACTTTAAAACATTATAACACTATTGATGTTATTATTAATAATGCAGGATTAATGCCTCTTTCATATGTCAAAAATTTACATACAGACGAATGGGACAAAATGATTGATGTCAATATAAAAGGTGTTACTAATGGTGTTGCTGCGGTGCTTCCTACAATGATGAAACAAAAGAGCGGTCACATCATAAATATTTCTTCAAGTGCCGCTCGAAAATATTACGCTGGCGGTGCTATTTACTGCGCTACAAAAGCCGCTGTTAAAATGTTTTCTGAAGGTTTAAGACAAGAGTTAGCGCCTACATACGGAATTAACGTAACCTCGATTGAACCTGGTTTTGTAGACACAGAGCTGACTGATACTATTACGGATGAAGAAATTAAAGAAGAAATGGCTCCCATGATTAAAAAAGTGACTACCCTTGAGCCCGAGGATATTGCTGAAGCTATTCATTACGCCATAGCACAACCTAAGAGAGCAAATATTAATGATGTTTATATTATGCCAACCGAACAAGAAAATTAGATGCAGTTTTGTAGCATGCAATACAAAATCCGTAGTTTAATCATTAAACTACGGATTTTTTTGATTTAAGTTTAGTGTATAAAATATATCCTGCAAATACAATTATGCTACTAATAGAAATCCAAAGTAATACCGTCTTTAATTTGTCCACATAACCCCCAGTATATGCTATTAGTATAACCAGTGGAGTAATACCAACTAAGGTAGCACCTACAAATCTAAAATAATTTATATTTAAAATTCCAGCTACAAAACTAATTGCATCATTAGATAAAAAGGGATTTAGCCGTGTAATAATTATCGTCCAAAATCCAAACTTTCTCATAAATTTTTGAACTGTATTATTGGTATTTTCACCCACTATTGAAACTGTTATAAAACGAGTAAAATATTTACCCACATAAAAACCAACTGTAGATGCCACTAAAATACTACTGTATATCAAGACACTGCCCCAGAAAGGTCCGTAAGCAATAACTGAAACAATCATCAATACGATGGAAGGTATTATAATTAAGAACATTTGCAAAATCATTGCAACTATTAGGATAATAGGTCCTAACCAACCAAAGCCAGTAATCCATGAGTTTATTTCATCATGATCACCACTAGATAAAACACGCCAAGATTCATCAAAAAAATTAGCTGCTTCAGGTATAAAAATATAAGAACCCGCTGCAACTAGAAGCAAGAAAAATGTAATGAGCTTGGTTACATGTTTTTTGAGCATAGTTTTCAAAAGGGATAATTAATATACTTGAACTAGCATTTTCCCTTCATTCTTACCATCGAATAGATCTAAAAATGCTTGTGGTATCTGATCAAAACCTTGTACTACAGTTTCAGAATAGGTTATTTTACCTTCGTTCAACCATGTTGATAATTGATTTATGGCAGGTCCAAACTCTTTGACGTAATCCCTAACGGTAAATCCTTGCATAAGAACGCTATTTTTTATTAACGTGCCTTCGTGGCGAGGTCCAGTTGGGGGTTTACTTTCATTATAAATAGAAATAGCTCCACAATTTATTACTCTACCATACTTATTTATATGTTGCATAACAGCATCAAGAATTTCACCTCCAACATTATCAAAGTACACATCGATACCTTCTGGACAATATTTCTTTAAAGCATCAGGCATTGAGTTGGTAGTTTTATAATTGATGCCATTATCAAACCCAAACTTATCTAGCATGGTTTTGATTTTATCATCACTGCCTGCGATTCCAATTACTTTACATCCTTTGATTTTTCCTATTTGTCCAACGATACTTCCCACCGCTCCTGATGCACCTGAGACTACCAATGTCTCACCTTCTTTAAGTTTTCCTATTTTTTCTAAACCCAAGTATGCTGTGATACCCGTTAATCCTAACACACCAAGATAAGCCGTTAAAGGTGCCATATCTTTATCTACTTTATTGAGACCTGTACCTGTGGATATTTGATAATTTTTCCATTGAAGCATCCCATTGACAAACTCACCCTCTTCAAAATTTGAGTTTTTTGAAGAAATAACTTCTGCTATGATTCCAGACTCTACGGGTTCATTTAACTTAAAAGGTTCGATATATGATTTCACATCACGCATTCTACCTCTTAGATAAGGATCTACAGATACATACTTTGCTTTTAATAATACTTCTCCATCTTTTGGGTTAGGTTTATCTATTTCGACAAACTCAAAATCTGATAATGCAGGTTTCCCCTCTGGCCTGTTTTTTAACAATATACTTTTATTCATATGCTTAGTATTCTAATTTTCAACTAAAGTTAAAAGATTATAACCTAAGTAAAAATTTATAACGTATTGCTTTAGCTAGCTTTTAGAAAAGATTAACGGATACGCTACATTCGACATAATTTTTGGGAGAAATATTAAGACTTAAGACATATAAAATCGGTTCGAAAATAATTTATTACCAAATTACTAAAACCTGCCTCACGAATATTAGTTATAGATAGTATTAGTTTTATTATAGTTTTAACCTTTTACTATAAAGAATTGACAGCTTTTTAACGCGATAGACAACGTACAATGGGTACCTTTAAATTTCATTTAAAATCAAAGAGCCATGCATCACTTAGATACCTTATCACAACAAATGAATTCTTTAAAAGAAGAGGGATACACCACAGAATTTGAATTAAATAATAATAAAATTATAGATCATAAATCTAGCAATAGCTACACCATCGATGAGTTTGAGGTCGTACAAACTTTTAGATTTGAAGGAGCGAGTAATCCTGCAGACAGTTCAATTTTGTATGCTATTAAGACATCTCAAGGTGATAAAGGAATCCTATTAGGTGCTTATGGCGTAGACGGCGAAGAAGTTTCAAAAGAAATGATTGATAAATTGCGCGCAGTTAATTCATAATCCAAAAAATAATTTTACGTAAAATATAAAGGTAAAGGATGCAGCTTAATGCATCCTTTTTCATTTAGCTAAATAGTTAACTTGTTTAAATAAATTAACCACAACCTATTGCTATTGATTACTTAAATTATGTTCGAAGTAGTAAAACTATTTTTTCAAACTAAGGAAATCTATTATATTTACGATTTTAGTAACTAAACGATCCTTACTAATCCCCATAAATAATAATCTATGCATGTTGCAATAGCCGGAAATATCGGTGCCGGAAAAACTACTCTTACAAAATTATTAGCTAAACACTATAAATGGGAGGCTCAATATGAGGATGTCTTAGAAAATCCATATTTAGAGGATTTCTACAATAAGATGGAACGCTGGTCTTTTAACCTTCAAATTTATTTTTTGAATAGTAGATTTCGACAGATTTTAGAAATCAGAGAAACCGGTAAAGATATTATTCAGGATCGAACCATTTATGAAGATGCCTATATTTTTGCTCCAAACCTACATGCAATGGGGCTAATGACCAATCGAGATTTTGAGAATTACAAATCGTTATTTAATTTAATGGAGAGTGTGGTTGAAGGACCTGATCTATTAATATACTTACGCAGTAGCATCCCTAATTTGGTATCTCAAATCCATAAAAGAGGTAGAGATTACGAAAACACCATAAGTATTGATTATCTGAGCAGATTAAACGAACGTTACGAAGCTTGGGCTCATGACTATGATAAAGGAAATCTTTTAATTGTTGATGTTGATGATATTAACTTTGTCGATAACCCTGAGGATTTAGGAACTATTATTAATCGCATTGATGCAGAACTTAATGGACTCTTTTAAGCAATTCGCTTTTATGGTATGACTCTCAACCAGTTCTTCACTATGTTTGACAACAGGGATTAACTATTAGAGAAAAATCTGCTAAAATTCTGTTCAAACAAATTTTGGATATAAATAAAAAAGACTGCCTTTTTAGACAGTCTCTTATTTATAATACTATTGGGTTTAGATTAATTATCATCTGTACCACCAGTTCCTGTATTTTCTTTAACTTCGTCTACTCCTTCTTCAACTGCATCCCCTATATCATCTGCAGCATCTTCGATAGCATCACCCATATCATCTGCTGTTTCTTCGATATCTCCTTTTTCTTTGTTTGTATCTCTACAAGAAGTTAATGCTGTACTAAAAGCAAATACAAGCATAAACATTACGATTACTTTTTTCATTTTTATGTATTAATTAGTTAATATTAATTATCGTCTCCAATTCTATCAATTTCTTCATCAATTTCTTCATTGACTTCTTTGTCTACTTTCTCTGCAGCACGCTCTAATATCCCTTTGGATTCTTCTTTTTCTACTTGAACTTCTTTAACAATAACTTCTTTTTTAGTTTCTTTACAAGAAGTAAAAGCAAATCCTATGCTAGATAAGATTGCTACAATAAAAATAACTTTTTTCATAGTAATGGTCGATTATAAATGTTAAAACAAAGATATAGTAGCAATAACATTCATAATTAAAATAAATTTATAATGTTTTCACAAAAAATGCTAAAAGGGTGTAAAGGTTGTTTTGCTGTGAGATAAGAAAAATATAACCTATTTATCGGTATTTAAAAGTTTATTTGATGCGATATATTGAGAAATAATAACGGTCGCCCCAGTATTACTATTTACAAAATGCTCTGCAATCATCCCAGTCTTTTCACGATAGGATTTATCTTTTAAGAGCTTATTCATTGCATCCTCAAATTCTTGACTAGTAGCTATTGAAAATAATCCTGCTAATTTTTGAAGTTGTTTGGCTTCTCTAAATTTTTCAAAATTCTTTCCAATAAGTATAGGCACCCCAAAAGTAGCAGGCTCCAAAATATTATGTAAACCTGTAGTTCCCATTGCCCCTCCCACGTAGGCGACATCTGCATAACTATAAAGTTTTGATAAGATCCCAATGGAGTCTACTATGCAAACCTGAGGATAGCTTTTTTCATGAATAGGATACGTATTTCTATTGGAGAACAACACTATTTCTTTTGTTATTTTTGAGCGAAGGCTTTTTATATTTTCTGTTTTAATCTCATGCGGAGCGATTATAAAACAAGTTGAATTGTCTGAATTATTAATAAACTTTACAAAAACATCTTCGTCCTCTGACCATGAACTTCCAATAACGATACATTTACGATTGTTAATAAAATGATCTATAAAGTCAATAGTATTATCCATCGCTATCTGTTGACTCACCCGGTCAAACCGTGTATCACCACTTAAAGTAACATTTGAGAAATGTATGGACTTCAACAATTGTATCGAATGTTCATCCTGAACAAAAAAATGATTGACGAGAGCCAGCTTATTCCTTAAAAACTTGCCATACGTCTTAAAAATAGCTTGATCCCTTCTAAAACTGGCAGAGATTATTAGTAAGGGAATGTTTCTCTTATGAAGTCCTGAAATAAAATTTGGCCAGAATTCATACTTTACAAAAATTGCAATCGCTGGTTGAACATAATTCAAAAAACAACTTACATTTTTTGGCGTATCAAGTGGCATGTAAGTAATATGATCTGCAAGAGCACTTCTTTTTTTGGCCTCATAACCAGAGGGTGAAAAGAAGGTTACCAAAATTTTATAGTCTGTATATTGTTTTTTCAGAAGTTGCATAACTGGAACACCTTGTTCATATTCTCCCAAAGATGCACAATGAAACCAAATAATCTTATGAGAAGCAAGTTGCAACCCTTTGAGTTCATCAAAAACCTTAGAACGTCCATCAACAAATAGTTTCAATTTTGGCGACAACAACCTAATTAACGGTAAAACTATTTCAAAAAATTTTATTAGAAGAGTATATAACGTATTCAAAACAGCAAAATTAAAGAGATGCTAAAATACATTTCTTTTGTAAAAAATAGCGTTGTTGTTAGTTTCATTATTTTGTACTTTCGTGATGTTTCAATACACACTTATGAAAAAGATACAAATGGTTGACCTTAAAGGTCAATATGCGGGAATTAAAGAACAAGTTGATTCCTCAATATTCGAAGTAATTAACACTGCAACTTTTATAAATGGTCCAGAAGTCCACAGTTTTCAAAAAGACTTAGAGGACTACCTCGATGTTAAACATGTTATACCTTGTGCTAATGGGACCGATGCTTTACAAATAGCAATGATGGGTCTAGGATTACAACCTGGAGATGAAGTAATTACTGCTGATTTTACATTTGCTGCAACCGTAGAAGTCATTGCCTTACTTCGGCTTACTCCAGTTTTAGTTGATGTAGAGCTTGATTCATTTAATATAGATCCAGCTGCGATAAGAAAGGCGATCACCCCTAAAACTAAAGCTATAGTACCTGTGCATCTATTTGGACAAGCTGCAAATATGGATGAGATAATGACTATAGCAAAAGAATTTAATCTGTATGTTATCGAGGACAATGCTCAAGGAATAGGTGCAAATTACACTAATAAAAATGGGCAAAAACAAAAGACAGGAACGATAGGTCATGTAGCATCTACATCTTTTTTCCCCTCAAAAAACCTTGGATGTTATGGTGATGGTGGCGCAATTTTTACAAATGATGATACCTTAGCTCATACTATTAGAGGCATTGTTAATCATGGTATGTATGAGCGTTACCATCATGATGTTGTAGGTGTTAATTCACGATTAGACTCAATACAAGCTGCTGTATTACGAGCTAAATTACCAAAGCTCGACAGTTACAATAAGGCCAGAAGAGATGCTGCACAAAAATATAATGAGGCATTTAAAGGAATTAGCAATATTGTTACACCCAAAGTATCTAGTACATGCCAAACCACCTGCGATATTATTTGTGATACTTGTGACTGCCATGTTTTTCATCAATATACTTTAAGGGTACTTAATACAAATCGTGATGCACTAGTTAAACACCTTCATTCAAAAAATATTCCTTGCGGTGTCTACTATCCAATTCCTTTACATAGTCAAAAAGCATATACTAGCGATCATTATAATGAAGATGATTTCAAAATAACTAATCAACTAATCAAAGAAGTGATATCATTACCTATGCATACAGAGTTAGATAAGGAACAAATTGAGTACATTACCAAAAATGTCATTGACTTCTTATCCCGTTAAGTACCTAAACAATCAAAACTTATGAAAATTTTTAAGATTACGTTTACGATTTTACTACTAACTTTTTTTAATTATATACAAGCGCAGGACTTCTATCTACATTGCGGTAAAGTTCTGGATATAGAGAGTGGTAAAATTCTGACTGAAAAGACAATTATAGTAGCCGACAACCTCATTCAAGGTATTGAAAATGGTTTTAAAAGTGCTAAAGGCGATGTAATAATTGTAGATCTTAAAGAAAAGGTAGTATTACCAGGTCTTATTGACATGCATGTACATCTCGAAAGCGAAACAAATCCAAAACAATATTTGGAACGTTATACCAACAACGAAGCAGATTTAGCATTTAATGCAGTAGGCTTTGCTAAAAATACTTTGCTAGCAGGTTTTACTACCGTACGTGACTTAGGTGGAAGTGGTGTAAATATTGCCTTAAAAAAAGCAATAGCAAGTGGTAAGATTGATGGACCTAGAATTTTTACTGCCGGAAAATCATTAGCTACTACAGGAGGTCATGCCGATCCAACTAATGGTAGCAGTCGTGAATTAATGGGTAACCCAGGACCCAAAGAAGGGGTGGTTAATTCTGTAGATGATGCCAAAAAAGCTGTTAGACAACGCTATAAAAATGGAGCCGATTTGATCAAAATTACTGCAACGGGAGGTGTCCTTAGTGTTGCTAAAAGTAGTTCTAACCCTCAATTTACTATAGAAGAAATCAAGGCCATTACACAGACTGCACGAGATTATGGTTTTCATGTAGCGGCTCATGCACATGGAGATGAAGGCATGCAACGTGCGATATTGGGTGGTGTAAAAACAATAGAGCATGGCACCTTAATGAGTGAGGAAACAATGGATCTTATGATTAAATACGATGCCTATCTTGTACCTACTCTAACTGCCGGGAAAGAGGTATCTGAAAAAGCTCAAATTGAAGGATACTACCCAGAAATCATTGTCCCAAAAGCATTAGAAATTGGTCCAAAAATTCAAAATACATTTGGTAAAGCGTATAAAAAAGGAGTCGGGATCGCCTTTGGCACAGATGCTGGAGTATATAAGCATGGGCAAAATGCAAAAGAGTTCGGCTTTATGGTCGAAGCTGGTATGCCCGCTATAAAAGCAATTCAAAGCGCTACTTTAACCAATGCTTCAATTCTCAACATGGCTGACAAAATCGGAAAAATACAATCAGGTTACTTTGCTGATATTATAGCAGTTGATCAAGACCCTACTCAAAATGTAAATACACTAGAGAAGGTTTCTTTTGTAATGAAAAACGGAAAGATTATAAAACAATAAAACTAATATAAAGATTACATCATTTAGATCATCATTCAAAAATTAAAATTGAATGATGATTTTTTATTTTCAAAAAAAAACCAACTTAAACAAAGTTTTAAGAGCATGAAAATCATTTAATTACAGCGATAAAAATCTGATTTACCTCCTAATTTCTAACTAACACAATTTTCCACCTCAGCTTATTTTTTGTATAAATTACATTCTTAGCTGTAAGCATTCTCACTATAACATGACCAATTCCTTATTATGTTAGTGTAAGTAATAGCCACTTTTACTAATCGAAATCAAAATAAGTTACTCATGAAAACAACTCGTTTACTAATAGTATTTGGTATTTTTTTTAGTCTTACCTCCTGTATTAAAGAAGATATTATAGATGATCAAGTAGAACCTGCTCTAAAAATTACCAATCCGTTACAGTCATTAGCAGTTGGTGACTCATATATATTAGAAGCTATCTTCACTAACAACATAGGACAAGAAGAGTCTCAAAATTTTTCATGGTCCAGCTCCAATGAATTGGCAGTAAGCGTGGATAATAAAGGAACTGTAACTGGTAATGATATAGGTGAATCAACAATAACAGTTAGTACTACCACAAATTCAGAAGTAATTAAAACTACTACGGTAGTTAAAGTAGGAGATAAGACAGTTGTAGCTAACGAACCCAAAGAAGGTTCTATTATTTCTACAAGTAGTTATGAATTAAAGGGTGATTTTATTTTAGAAAAAATTGAGGACCAAGATTTTTTAAAATTATCAATAGCAAATAACTATGTGGCTTCTACAGCCTTACCCGGATTATACCTTTACCTAACCAACAATCCTAATAGCATCAGCGGTGCTTTAGAAATTGGACCAGTTACCGTATTTGAAGGAGCGCATTCCTATAGTATAAGCACACAGGATGCAACATTAAATCAATATAAATTTTTACTGTACTGGTGTAAACCTTTTTCTGTAAAAGTTGGTGAGGGAGAAATAAAATAAGATTATAATATTATGAAAAAGCATCACTTAATAATTACTATATTATTTATAGCAACACAATCTTTGACCGCGCAATGGACCAAGGGTAAAAATAAAGGATATTATAAACTATCTGCTTGGTCCTTAACTGCCGATCAACATTATACAGACACAGGTGAGATCGACCCAAATGCTACACGAGGTCAATTTAATGTGAGTTTTTACGGTGAATATGGGATATCAAACAAAATTGATATAATAGCTTATATCCCCTTTTTTGCAAGGGCTTATCAAAATGATCAAATCTCGGGCACTACAGGAGCAACCATACAAAAAGGTGAAGCTATTAATAGCGTTGGAGACAGTGATATTGGTATTAGATATGCAATTTTAAAAAGGGATAAT
Source organism: Aquimarina rhodophyticola (assembly GCF_042434915.1). GTDB lineage: Bacteria > Bacteroidota > Bacteroidia > Flavobacteriales > Flavobacteriaceae > Aquimarina. The sequence goes on from NZ_CP170198.1 coordinate 2,477,177, forward strand.
ATAGCAATATCCACTACTTTAAAACTAGGCATTCCAATTGGTGAAGATGCCGGCGGTTCAGACAAAAGTTTTCAAACTGGTGATGGAGAATTTAACCAATTACTTCAGGCTGATTTAGGGATTCCATTCACGATTAAGAATATTCCTTTATATGCTAAAACTTTTATAGGTTTTAATAATAGAACCGAAGATTTTTCTGATGAACTACATGCCGGTGCAGAGATAGGATGCTCATTTTTGAAGCAAAAAATATGGCTAATCGGAAGGTTCAATACAGTGCAATCACTACAAAATGGAAGTAAATCAGCCCAAAACTCGCAAGGAAGTATTTTTGCCAATAACATTGAATATACTAGCGTTGGTGGAGAGATCGCCTACTATTTTACTAAAAAACTTGGCTTCTCACTAACATATACTTCAGCAATTAATGGTCGAATAATCTATGCTAATCCATCAATATCAGGAGGAATTTTTCTAGATATTAAATAAGAAATTGCTAAATTATATAGCAGAGAAAGGATTAGTTCCCTCTGCTATATAATTAAAATTTATTCTTAAATCGCTGCAGATGCGGTCTCCATACCGCGGTTTATTTTTTTTACCAGACCTGATAAAACTTTACCTGGACCTACTTCTACAAAAGATGTAGCACCATCTGCAATCATATTTTGAACACTTTGCGTCCACTTGACAGGCGCTGTTAGCTGTGCTATCAAATTATTTTTAATTATTTCTGGATCTGTTACAGCGGTAGTGCTAACATTTTGATAAATAGGACAAATTGGATTGCTAAACAAAGTTTCTTCGATTGCAGCAGCTAATTCTTCTCTAGCTGGCTGCATCAAAGGTGAGTGAAATGCACCACCTACAGGAAGTAACAAAGCTCTTCTAGCTCCTTTTTCCTTCATAAGTTCACAGGCTTTTGCTACAGCTTCGTTCTCACCTGAGATCACAAGTTGACCTGGGCAATTGTAATTTGCAGCAACTACAACACCGGTAATTGATGCACATACTTCCTCGACAATAGCATCTTCCAATCCTAATACGGCAGCCATTGTAGAAGGGTTCATCTCGCATGCTTTTTGCATTGCTAGTGCTCTTTTTGATACTAATTTTAAAGCGTCATCAAAAGTAAGTGTTTGATTAGCCACAAGTGCAGAAAATTCACCAAGCGAATGACCAGCTACCGTAGCTGGTTCAAAACTAGCTCCGAGAACTTTAGTTAAAATAGTAGAATGTAAAAAGATAGCAGGTTGTGTAACTTTTGTTTCTTTAAGTTCATCAACTGTTCCTTCAAACATTATTTTTGTGATTTCAAAGCCTAAAATCTCATTAGCTTTCTCAAAAAGACGTTTTGCTTCTTCAGATTTTTCATAAAGATCTAAACCCATCCCGCTAAACTGTGCTCCTTGTCCAGGATATATATATGCTTTCATTATTTTTCAATTAAATTTAGACAAAAGTATAAATTCTAAAAGAAAGACATGAGGTTTTTTATGATGAGGTATAATAATCTACTCGCATTGCTTACCTTTTCATATTTCAAATATACCTGCAACACACGTGTTTAGGCTATATTAAATAATCTTACATTATCAAGATTGTTAACAACTTAACTCACCTGTTCCTTACACTCAAACGTTGTGGTTCTCAAAACACCTTGTTTTTCGATCATACAAACATTGCCATCCAACGCGACGTTATAAAATATAGCTTTATTATTAAAAAAATAACAAGTATAATATTGTTTAGCCATGACTTACATGACAACTTAAAAAACTGAGATATTATTTTATTTTTATATATGTCAAATAAGTAAAAGCATACGCATGTTTTGGGTCTGCTGGATGATATTCATTCGATTCCAGTCTCCACATGGCATTTGAAATTTTCGGAAAAAAAGTATCTGCTTCTACGTTAGCATGCACTCGGGTAAGCTCTATTTTATCAGCATATTGCAATCCAATAGTGTAGATTTCACCACCCCCTATAATAAAGGGTTGATCATCTTTTTTTGCCAATAATAATGCCTCTTCCATGGTATGAACTACAATCGCACCTTCGGCTTTATAATTTTTATTGCGTGTAATCACAACATGAACTCGATTAGGTAAGGGTTTTGGAAAAGACTCGAACGTCTTACGACCCATGATAATAAAATGACCCGTAGTTAACTGTTTAAACCTTTTGAAATCATCTGGCAAATGCCAAACTAAATCATTATCCTTACCCAGCGCATCATTTTCGGCTGCTGCTGCAATAATTGTAATCATAATTTTATTTTATTCTTAATTGTTATACCCCCTACGAATCTAAACTTTTATCCTGAGGAAGGTTCGGAATCGATTGATTAAATCCCATTTCACGTTCCATTTTTTCAATTTGAGCCTTTTGCTTTGCTACAAGTTTCAACATTTGTCTATCTGTCCATTGCTTACCCATAAATGTACTAAAAAGAAAAACCTTACCCGTGTGAATAAGTAAGACGAATGCCCATAAAAAAACGGCATAAACAAACCAATCTACATCAAATAGCTGTATATCTTTACCAAAACCAAACACAAGATTAAGTATGATGAAGAATATAGCTCCCGACAGAAAAAAAATGAAATGAAAGAACAATCGCTTTTTTTCTAGAATTCTAACTCGAGCATTTTCAAACAATTCTCGCTGTTCTGCATCTATATGAGGTAGTTCCTTATTTTTTGAAAACATAAATAGTATCTTAGTAACCTTGAGTAAAGATACCAGAATTAGCAAAAATCATATACTATACTTATGAAGAATTTAAGAAAAGAGTTCCCTATAGTCGATCAACTAACATATCTTAATACTGCATATTCGGGCCCTTTATCTATAGGTTTGGTTACTCATCGTAGAGCACAAGACCAACAACAACTCATGAACGCTAGTTTATATCGGCATGAAAATGACACTTTATTTGATAGCGTAAAAAGAACTGTAGCATCCTGTTTTGGTGCAGCTAATGCTTCGGTTGTATTAACACAAAATTTTTCGGTCGGAATAAACACCATATTTAACGGCTTAAGCACTTCAAATAAAATACTACTTCTTCAAGATGATTACCCAGCTATGCAGATAGCAGTTGAAAGTAAGGGTTTTTGTACCAAATATGTTGCTTGGGATGATAATTTGAAAGAAAATCTAAAAAAAACGATTGATCAATATCAACCAAATGTGTTCGCTTTTAGTATTGTGCATTATATTAGCGGAGCAAAAATTGCTGCTGATTTTTTAAAGGATTTAAAAAAAACATATCCAAATCTTCTTTTGATTGCCGATGCTACCCAGTTTTGTGGCATTAGTAATTTTAACTTTGATGATTCTGGAATTGATATCCTTGGAAGTAGCGGATATAAATGGCTTTTAGGGGGTTACGGAAATGGTTTCTTTATATTTAAAGAAAATGTACTTGAAGCTATAACTCCTAATTCCTATAAAAAAAGTATAGCAACTTCATCTGCCCCGGACAGTTATAAAAGTCTTGAAGCATGTTTTCAACCAGGCCATCTCGATACACTCAACTTTCATAGTTTAGAATATTCATTAAAACTTCTACAAAAAATAGGCTTTAATAAAATTGAAAATCAATTAAAAAATTTAGCAACCAAGCTATGGTCTGAATTAGATGATCTTAATCTAGTTAATTCAAAGCTTTTAAATTGGTCAAACCAAAGTAATATCATAAACATCCCAGGTGATGATAGCCTTTTTAAAACCTTAACAAAAGAAAAAATTATTTGTTCTCAGCGAGGATCAGGGATTCGATTGAGTTTTCATTTTTATAATACTGATAAAGATATCGAACACGTAATTAGCGTTCTAAAAAACGCGGTATAACTATTCAATCAGTCCAAAATTTCTACACCTCTCCAAAACGCCACATAGTTCTCAATTTCTTGAGCTAATTTACTGGTTGTTGGATAAAACCAAGCAGCATCAACATTGGTTTCTCCATCTACTTTTAAAGTGTAATAAGAGGCTACTCCCTTCCATGGACATGTAGTATGCGTAGCACTATCAATAAAAAATTCTTTATTTATTGAAGACGGAGGAAAATAATGATTATTTTCAATCAGCTTAGTCTCATTACTCTCAGCTAAAACTTTACCCTTCCAGATAGCTTTCATAGTTTTATTTTTTGTTAAAAATGTAGTTTTTATAACGCTTTTGCGAATCTGTAAATGATTCACTTATTTGCAATCCTGCCTCGTCTGCAAGCCAAGAAACTATTTCATCATCATATTTTTGTGAAATTTCAGTATGGATAGTTTCCCAAGCTTCCAACTGGATTTGTAAATCCAAATCATTAATTGCTATAGTTTGTTTTTTAGTACTAACTAAAAAACTTTTGGCAGTTCCACTCTCGGGATCATACGTCTCCCAATGAATAAAAGTATCTAAGTCAAAATTACTATCTAATTCTTTATTAATTCGGGTTAATATATTTTTATTAAAGGCTGCTGTAATTCCTGTTGTATCATTGTAGGCATTTAGAACTGTTTGAGGGTTTTTTTTCTGATCAAAACCCATAAAAAGCAAATCATTTGTGTTCATAACATCTCGTAGCCTTTTCAAAAAATCAATGGCTCTAGGATGTTTTAGATTACCGATATTAGATCCTAACACCATAATAACCTTTTTACGAGAACTCAAATGTTGTAATCGATCTAGTACCTCAAAGTATTCCCCTATTTGCCCTTGCACGTCTAATTCTGGAAACTCTGTGTTGAGACTCGCTACCAATCCATCTACCGCATTTTTACTTATGTCAATTGGATGGTATGTAAAATTTTTTTTTGTTGACAATAACTCTTTAAGTAACACTTTTGTTTTTTTACCATCGCCCGCACCAAGCTCTATCAAATCAAAACCTTCATCCTGATCACTAAAGCTATTGGCTATATGAGAACTATGTGAAATTAAAATTGAATGCTCGGCTTCGGTAAGATAATATTCTGGTAAAGCCATGATCTGTTGGAATAAAGCATCTCCTTTTTTATCGTAAAAAAATTTAGATGATAAATATTTAGGAAAAGCGGTAAGTCCTTCCTGTACTTCTTGCGCAAGAGAGGATATGATAGTATTTTGTTGATTTGAATTCATTCTAAAGTTTTTGATATTAAAAATCCTTTGCTAGACGCAAGCCATTAAACTGCCATCTTAGTGTAGGATGAAAAAAGTTGCGGTATGTTGGTCTGGTATGATGTTTTGAAGTAGCTACAGAACCTCCGCGTAATACTTTTTGATTAACCATAAATTTTCCATTATACTCCCCAAGGGCTCCAGAGGCTTTTTTATAACCTGGGTATGGTAAATACGCGCTTTCTGTCCATTCCCAACGTTTTCCCCAATTAAAAAGATGTTGAGAAGCTTCCCACTCAAATTCTGTAGGTAACCTTTGTTGTTTCCACTGGGCAAATGCAAAAGCCTCATAGTATGAAATATGAGAAAGCGGAGCATTTAAAACAAGTTCCTTTAAGCCTTGCATAGTATATTGTTGGTAACCTGAAGCATCTTTAAACCAATAAAGAGGCAGAGAAATGTTGTTTTTGGTGATCCAATCCCATGCTTCTGCGTGCCAAAGCAAAGTCTCTTTGTAACCTCCGTCTTCGATAAATTCTAAAAATTCCCAGTTCGTAACTAGTCTATCCGATATTGAAAAAGACGACAAATAAACTTTATGCTTACCTTGTTCATTATCATAACAAAAACCTGCACCCGAATATCCTATCTCATAAATACCTGCTTCCAAAGAAATATAGTTGGATGCACCGCTAAATAGCGGGTTTTCACAAAATGTATCATTATATTTAGGTAACAATGGATTATTTCCTAAAATATATTTGATATCTGTCAATAGAAGTTCCTGATGTTGTTTTTCGTGATGAATACCGATTTCAACTAAGTCGTATATCTCTATACTCTTAGTTTCTTCTATTAGGTTTTGAACATGAAAAGTTACATAGTCCCTATATTCATAAACTTCTTTTACAGTAGGTCGCGATAGATTACCTCTATCTGTTCTAACCACTCGCTTCCCAAAACTCTCATAGTAACTATTGAACACAAAGTCATATTGAGAATGAAAACGTTGGTATGCTGTTTTAAATTTGGTGAGAATAAATTCTTCAAAAAACCAAGTTGTGTGACCTAAGTGCCATTTTGGAGGCGAAACATCTACGATTGGTTGTACTACATAATCCTCTGTTTGTAAGGGAGCACAAATCTCCTCAGAATGAGATCGGGTTTCTAAAAATTCTGATAATAAATCAACGGTACTACTCATAAAAAAGTGTGCATCCTTTTGGACATGCACACTCAAATTTAAGTATTTTTAAAATGGATAAAGATTTATCAGTAGTTAATCAGTTGTTAAAAGATAGTACTATCCTGGTTTTCTAAAGGTAATAGGTACTTTATAGACTATTGCGATAGGCTTATTACCCCATTTACCTGGGTCCATCTTAGGGATTTTTCTTATTATTCGAATACCTTCTTGCTGAAGATACCTGTGTGCACCGGTTACTTCTAATATTTCGACTTTCCCTTTTTTATCTATCATAAATTCGATTTCGACGGTGCCTTCTAATCCGTCCTTAACCGCAATTTCTGGATATTCAAAATTCCTAATAATATGGGTTCTTAGCTGATTATCAAAACACTGTATAGGAGTTTGTCTAGAACTTTCACACTTAGGCCACATTGGGGTAATGCCCTTTTCATTCGCATTTTCTTGAGACAACATAATTCCATCTTGAGAAAAAGCATTTACAGTAAAAAAAATGGTTAAAATAAGTAAAGTTTTTTTCATAATTCTTCAGTTTTAATTGGGGGTCAAACTGCAACAGCTCCTTTAATATGAGGATGCGATTTATAGTCCTTTAATACAAAGTCATCAAAAACGAAGCCAAAAATATCTTTGACCTCAGGATTGAGCTCTATGGTAGGTAAAGTAAAGGGTGTTCTAGACAATTGCAATTGAAGTTGTTCTTTGTGGTTATTATAAATATGAACATCTCCAAATGTATGAATAAACTCTCCTAATTCAAGATCACATACCTGCGCGATCATCATTGTAAATAGTGCATAAGAAGCTATGTTGAAAGGTACACCCAAAAATACATCTGCACTACGCTGATATAGTTGACAAGAGAGCTTATTATCCGCCACATAAAATTGAAAAAATGCATGACATGGTGGTAATGCTGCTTTACCTTGTGCAACATTTTCAGAAAATGTTTGAGAAGTGTCTGGTAAAACACTTGGGTTCCAAGCAGAAACCAACATTCTTCGACTGTTGGGATTAGTTTTCAAAGTTTTTATAAGATCTTTAATTTGATCGACCTCATCACCATTCCAGTTTCTCCACTGATACCCATAAATAGGACCCAAGTCCCCATTTTCATCTGCCCAATCATTCCATATTTTCACACCATTATCAGTCAAATACGAAATGTTTGTTTCTCCTTTTAAAAACCATAGTAATTCATGGATTATTGATTTGAGATGTAATTTTTTTGTGGTAACCATAGGAAAACCTTCACTTAGATCAAATCGCATTTGATATCCAAAAATACTTTTGGTTCCTGTTCCAGTTCTATCACCCTTTTCATTGCCATTTTCTAGTACATGTTGTACAAGATCAAGATATTGCTTCATAGTAAATACGACCTTCTATTAAATATTTTCACCTTTAATTTCAAATATACAAAAATATGTATTCTAGCTCTTATGATTTAGCTATGGTATTAATATTTTTTTTGTTAAAAAAATGATTATCCAATAATCATCCCAGCAATGGTAGCTGAGAGCAACGAGGCGATTGTTCCTCCTAGCAATGCCTTCATACCAAACTCTGAAAGTGCTTTTCTTTGACCAGGCGCCAAAGAACCTATTCCCCCTATTTGTATACCGATAGACGCAAAGTTAGCAAACCCACATAGCATATAAGTTGCCATAATTACTGATTTATTATAAGTAAGATGCAAAGGGTTTAGAGGGTTTTTAAGATCTGCCAATTGGATGTATCCTACAAACTCACTCGCAGCTAGTTTTATACCTAACAGTTGGCCCATTAACATCATATCCTCTTTGGCTATACCAATTAACCACATTAATGGCGAAAATAGAATACCTAAAATAGACTCTAAAGAAAATACAGCGTAAGGCGTATTAGCAGCTAACACTTCATTTAAACCAGTCCATACACCAATTTTATTAAAACCATAATTAATCATGGCTATAAAAGCGATAAAAACTAGAAGCATCGCACCAACATTGGCTGCTAATTTTAGTCCCTCAGTCGTACCATTAGCGATTGCATCCAATATATTTGATCCAATTTTTTCTGAAGAGACTTCTACATTTGTATTAATTGGTTCTTGCTGTGGATATAAAAGCTTAGAAATAACAATTGCTCCAGGCGCTGCCATTACAGAGGCGGCTAATAAATGTTTAGCAAATTCTAATCGCAGTACTGGATCTTCTCCTCCTAAAAATCCAATATATGCCGCCAACACTCCACCTGCAACCGTAGCCATCCCACCAATCATAACCAATAGAATTTCTGAGCGAGTCATACGTTCTAGATATGCTTTAATCATAAGGGGTGCTTCAGTTTGACCAAGAAAAATGTTACCCGCAACGCTTAGACTCTCAGCTCCTGAAATTCCCATTAACTTAGTAAGTACCCAGGCCATACCTTTCACTACTACTTGTATTACACCCAAATAAAACAATACCGAAGTAAGCGCTGAAAAGAAAATTATAGTTGGTAGCACTTGAAATAGAAATATAAATCCAAAACTATCAACATCCATCATCCCTCCTAATAAAAATTCGCTACCAGCTCTAGTGAAATCTAGAATAAGTACAAACACTTTACCTACTAACTCGAAGGCATTTTGCACAACTGTAATTTTTAAGACACCGATTGCTAGTAGTAACTGCGCAATTAGGCCTATACCAACGGTTTTCCAATTAATCGCTTTGCGATTATTACTAAATATAAAGGCAATAAGCAATAACACTAGCATCCCTAATACACCTCTCCATAAACTTGTAAATGTAAATCCTTGATTTGGGACTATTGTAGATTCGTTTGATGGCGCAATACTTTTAACTTTAGCATCTTCAGAAATAAATGAAAATTTATCTCCGGCTTTTGTCAAAACTAACGTTGAATCACTTAATACAGTAATTTTATACCGTATTATAGAATCTTGTGCTTGTTCAGGAAAAAAAAGTAAAACATTATTTTGCTTAATATAATCACCTTCTAGACGTTCGGCGATTGCATTATACGTATATGAAAAAGTACCTTCTTTGAACTCTAAGTAATCTACTTTACCAGTCTCGAATAATTTTTCAATACCTTTAGAAGCGTCTTTTAACAACCACTTTTTTTCTATTGATTGTCCTGTTACTATAGCACTAATAAGGAATATAAACAGACCTGTAAGTAAACTCTTTTTCATAAAAATGTTTGAACGTTTGTAGAAGAATAAATAAATATCTTAAAAGTACAACAGCTATTCTCGTTTCGAAATTTCATCTCTTATTCTAGCCGCAAGTTCATAATCTTCATTATGCACCGCTTGATCTAGCATTTTATTCAACTCATCAATTGAGAGATCTTGGTAGCTCGTGCCTTTTGCTTCTGGCTCAATATCTTCAGCCACTAACTCATCTACTAAAAAATCTTCGACATTACTATTGTCATCCTCCTTTTTTGGATTGACTTTTAAGTAAATACCAGCTTGATCCAAAATATTTTTATAGGTAAAAATGGGAGCTTGAAAACGCAGTGCCAAGGCAATCGCATCGCTTGTTCTTGCGTCTATAATTTCTTCGACCCCTTCACGCTCACAGATGATGCTTGAATAAAAAACACCATCGACCAATTTATGAATTATAACCTGTTTTACAAGAATTGTAAAACGATCAGCAAAATTTTTGAAAAGATCATGGGTCAACGGTCTCGGAGGTTTAATTTCTTTCTCCAAAGCAATAGCAATTGATTGTGCTTCAAAAGCACCAATAACTATAGGAAGCTTACGATCCCCATCTACTTCACTCAAAATTAGAGCATACGCACCATTTTGGGTTTGACTATATGATATTCCTTTTATGTTCAGACGAACTAAACTCATAATATATTGTAATAGAAAAAGGCTGTTTGAACAATTGGACTTATACAAAGGTTCAAACAGCCCTCAATCGGGGCACAATTTATGAAAATTATGCGTTATTCGCTTTAAATTCCTTTAATTTTTCGATTAGTTGTGGCACAACCTCAAAGGCATCACCCACAATACCATAATCAGCTGCTTTAAAAAACGGAGCTTCGGGATCGTTGTTTATCACTACCTTAACTTTACTCGCATTTATTCCTGCCAAATGTTGGATAGCACCAGAAACTCCAATCGCTATATATAAATTAGAAGCTACAGGTTTACCCGTTTGCCCAACATGTTCGCTATGCGGCCTCCAACCCATATCACTTACTGGCTTAGAACATGCCGTAGCAGCTCCCAAAACTTGCGCTAAGTCTTCAATCATACCCCAGTTTTCGGGACCTTTAAGACCTCTACCACCAGAGACTACAATTTCAGCATCCGCTATAGAAACTTTATCCGTAGCTCTATCAACCGCAGTAACTTCAACAGTAAAATCATCATCTGATAGTGTCGGTTCAAAATCCTCAACTGTAACATCTACTTTATCCTCATGCAATCCAAAGGCGTTGTTAGACAAACCAACAACTTTTGTATCTGTATTGATTTCGGTAAAATTAAAAGCTTTATTGGTAAAGGCAGTTCGCTTTACTGTGAACGGTGATGTACTTTCTGGCAAAGCGACTACATTAGAGGCGTAACCTGCATCGAGATGTACTGCTAACAATGGTGCTATAAATTTACTATCTGCACTTGAACTTATCACTATTACCTTTGCTGATTCTTTTTGAGCTGCTTGTTTCAAAACATCGGTATAAGCTTTTGCATTAAAAGTTTTTAATGTATCATTTTGAACATTTAATACTTTATCCACACCGTAAATTCCTAAATCATCATTTTTATCGGCACCAATTGTCACTGCTGTAACTGTAGTACCAAGTGACTTTGCAATAGCTCTAGCATAGGAAGCCACTTCAAAAGCGGCCTTTTTAAACTTGCCCCCTTCATTTTCTGTATAAACTAATACTGACATATTTCTAATATTTTGACGGTTTTTCTATTGAAAACCAATTTCTTTTATAACCTTTTTCTTAAATGACTTTTGCTTCGTTATGCAGTAAATCAACTAATTGACCTATGTTATCTGGCGAAACTAACGTAACCTCTCCCTTTGGAGCAGGTTTTTCAAACTTAACAGCTTTTGTTTCATTTTGTACATCCACTGGATCTTTAACTGTAAGCGGTTTTTTTCTAGCCATCATAATACCTCGCATATTGGGAATACGCAAATCACTCTCTTCTACCAAACCTTTTTGACCACCAATAACCAAAGGAAGTTTTGCTTTTGAAGTCTCTTTTCCTCCATCTATCTCACGTATAGCAGTTGCTGTATCGCCCTCGATCTCAAGACCAATGCAGGTATTTATAAAATTAGCACCCGTAAGAGCAGCGATCATCCCTGGCACCATACCCCCGTTATAATCGATAGATTCTCTACCAGCAATAACCAAATCATAAGCTCCTTCTTTGACCACATTAGCTAGTTGTTTTGCTACAAAAAAACCATCTGTAGCCTCTGTATTAATGCGAATCGCATTATCTGCACCAATGGCAAGAGCTTTTCTTAAAGTCGGCTCTGTCTCAGCGCCTCCCACATTAACTACATCGACTGATGCTCCTTGCTTTTCTTTAAACCACATTGCACGTGTTAAACCAAATTCATCATTTGGGTTAATCACAAATTGAACTCCATTCGTATCGAATTTTGTGTCTCCTTCAGTAAAATTAATTTTTGAAGTAGTATCCGGCACATGGCTAATACAAACTAATATTTTCATTTTATAACTGGTGTTTTTTTGAGTAATAATTAATTAAGACGAAGGTACAAATAAAATGTCTAATTTACTATGCGTGCATAATAAAATTTTTAGCATTCCATCCTTCCCGAAGGGTATTAATTCCTATTTTTGCCTTTCGAACAGGACAAAAATAATTCTTTATAAATGAAAACTATACAATTCAGAGAAGCAATTTGCGAAGCAATGAGCGAAGAAATGCGCCGAGACGAATCTATTTATTTGATGGGTGAAGAGGTAGCAGAATATAATGGAGCTTATAAAGCTAGTAAAGGAATGCTTGATGAGTTTGGTCCTGAACGGGTAATTGACACCCCTATTTCTGAGCTTGGATTTTCTGGTATCGGTGTAGGTAGTGCAATGAATGGGAATCGGCCAATTATAGAGTTTATGACTTTCAACTTTTCTTTGGTCGGAATTGATCAAATAATTAACAATGCCGCAAAGATGCGACAGATGAGTGGAGGACAGTTTAACATTCCAATTGTATTTAGAGGTCCCACCGCTTCTGCAGGACAATTGGGCGCTACACACTCTCAAGCTTTTGAAAATTGGTTCGCTAATACTCCTGGACTTAAAGTTGTTATTCCATCAAATCCTAAAGATGCCAAAGGATTATTGAAATCTGCCATTCGCGATAATGATCCTGTTATTTTTATGGAAAGTGAGCAAATGTATGGTGACAAAGGTGAAATGCCAGAAGGCGAGTTTACAATTCCATTAGGTGTTGCCGAAATAAAAAGAGAAGGTTCTGATGTTACAATAGTTTCTTTTGGAAAAATTATAAAAGAAGCATATAAAGCCGCTGAAGAACTACAAAAAGATAATATATCATGTGAAATTATCGATTTACGCACAGTACGACCATTAGATTTGGATGCTATTTATAAGTCTGTTAAAAAAACAAATAGATTAATTATTCTTGAAGAAGCTTGGCCTCTTGCTAATATTGCATCAGAGATATCGTATCAAGTACAATCTAATATTTTTGATTACCTAGATGCTCCTATTATTAAAATAAATACGGCTGATACACCTACACCATACTCACCAGTCCTTTTTGAGCAATGGTTACCTAATAAGGAAGATGTAAAGATAGCTGTCAAAAAAGTTATGTATAAATAGCAATAACACAACCACCCCCTCTTTACCTTAGTATGGCCTATTTAAATTCTTAACAGAAGCTTAGCAGACCCAAAAAAGGTGATTTGTAAATAAATTATATTTTTATCCTTTTTTAAATACTATAGATGAAATATTGGATCTTAGGGGTTTTTGTTATTTTGACAACTACTTTTTCTTTTGCACAAACCAAAGTAAGTGGTCATGTATACGACAGTTTTGAACAACCCGTGCCTTTTGCAAATGTTGTTTTTGAAAACTCGACCATCGGAACTATAACAAATGAAAACGGGAAATTTTATATTGAATCCGACGCGAATTATAGCGCAATCAAAGTTTCTTTTATCGGATTTAAAACTCAAACTATCACATTAGATCGCAGTGCTAATTACGAGGTAGAAATAATTTTGGAAGAAGAAACCGCATCCCTTGATGAGGTTGTTATTTATAAAGGAAAAACTTCAAAAAAGAACAATCCGGCTATAGATATCCTTAGAAAAATTTGGGAAAATAGACGTGACAATGGTGTAAAAAAATTCAAACAATATTCCTATGATAAATATGAAAAGTTAGAGTTTGATTTAAATACTATTGATAGTGCTCTAATAAACAGTCGTGTTTTTAACGGAATGGAGTTTATATTTGATGATATTGACACTTCCCGCATCTCGGGTAAAACATATTTACCTATATTTCTTAATGAAGCGATATCAAAGGTATATGGGGATAACATTTTAAATGAGACTAAAGAGGTTTTAACTGGAAATAAAAATGCTGGTTTCAGTAATAACCAGACACTTATTGCTTTTGTAAAAGATCTCTATTCAGATTACAATATTTACGACAATTACCTAAAGTTCTTTGATAAAAGTTTTACAAGTCCGCTCTCGAGAACGGGTATTGGCGTATACAATTATGTGCTTTCTGATAGTGCGTATGTAGACAATAAATGGTGTTATAACATTGTTTATTATCCTAGACGTAAAAACGAACTTACCTTTAAAGGAGATTTTTGGGTTAATGATACTACTTGGGCTGTAAAACAAATTAGCCTAGAAGTAACAAAAAGTGCTAATATAAATTGGGTTAAAGACTTGTATATAGAACAAGAATTTGATGTACTTAATGATTCCACTTTTTTAATTACTAAAGACTATTTTCAGTCAGATTTTGCCTTTAGTAAAAAAGAAAAATCCAGAGGTGTTTACGGAAAACGCACAACGCTTTATGATAATTACAAGTTTGACATACCTAAAGATAAAAAATTCTATCAAAGTCAAATTGATCCCTATAACGAAGATGTCTATAATAGAGATGATGAATTTTGGTCAAATTCTCGTATGGAATCCCTTAATAAAGACGAAGCTAAAGTGTACAAACTACTCGATACGTTGCGTACAGTCAAAGCATTTAAACGTCTTTACAATATAGGGACCATTTTAGCTTCGGGTTATGTAGAGTTTAATGGCTTTGATTTTGGACCCTTATTTTCAACTTTTGGATACAATAATATTGAAGGTTTTCGTCTTAGAGCTGGGGGTAGAACTTATTTTACGTCAAATGATCAGTGGAGGATCGAAGGCTACGGAGCTTATGGCTTTAAAGACGAAAAATTTAAATACGGCATCTCGGGTAAGTATTTATTGGACAGGAAATCTCGCCTTATTATTACTGCTGGTAATCGCAGAGATGTAGAACAACTTGGTGCAAGTCTGACCAATACCAATGATGTTGAAGGTCGAAGTTTGGCTTCCTCATCAGTAATCTCAACGGGGGATAACAATCGTTTAACCTCTATCAATCTTACTGCATTTTCACTAGAAATAGAGCCTCGTAAAAATCTTACTGTAGGGGTCACAGGATCGTTTAGAAAACTTAAACCAGCGGATCGAGATTTATTTAGTTTGGATTTTTATGATCCCGAAACCAATGAGTTGAAATCTGAAATTAAACAAACAGAAATCTCTACTAAAATTACGTATTCACCTGGCAGAAAAACTACGGGTTATGGTGTTGACCGCATCATCGTAAATGATGGAGATTATGCACAATTATTCTTAAATTACAGTGCAGGACTCAAAGGCATAGCCGAAAGTGATTTTGAATATGAAAAGCTTCAGTTTTTTTATAGACAACCTTGGAACGTTGGTGGTTTTGGAAAGTTAAATAGCTCTTTAGAGGTAGGTAAAACCTTTGGTACTGTACCCTTAGGACTATTAAGCGTTGTCCCAGGTAATCAAACGTATTTATCAATTTATAATACATTTCCCCTCCTCAATTTCTACGAATTTGTTACCGACACCTATACATCTCTCCATTTGGAACATAACTTTAACGGAAGAATTTTTTCAAGAGTTCCTCTATTACGTAAACTCAATTTGAGAGAACTCGTCGGTTTAAGAGGAGTCTGGGGAGAACTATCTGAAGAAAATAGATTAATCAGTGAACCTTCTGAATTACTTCTCATCGCTCCAGATGAAGAAATATATTGGGAATATAGTGTTGGAGTTGGTAATATTTTTAAAATTTTTAGAATTGACTTTCATTTCAGAGGTAATTATTTTGATAATCCAGATGCCCGAAATTTTGGGGTAACTGGATCCTTCGGTTTCTATTTTTAAAATATAGCACAATAATTTATTCATTAGAAGCAAGTTAACACTGGCAACTTCTAATGTTTCACCATTTCAAATCTTTTAAAACTTTAAGAAATTAATAATTTTGCATAAAATTTAGATATAAACTTTATCCAACCCCCTGTATTTGTTATATTTGCCGCCCATTAAAAGTAGAATAAATATGAGCGCAGCAACACGCGAGAGTTTTGACGTTTTGATCGAAATTCCAAAAGGAAGTAGAAATAAATATGAATACGATTTTGATATAAAGAAGGTACGATACGACCGTATGATATTTTCTTCTATGATGTATCCAGCAGATTATGGTTTTATTCCTGAAACTTTAGCCCTTGATGGTGACCCTCTAGATGTTTTGGTATTAGTAACAGAACCAACATTTCCTGGTTGTGTTATGGAGGTAAAACCAATAGGCGTTTTTCATATGGCAGATGAAAAAGGTCCTGATGAAAAGATTATTTGCGTACCTGTTTCTGATCCTATTGCAAATAGTATTTCTGACCTAAGTGAATTAAACCCTCATTTAATTAAAGAAATTGAACATTTCTTTCAAGTTTATAAAGATCTTGAAAAGAAAAAAGTAGATGTAGGCGACTGGGGCAATCAAAATGCAGCTAAAGAAATTATCAAAGCGTGCGTAAAACGCTTTGAGGATTTAACAGATAAACCTAAAGGGCTCTTTAGTATTAGCTAACACACGGTATAAATTATACAAAAAGCGCAATATTTTATTAAAAATATTGCGCTTTTTGTATTTAAATGAATTTTACTACATTTAAACTTCATTAACTAAATTTAAATTTTATGCAATCAAACATGATCCTTATCCCCATAGCCTTAGCTATTTTGGGGTTGTTATTTATGCTCATAAAAATGTCGTGGGTTAAAAAACAATCGCCTGGGAATGAAAAAATGCAACAGATCTCCAAAAGCATTAAAGAAGGTGCCCTCGCCTTTTTGTCTGCAGAATATAAATTACTTTTAATCTTCGTACTTTTTGCCTCTATGGCACTCTTTGGAATCTCCATGTTTGTAAAAACGACAAGTTGGATGATTGTACCCGCTTTTATTATTGGTGCTATTTTTTCTGCACTTGCAGGTAATATAGGGATGAGGATTGCTACAGATGCGAATGCCAGAACTGCAGAAGCAGCAAAAACAAGTCTACCGCAAGCTTTGAAAGTTTCTTTTGGAGGCGGAACAGTGATGGGTTTGGGTGTAGCAGGTTTGGCTGTGTTAGGCTTGAGTCTATTCTTTCTATTCTTTACCAACCATTTTATGACAAGTACTGGTAATTTATATGATAATATGACTATTGTTCTTGAAACTTTGGCTGGGTTTTCTTTAGGAGCTGAGTCCATAGCATTATTTGCCCGTGTTGGAGGAGGGATTTATACCAAAGCAGCAGATGTAGGAGCAGATCTGGTAGGTAAAGTCGAGGCTGGAATACCAGAAGACGATCCAAGAAATCCAGCTACAATAGCTGATAACGTAGGAGACAATGTAGGTGATGTTGCTGGTATGGGAGCAGATTTATTTGGCTCTTATGTAGCTACGGTATTAGCTGCGATGGTTCTGGGTAATTATGTTATTCGTGACATGTCTACAATAACTCCATTTACAGACGAGTTTAACAATATGGGGCCTATACTTCTCCCAATCGTAATTGCTGGAGTTGGAATTTTAGCTTCTATTGTTGGGACATTTTTAGTATCTATTAAAAACAATGATGCAAAAGAAACTCAAGTACAACGTGCACTGGATATAGGAAATTGGGGCGCGATTATCTTAACAGTTATTGCAAGTTATTTTTTGATACAATATATGCTACCTGAAACGATGCAAATGAACTTTTTTGGAGAAGGAACTAAAGTGATACCTTCGATGAACGTTTTTTATTCCTGTATCATCGGTCTAGCGGTGGGTGCGTTAATTTCTGTAGTTACTGCATATTACACTAGCTTAGGAAAAAAGCCTGTTTTGGATATTGTAAAAAACAGTTCTACTGGTGCTGCTACTAATATAATTGCAGGTCTAGCTGTTGGTATGCAATCAACATTTCTATCTGTTTTATTATTCGCAGCTGCTATTTACGGCTCTTATGAACTAGCGGGATTTTATGGAGTAGCTTTAGCCGCTTCGGCTATGATGGCTACTACCGCTATGCAATTGGCTATTGACGCCTTTGGACCCATTGCAGATAATGCAGGTGGTGTAGCCGAAATGAGTAATCTAGATGACCATGTTAGAGAGCGTACAGATATCCTAGATTCTGTAGGAAATACTACAGCGGCGGTTGGTAAAGGATTTGCAATTGCATCAGCAGCACTAACTGCTTTGGCTCTTTTTGCTGCGTACGTTACATTTACTGGTATTGATGGTATCAATATTTTTAAAGCTGATGTTTTGGCAGCACTATTTGTGGGTGGCATGATCCCGGTAGTTTTCTCTGCATTAGCTATGAAATCTGTTGGAAAAGCAGCGATGGAAATGGTTCAGGAAGTACGTAGACAGTTCAGAGAAATTCCTGGTATTCTAGAAGGAACGGGTACTCCAGAATATGCAAAGTGTGTAGCTATTTCGACCAAAGCAGCATTAAAAGAAATGATACTTCCTGGTTTGATCACTATTATTACTCCTATTCTTGTTGGAGCTATTTTTGGAGCAGAACCTTTGGGTGGTTATATGGCAGGTGTTTGCGTATCTGGTGTGATGTGGGCCATTTTTCAAAACAATGCAGGTGGTGCATGGGATAATGCAAAAAAATCATTTGAAGCAGGTGTCGAGATTGATGGACAAATGACGTATAAAGGATCTGATGCTCATAAAGCCGCTGTTACCGGTGATACAGTTGGAGATCCGTTTAAAGATACCTCGGGACCCTCTATGAATATTTTGATCAAATTAACTTGTCTAATAGGTTTAGTCATTGCGCCTATATTAGGCGAGCATGAAACAGCTACTGTTCTTACATCCAATCAAGTTATAGAAAGTACAGCTCCTCTTAATGCACAAAATTTTGAAGTAGAAATTAGCGTCGTAAATGAACAAGCAACTGCTACCGTACAATATTTTATAAATGGTGAAAAAATTATAAAAACCTTCTCAGGTTCAGAAGCAACTGTAAGGAAAGATATCCAAAACCTTAAAGACTCCTTAAAATAAAGTAAATAACAATATAAAAAACCTCGTCTCTCGACGAGGTTTTTTTATCTTTAACATCAAGATATTTTCATGTTTAAGAAAAAGCCATTAAGAATTAATTCATACTTAAGTTACGGTACTATAGCTCATTTTAGAGCATCAGGAAGGGCTTTAAAGTTTAGAAATGTTGAGTTTATCGACGATCTGGGTCGTTTAAAAACCCTTATTAATATTTACAAACAATTTGAAAGTGATGAAATTAGGAACACGCAATTAAACATTAAACTTTCGAATGGCTTATCTTTTGAAACAAAAACTGATAAAGAAGGATATTATATTTTTGATAAAGATATCAAAAATTTAGATCGTTTAACTAGCAGTATGGGTTGGGTTTCATATCTCGTTTCCTATAAAAATGCGGAGCAAAAAATTTTAAAAGATAATATTTTTGAGGGTCAAATGCTTATCCCTTCCAAAAATGCTAATTATGGAATTATCAGCGATATTGATGATACTATTTTACACACTGGAGTAGCTTCATTTATGAAATGGAGATTGATTCGAAATACATTTTTTAGAAATTTTGATAAGCGTATGCCTTTAGAAGGTACTTCACAATTTTATAAAAAGCTTCAGTTGGGAACTCTTGACAAACCCTTAAATCCTTTTTTTTATATAAGTAATAGTCCATGGAATCTATACGATTACTTAACCGCCTTTTTACAACGACATTATTTCCCAAAAGGCCCAATTTTATTAAGAGACTTAAAACATCCTTTTGAGAAAAAACCTAAAAACAAGTTACCACATAAAGAAAAGGAAATTATTAATTTACTTACCCTCTACCCCAATCTAAAATTCGTGTTAATTGGGGATAGTGGAGAAAAAGATGCAGATATTTACACAAAAATTGCTGCTCAATACCCCAATAGGATTTTAGCAATTTATGTGAGAAGTGTTAATCACACTGGGCGATTCAATCGCATTCAACGTATAGTCGACTCTTTCAAAACAACGCCAATATTACAGGTAAAAACATCCAAAGAAGCAGAGATTCACGCACGCAGTATCGGGTTGATTAAGTAGTGAAAGGTTTAATTTTTTAAACTCCTAACTTCTGAAGTTAGTGTTTTCATAGCTTCTTGCAATTGCTTTAAACTAGCATTGTCTGTGTGAGAATCAATATTAAAACTAAGTTTACTATTTACCTCCCATAATTCCATTACTTGATGAGCGTGTATTTGATAGGGCAAATATTCTGCATTTAAAGAAACTAAAGTAAGAATATTTGCGTCTGGATTTTTGCGAATTTTTTTTACAACAACACTATCTTCTAAAACGATTACATAAATATTAGCATCAGTAACTTCCGATAAATTAGATATTGCTTTACCTATCACCCACTCCTTAGGTTCTAGAACAGGCAACATACTGTCTCCTTCAACCTGAAAACCTCGATAGGTAGCATTACGATATTCTGCTAAAGGAATATTAAAGGCTGGTAATTGTTGATACCAATCAATATCTTGAACATTTTGAGGATATCCTGCCGCGGCTTTCACATTAACTAGGACCATATTCTCATTATCCTCGGCATCTACGGTTACTACTTTAGGAGAAACATCAACGGTATTGATTTGAATACTCTTTTGATCACTATCACCAAAAAGCCATAATGGATTCAAATTGAACTCACGCAACAAATTAGCGACTACTCTACCAGAGATCTTCGTTTTCCCACGCTCTATATCTGCGGTAGAATTTTTAATGCCCAAAACTTTGGCAAATTCTGATTGAGTAAAATGTTGTTCTTCACGAATCTGTTTGAAACGTTTAATAGTTTGGTTGGTTGAATGTTCCATACTAAAATTGATGTTTTTGGAATTGTTCGTAACAAATATATTAAATTTTGGAATATTTCCAATTTTAACACTTGTGAATTTTTATTTTAATGGAATTATTCCATAAATTTGGAATCTTTACTAAATCAAATAAAAATGAATACGCTATCTACACATATACCCGTAAAAGAACACGTTGTAAAATATTCGCTTAACAATACCATCGGTGTTCTTGATCAACTTGCTCTTACGCTATCAAAAAAAGGAATTGATTTTAAAAGAAATCACTCCATAGCTAATTACACTTTTGACTTCTACAATCCTAAGTTAAGACTAGCCATCGAAGTTGATGGATATGCTCACGAATTCTCGGATATTATGAATCAAGACACTCAAAAAAAATTATTAATACCTTCGCTAAACATCCATGTTTTACGTTTCACAGATCATCAAATTTTGGTAGATAGTGAAGAAATAATAAGGGCTATTAAAACTCATGCTTCTTTAAACCAACAAGTATCATATGTCGATTGATCGCATAGAAGAAAAACTATCAATCCTTGCAGATGCAGCCAAATATGATGTGTCGTGTTCTAGTAGTGGAGCCAAGAGAAAAAATAAAGATAAAGGCTTAGGTAACGCTACTAATAGTGGTATTTGTCATAGTTATACAGAAGACGGACGCTGCGTCTCATTATTAAAAATTCTACTTACCAACCATTGTATCTTTGATTGTGCTTATTGTGTTACCAGAAAAAGTAATGATATTAAAAGAGCTGCTTTTAAGATACAAGAAGTAGTAGACCTTACTATTAATTTTTATAGACGTAATTATATTGAAGGTTTATTTTTAAGTTCTGGAATTTTCAAAAGTCCTGACTATACTATGGAACGATTGATTCAAGTAGCCAAAAGACTTCGTCTAGAAGAAAATTTTAACGGATACATTCATTTAAAATCAATACCCGGGGCAAGTGACGAATTGATGCGTGAAGCAGGATTATACGCTGATCGATTAAGTGTTAATATAGAAATTCCAACAATATCTGGATTAAAATTATTAGCTCCCGACAAGGACCACAATGATTTTATTAAACCGATGTTGAAAGTCAAAAACGAAATCATTCAATACACTGCTGAAAAAAAATTAATCAAAAGCACGCCTAGATACGCACCCGCGGGTCAAAGTACGCAAATGATTATTGGAGCCACTGGAGAAAGTGATCGTGATATTATGTACTCTGCAACACACTATTACAAAAATTACAATATGCGTCGAGTATATTACTCTGGCTATATCCCTATTAGTACTGATAGTAGACTCCCATCGATACAATCAGAAGTTCCTATATTAAGAGAAAATCGCTTGTATCAAACAGATTGGCTTCTTCGATTTTATGGTTTCAACGTTACCGAGCTATTGAATGAAGAAAATAAAAATTTAGAACTTGATATTGACCCTAAATTAAGTTGGGCACTTCGCAATTTAAATTTGTTTCCGATAGATATAAACAAAGCAGACAAACGTTTATTGGCAAGAGTTCCAGGTATTGGAATGCAATCCGTAAACAAGATAACACAAGCAAGACGTTTTAGAAATTTAGATTGGACCCATTTAAAAGCAATTGGGATCGCTTTAAATAGAGCACAATATTTTATTACATGCAATTCCCGCAATTTCAATTCAAAAGATTATTCTGCAGAGCAACTTAAATATATCATCATAGCCAATTCAAAAAGTAAATATCAAAAACATTTTAATCAACAATTAACTTTATTCTAGAAGTAATATTATAGTATTATGACTACAAAATTACTATATGACGGAAGCTTTGAAGGACTCTTGACATGTATATTTGTAATTTTTGAAGAACAGATATCTAACTTTAGCATTCAAAAAAATCTTGAAGCAACACACGAGCTTTTTGGTACTTCTGAAACTGTGTATACTGATTTAAAAAAAGCAGATCGTGTTTGGACTGGTTTTAAAAAGAGAAGTACAAAAACTCAACAACAAAAAGTACTCAAAGTCTTTTTGAGTGAAATTAAAGGTTTGGAAAATACGCTTGCTATATATTTTGTTGAACTATTTACAAAAAAAAGAAATATCGGAAATGATTATAGTAACCCTACAATAGTAAAGATTAGCCAAGTGGCCAAAATGGTGAGTCGAGAAAAACACAGAATGGAAGCTTTTGTTCGTTTTCAACAAACCAAAGATAACCAATACATCGCCTATGTAGAACCTGATTTCAACGTTTTACCTTTGATTTCTTCACACTTTAAAGATCGGTATGCAGATCAACAATGGCTAATTTATGATAGTAAAA
Organism: Aquimarina rhodophyticola; assembly: GCF_042434915.1. GTDB lineage: Bacteria > Bacteroidota > Bacteroidia > Flavobacteriales > Flavobacteriaceae > Aquimarina. Next base: position 2,500,305 of record NZ_CP170198.1, read on the forward strand.
GAATGTATGGAATATATTATGATTTAAATGAAGTTAAACTTATTACCCTAGACTTACCATCAAAAACTGAACATAAAATCAAAAAAAATATAGCAAGTGATACAGAGTTTAACTATCAAAGATTATGGAGCACCTATTTTGAAAAAGTTAATATTTCCTCTAGAAAAAATACCAAACTACACACTCAACATATACCTTTAAGGTATTGGAAATATCTTACTGAAAAAACTACAATTTTATAAATCGATCCTATCAGTTTTTTTTCTCAATGACCTCTAATAATTACAAAATAAATCAATTGAAGCTTAAAATTTTTTATTAAAATTATTAGGTATGCGCAATAAAATTTTAAATAAATAAAATAATACACTAGATTTGGCGTTAAATAACCCATTAACTATATCTATCAATTATGAAAAATTTATTTTTAGGAGCAGTAGCTGTATTATTATTATCAGTTACTTCATGTAAAGAAACAGCTAATAAAGCTGAAGAGGCAGGAGATGCAATCGAAAATGCAGCTGAAGAGGCAACTCAAGCAGCAACTGATGCTGTTCAAGAAGCAGATAGTGCTCTTGAAGAAGCTGGTGATGCTTTAGAAGAAGCTGGTGAAAATGCTAGCGATGCTGCAAAAGAAGCAGTTGAAGAAGCTGACAAGGCTATCGAAGAAGCTGGAGATGCTTTAGAAAAAGCTAAAGAAGACGCTAAAAATGTTATGAACTAAACATCATACCATTTCAATAGAGTATTACAAACCATCCTTTTTAAGGATGGTTTGTTGTTTTAAAACCGAATCCATTCAGTTTTATGTTTAATATCACTTCTTGTCACCTCTGCTTTTTCGTTAGTATTGTAATGTCCCATATAAAAAAAGCCGAGACAGCGTTCTCCATCTTTCATTGCAATCAAATCTTGCAAGTAATCCTTTAAAATTGGGCTGCTCCAATAACATCCAATATTGTTTGCTTCACACGTTAACCACATATTTTGAACTGCCATAGCAACTGCCGCTATCTCTTCCCATTCGGGAACTCTTTCTTTTGGGTCTCGTTGCATACATATAGCAATAATTGTATCAGTCGCTTTACAATTATCTAAAATTTTCTTGTGCTTAAAAGGCGAAAAACTAACATTTGGTGTAATATCGGTGTAGGTATCTGACAAAAACTCACCCAACCTATCCTTTGCTGCTTCTCTAAAAATTTTGAATCGCCAAGGTTCAGTTTTTTTATGAGAAGGCGCCCAGTTTGCGTTGGTCAAGATTTGATTGATTAAGTCAACACTAATTGGTTTATTAGTATATTGAGCAGGAAAAACTGAGCGTCTGTTTTGAATAAGTTCGTCTATAGTATATATCATTCTGCTGTAATTTTAAAGAATTGGGTAAACTACCATTTTGATTTAAAAAAGTAAGCATTCCAATTCGATCTTATGAAAAGTTTAATATATCTTTCTCCAAAAAGTGCTGCTTTCCCTTATTCGAACTTGTTTGATATCACTTTCAAAAAAGCCAACTGTAAGATTACTTGCGCTGTAGCACATATTGTTGCTTACCTTGTTTTACCAATTTATAAGATGATCTTATAGCATCAGCGCCTTTGACATGTAATGAATCCGAAAGTATCCTTAACCAATCAACACGATCAACTATTACATCATCCAATATCACATCCTCCATATTGGCATTGGTGAGAACTGTTCCCCATAGTTTTGCTTCAGATAAATCCCCTCCTTTTAAATTACTGTTAGTCAAATTAGCATGCGTTAGATCTGCACTCAGTAATTCGGCCTTTTCCAAATTAGTGTTACGCATTTTAGTGTTTTTTAATATGGCATCTGAGAGATTAATTTCTTTTAAATTGGCATTATTAAGCTCTGCTCTTTCCAAATTAGCAGCTGGCATCTGAGCTGCACTAAAATCAGAAAAATCTAATCTAGCATATTTCAATCTTGCATCTCTTCCCAAATTAACCTGTTTCAAATCCGTGTAGTGAAAATCTGCCGAGTTAAGTATATCTTGAGAGGACTCTGCACTTAAATCACTTTTTAATAAACTAAATAACAATTGACCACGCTCTGGACTAATAGGTTGTTTGATAAGTACCCCATCGTCAATATAACGATAAGGCTTCATTGCCATACAGAGACTTACAATCCTAGCTTCAAGTGTTTTACTTATATTTCGTGCACTGGACCCTTTATACTTAAGTTCTTCATTTAAGTCTCCCAATACATCCCCCATCAAAAACACTAATGAAGATCGCCTGTCTGCTTCAATTAGACTTGTCTGATTATTAATATATTTATTCTGATTGTAGAGCAATGCCGTTTGAAAAACTAAAATCAAAGATGGGATTATTGTCATAAACAAAGCAAAAATACCTATTCGCGTAAATCTATAAATGATATTAGATATGACATTAGCAACCGTATCTACTGATAATGTCTTGGCATTTTTATATTCAAAAATTGCATTTTCAATACTCTTTTTTAATCGAATTCCTAAAAACGGAATACTTGATTTTTTTAGCAACCAAAAACCAAAACGTTTTTTACGTTTCTTCTCTGTTTCTATCTGTTCAAGTCTATGTTGGAGAATTTTTTTATCATTCTCTAACTGTTTAATATATGTTTCTTGAGACACTTAATCGAGTTTTAAATATTTATTAAATAGGCAAAATTACATAACGTTATAAAGATAAGTGATATTTGAAATACACTCAGTTTTTAATCAAAATCTGTTGTAAACGCTTTACTAAAATCGATAAATACTATATTATTTTTTAAGTCTCAAGTAAATAGCTTATAAAATTTTGAACAAACTATCTTTTGCTCATCTCCACATGCATTTTATTTTCCTAAATCCATACTAATGTATTTTAGATTTTCTTCCTAAATCATAAATGCTTCGGTATAAAATGAGATCTTCAAATACAGTCTACTTAACAATACTTCACAAAAACTCAAATACACACTTTTTAAAAACAATCTTATAATATGTTTTCTTGTAGAAGGCATTAATATAACTTTAGTCAGAGTCGGTTAAACTCTGTTAAAGCACGCAAACAAGCGTTTTACCTTTAGTAGCTTTAAAAAAAAGAGTAAAATGAAAGCATATAGAAATTTAAATTTACAGTACATTAATGGTGAATGGAAGGAAAGTTTGAATACTACCTCTAAGATCGACAATATCAATCCATATTCTGAAGAAAAAATTCATACAATTAAAGGTGCTACAAAGACAGAAGTAGACGAAGCATTTTCAGCTGCAGCCAACGCTTCAACTACTTGGAGTAAAACTTTACCCCAAGAACGTTCTGAGGTACTTCACAGACTCACGCATAGTATGCAAAATCGCAAAGATGAAATTATTGATTGGTTAATAAAAGAATCAGGAAGCACCTTTACAAAAGCCACCATCGAATTTGACACATGTATTAATATAATTAAAGAATCCTCGTCCTTTCCCTTACGTTCACATGGATTCATCTTTAATTCTGGAACTCCTGGTAAAGAAAGTAGAGTTTACCGCAAACCTTTGGGCGTTATAGGAATAATTAGTCCGTGGAATTTTCCTTTACACCTCTCTATGCGTTCTATAGCTCCCGCAATAGCATTAGGAAATACTGTCGTTATTAAACCCGCATCTCAAACTCCTGTTACTGGCGCAACCTTACTTGCCAAACTTTTGGAAGAGGCCGAATTGCCAAAGGGAGTTTTTAACGTAGTAATTGGAAAAGGTTCTGATATTGGCGATTACTTTGTGCAACATCCAATCCCAAAACTTATTTCATTTACAGGCTCAACCCCTATAGGTAAAAATATTGGTAAGCTTGCTGGAGAGGCACTAAAAAGAGTGTCACTAGAACTTGGAGGTAATAATGTTTTTATTGTAATGAAAGATGCCAACATAGATGAAGCTGTAGCTGCTGCTATTTTCGGAAAATTTATGCATCAAGGACAAATTTGTATGTCTATCAATCGACTTGTCATACATGAAGAGATTGCCGATGAATTTGTTTCAAAATTTACAAAAAAAGTTAATAAATTAAAGGTTGGAGATCCAAGTGATAAAGAAGTCACCATCGGACCTCTAATAAACAGTGATCAGGTTGCACGCATTCAAAAAGATATCGAAGCTAGTAAAAAAGCTGGAGCAAAAGTCCTTTTAGGTGGAAACGCAAAAGGTGCACTATTAGAAGCTACTATCTTGGATCATGTTACCGATGATATGCCCATTGCAGAAAATGAAATTTTTGGACCTGTCGCCCCTATCATCCGTTTTAAAACAGAAGAAGAAGCTTTAAAGATTGCTAATTCAAAAAACTTTGGACTTAGCGGAGCTTTACATACCAAAAATATAGAAAAAGGAACTGCATTTGCGAGAAATGTAGAGACTGGCATGATTCATATAAATGATCAAACTGTGAATGATGAGGCAAATGCTCCTTTTGGTGGTGAAAAAGGTTCTGGACTTGGACGCTTTAACGGTGACTTTGTATTAGAAGAGTTTACTCGACTGCAATGGGTTACACTGCAGCATAAGAAAAGAAATTACTCCCCTTTTGCTTAAAAGTAGTAACACAAAGACACTTCTTTGCCTAATTGTCAAAGAAGTGTTTTAATATGTTATTTTCTAAATCGGTAACGGACCAAAAAATTATTTACTTTTGTCATACACATTTCATTTAATTTTATGTTACCCTTATGATAATTCCCAAAAAAACTGCAGATGAAAAAAGACGTCTTCTTTCATTAAAAAATCTTGAAATTTTAGATACTCTTCCAGAAAATGAATATGATACTATTACCGAACTAGCAGCTTTTATTTGCAATACCAATACCTCCTTAGTTTCTCTTATCGATGAAGAACGGCAATGGTTTAAATCCAGAAAAAATATGGCTTTATCTGAAACCCCAAGAGATCATTCGTTTTGTGCTCATGCTATTAATGACCCTAAAAAGACATTTGTAATTCCCGATGCATCAAAAGACGAACGTTTTTTTGACAATCCTTTAACGCTTTCAAAAACACCTGTTATTTTTTATGCAGGCGTGCCTTTAATTGACAAACAAGGACATGCCTTAGGTACATTATGTGTCATTGATGATAAGCCTAACACTCTTTCGCAAGAACAAGAAAAGGCTCTTAAAAATCTAGCCATACAAGTAGAGAAATTATTCGAACTAAGAAAAGTAAATAGTGAACTTGAGCAAACAAAACTCGCATTAGAAACACACAATAATTTATTAAAAGATTTTGCTGGGATCGCATCGCATGACATGAAAATGCCTCTTGCAAATATGATTTTAACATCAGATCTTTTATTAAAAAAATATGAGCCTGTTTTAGATATTACTGGTTTTAACTACCTATCATATATCAAAAAATCTGCATTGTCACTTAGTGATTATATATCTAATATTTTAGATCATTACGAAAGTACTGCTTACAATAAAAATAATGTTGAATCATTCGATGTCAATACGCTTTTAGAAAATCTTGTAGAATTACTACATATCAAGTACGATTGCGAAGTGCATCTACCTGACCTCAACATAGAAGCTACCTGTAATAAAATCGCATTAGAGCAAATTTTTCTTAATCTCATTGGGAATAGCCTAAAGTACAATGATAAAAACCCAATTCAGATTTTTATCAACGCTTCGATATTAGAGGATTATTATGAATTTAGTGTTCGGGATAATGGGATTGGAATTGAATCTGATCAGATAGCATCTGTATTTGAATTATTTGCAACCGTTGGCCATTTAGATAGGAACGGTAATAAGGGTCACGGGATAGGATTATCGACAGTTAAAAAACTAGTAGACACTTTGGATGGTACTATTAATGTTGACTCAAAAATAGGGGTTGGTACCACCTTTACCTTTACGGTAGCCAAGCAAAATTAGGACAACTTACTTGTGTACATAGTTGTATTAGTCTAATGATTAGCTTCAATCAATACTACCTCTTATCGGTTTTTTAAAACTTTATACCGAAAAACTCAATTTTTAAACTTCGAAAAAACTTTTAATGAGTTGGTAATTAAGAGCTTTGAGATTACTAAAATAGTTTTTAAAATGCAGATTGAGCACACCTTTTTGATTGACAACGATAGAACAACAAATTTTTTAAATCAATACTTGCTATTGAAATATGGGTCTTTTGGGAGAATTCATAAATTTAATAGCTGTATGGAAGTGGTTTCATATCTTGAAAAATACCATGCTAATTTTCAACAAAATTTAAGTGTATTGTTTTTAGAAATTCATATGCCATCGATGGATGGATGGGAGTTACTTATTAACCTAAAACGGTTACGCCTTAAATACGCACTCAATGTCAAGGTAATCATTTTATCCACAACTGCTGAGACTTGGTTCTATAGACGCAGGCTCCAATTTGAATTTATCGTAGCATGGGTAAAAAAGCCATTATCACAAGAAAAGCTAAATACAATATTAAATCGACAACGTCTTCTTAGATTAAAGTCCTAAATATAAAGTCTAGTGATAATACACACCAACTTTATTCTAACTAAACACCTCTGCAGTACATAAATTTTATTTGTTAGGTATAGTGCATCTATTAAATAGATAGAAACAGGGCAAGTCGATACTTTGTAAAATAAGAAGCATACATATGCTTTGCCAAGAATCGAACTAAAAGTATATCGAGTAGTATTATCTCTTATTAACGCTACTCATGATCCTAAAGCTAATCCATGCTATAAATATAATTTAAAAGTTTTGAAACATATAGAGATACTAAAATCGATAAAACAAAAAACCCTCCCGATCAACGACCGAGAGGGTTAAGTACTGAAGGCGGGACTTGAACCCGCACGGGCCTTACAGCCCATTGGATTTTAAGTCCAACGTGTCTACCAATTCCACCACTTCAGCATGGTATATTTTCTCAGAGCGAAAGACGGGATTTGAACCCGCGACCCTCACCTTGGCAAGGTGATGCTCTACCCCTGAGCTACTTTCGCAGTTTTTTAAAGAACGTCGCAATACCTGATTGCGGATGCAAATTTAAAACATTTCTATAAACGACAAAGCTTTTTGGCAAAAAAGAATAAAAAAAATTACACCTTGGAGGCTTTCTTACTGGTTAACATACGTTTAATCTCATTTAATTTCATCAAGGCTTCCACAGGGGTTAGAATATCTATATCAAGATCTATAATTTCCTCCTTAATTTGCTCCAATAACGGATCATCCAAATTAAAAAAGCTCAACTGTACTTTTTCTTCTTCTTGTAGGTGCTTAATCTTACCTGTAAGCTCTTCGCTACTATGAGACTTTTCTAGCTTTTTAAGCATTTTGTTTGCCCTATGTAATACCTGTTGTGGCATACCCGCCATTTTTGCTACATGTATACCAAAACTGTGCTCACTACCACCAGGAACTAATTTTCTTAAGAACAAAACATTATCCTTAAGTTCTTTGACAGAGACATTGTAATTTTTAATTCTCTCAAATGTTTCACACATTTCATTGAGCTCGTGATAATGGGTTGCAAATAACGTTTTAGGTCGAGCGGGGTGTTCATGTAGAAATTCGCTAATCGCCCAAGCTATTGAAATCCCATCATATGTACTTGTTCCTCTTCCGATCTCATCTAACAATACCAGGCTTCGTTCTGAAATATTATTCAAAATACTAGCAGTCTCATTCATTTCTACCATAAAAGTAGACTCCCCCATCGAGATGTTGTCACTAGCTCCTACTCTAGTAAAAATTTTATCTACGATACCAAGGTGGGCTGCTTCTGCTGGAACAAAACTCCCCATTTGAGCTAGCAATACGATAAGCGCTGTTTGTCGTAGAATTGCAGATTTTCCACTCATATTTGGTCCAGTTATCATGATCATCTGCTGTCTTTCATTATCCAACAAAACATCATTTGCTATATAAGCCTCTCCCACGGGCAACTGTTTTTCTATAACAGGATGTCGCCCATTTGTAATTGATAACTGATAGGATTCGTCCAACACGGGTCTACAATAGTTATTTTCTTGAGCCAATTGCGCAAACGAAGCTAAACAATCTAGCTCTCCGATCAATGCTGCATTACGCTGTATGGGCTGTATATAATCTGCCAACCAGATAACTAATTCATCAAATAATTGTTGTTCTAGATGAAGTATTTTCTCCTCTGCCCCTAATATTTTCTCTTCGTATTCTTTTAATTCTTCAGTAATATATCGCTCTGCATTGACCAAGGTTTGTTTACGAATCCAAGAATCTGGAACTTTATCTCGATGAGTATTACGTACTTCTATGTAGTATCCAAACACGTTATTAGAAGCTATTTTAAGTGATGTAATACCCGTAGATTCAGATTCGCGAGCTAACATTTTGTCTAAATAATCTTTACCAGAATATGCTATCGCTCTCAACGCGTCAAGTTCTTCAAGAACGTTACTAGCTATCGTATTACCTTTTAGAATGTTTACGGGTGCCTCTTCATTAAGAGTACTCTTTATTTTTGTTCGTAGCAGCTCACAGTCATGCAACTGCTCTCCTATTTTCCTAAGAGATTCGTTCTTACTTTTTGATGCTAAAATTTTTATAGGTGCAATTGCTTCTAAAGAATTTTTAAGTTGCACTACCTCCCTAGGACAAACTTTACCTGTAGCTACTTTGGATATTAATCGCTCGATATCACCAATACGCTTTAATTGAAGCGCTAGTTTTTGCTTTTCTTCGGGAATAGATTTAAGATAGGCAACTACTTCTTGCCTTTTGTAGATTGCCTTACTATCTTTTAACGGTAATGCTAACCAACGTTTTAAAACACGACCTCCCATAGGAGAAATAGTTTTATCAATGACATCCAACAAGGTTACTGCATTCACTGCTGTAGAATGATACAATTCGAGATTACGAATCGTAAATCGATCCATCCAAATGTAACGCTCCTCTGCAATACGTTGTAGAGACGTTATATGTTGAATGTTGTGATGCTGAGTCTCGCTTAGATAATGTAATATAACCCCAGAAGCAATTCTACCTTCGGTTAGGTGATCTACCCCAAAACCCTTGAGAGAGGTTGTTTTAAAATGGGCATTAAGAGTTTCATAAGTATAATCAGTTTTGAACACCCAATCTTCCAAAAAAAAAGCATGATAATCATCTCCAAAGTCATCAATAAACCCTTTCTTATTAGTCTTAGCTACTAATACCTCGCTTGGGTTAAAATTTTGGATTAATTTATCAATATACGTTACATCTCCTTGAGCGGTAAGAAACTCACCAGTAGAGACATCCAAAAATGAAATACCCATCATTTTTTTACCATAATGTACTGCACACAAGAAATTATTTGTCTTGCTATTAAGTACCTCATCATTTAAAGCCACCCCAGGTGTTACTAACTCAGTAACCCCGCGTTTAACAATTGTTTTAGTCTGCTTAGGGTCTTCTAACTGATCACAAATTGCAACACGTTCTCCTGCTTTCACAAGTTTTGGCAGATAAGTATTTAAGGAATGATGAGGAAATCCTGCCAACGCTGTTTCTGTTTCACTTCCATTTCCTCTTTTGGTTAATACAATGTTGAGAATGCTTGCAGACTTGATAGCATCCTCTCCAAAAGTTTCATAAAAATCGCCTACTCTAAACAATAACAATGCATCAGGATATTTTGCCTTAATTGCATTGTACTGTTTCATCAATGGAGTTACTTTTTTTTCTTTTTTTACAGCCAACAGAATATCATTTTAGGAATGTGGCTAAAGTAGGTAATTTGTGCTCTTTTTAAAAATTAAGACCTTGAGAGTTATACTATTTTATTCACAAATATCAGCCTTTTAAACGTTTGAATTCCTTTAGAGATATTGGACTCTGCGCTACTTTGTTATTGCTATATAAGATCGTTCCTTTATTTTTGCAATATGAAGATGAACAGAAAATTAAAAAACAGTGAGCTAGATCGTAAAACTGTTGAAGAATTCAAAAAAGCAGCTAAGACACCTCTAATAATTATTTTAGATAACATTAGAAGTCTTAATAATATTGGTTCGGTCTTTAGAACAGCCGATGCTTTTATTATTGAAAAAATATACTTGTGCGGAATTACAGCTACTCCTCCTCATAAGGATATTCAAAAAACTGCCTTGGGGGCTACAGATACGGTAGCTTGGGAACACAAAGAAGACACTGTAGCATTACTAAAAGAATTGCAAGAAAAAAATATTAAACTTCTGGCTATTGAACAAGCCGAGCAGTCCATTATGCTTAATGAGTTTATGATAGAAACTGATCAAAAATATGCCGTAATTTTTGGCAACGAAGTTAAGGGTGTACAACAAAGCGTTGTTGATTTAAGTGATGCTGTCATTGAAATTCCTCAATTTGGCAGTAAGCATTCCTTAAATATTTCTGTAAGTGCTGGAGTTGTTTTATGGGATTTGTTTTGTAAGTTTAAGCTTTCTTAACAACCTTTTTTAATAAATACTATGTCTAAGTACACGCTTTTAGTTTGTTCACTTTTAATTTTCATTTCGTGCAAACAAGAAAAAAACACCACACCTACTACAAACGAAGACCCCATATATCTAAAGGCAAAAGCAATTCATGACAGAGTTATCACATTGGATACACATTGTGATATCAATGTTGATAATTTTACTATCACAAAAAATTACACACAAGATCTGGATACCCAAGTTACGTTACCCAAAATGAAATCTGGTGGACTAGATGTAGCCTGGTTTATTGTATACACAGGTCAAGATAGTCTAACACCCGCAGGTTATGAAAAGGCTTACAAAAATGCAATTTCAAAATTTGAAGCAATTCATAGACTTGTTGATGATATTGCAGCCAATGATATCGAACTAGCAGTTAGCTCGGATCAAGTACGTGAGATTCATAAAAAAGGTAAAAAAGTAGCCATGATAGGAATTGAAAACGGATATCCCGTAGGAACTGATGTCAAAAACGTACAAAGGTTTTATGATTTAGGAGGTCGTTATATGTCACTATCACATCAAGGGCACAGTCAACTATCCGATTCTAACACAGGAGAGAATGACAGCATTTGGTTACATAATGGTTTAAGTGAGTTGGGTAAAGAAGTTATTGTGGAGATGAATCGTGTTGGGATGATGATCGATGTATCGCATCCATCAAAAGAAGCGATGAAGCAAATGATTGAACTCACCAAAGCACCAATTATTGCATCCCATTCCTCGGCTAGAGCACTTTGTGGTCACAGCCGTAATCTTGATGATGAACAATTACAATGGATGAAAAAAAATGGTGGCGTGGTTCAAACCGTAGCATTTCGCACCTATTTGAATACTGAAAAATCTGATCTGCGAATAGCTAAAGAAAAAGAAATTGCAAAAGAAATTGCTGATTCACTAGGTGGCACTTGGTTAGATCGTAAAGAAATAGCAGTCTTATCACAAGAAGAAAAAGAAGCATATTTTAAATTTTTAGAAAAAGTACGCCCTATACAGAAACATAAAATGAACACCCTTAAAAACCTTCCACCACGTGTTGATGTAGTTGACTATGTAAATCATATTGATTACTTAGTTAAACAAATGGGAATCGAGCATGTGGGCATAAGCTCGGATTTTGATGGTGGGGGTGGTATTGAAGGTTGGAGCGATGCTTCAGAAACATTTAATATAACATTAGAGCTTGTGAAAAGAGGTTATACTGAAACACAAATTGAAAAATTATGGAGCGGTAATTTGTTACGAGTGCTGGACGAGGTACAACAGGTAGCTAAGAATATACAAGCAAAAAGTGCGGCTTAATGTTTAATTTGATTTAAGATCCAAACATAATCCGATCGTTTAGTTACAAAATCACGATCAGAGATATCGATGATTTGGACATTACGATCTTTTTGAGATTTTATAAAATCAAAATATCCTCTATTTATTTTTTCAAGATAATCGGGAGCGATGTCTTTTTCATAAGCTCGCCCTCTTTTTTTGATATTCTCAAGTAATCTTTCAGTATTTTGGTATAAATAAAGATAGAGACCAGGTTTAGGTAAATTTGAATACATAATATCAAAAACCTTTTTGTACAACGAGTATTCTTCTGGCTGTAAAGTTACTTTGGCAAAAATTAATGATTTAAAAATATCATAATCACTTACTACAAAATCCTTGAACAGATCTAATTGTCCAATATCATCTTGAAGTCTTTGATAACGATCAGCCAAAAAAGACATTTCTAATGGAAATGCATAGCGCTCCATATCCTCATAAAATTTAGGCAAAAAAGGATTGTCTGCAAAGCGTTCCAACACTAGCTTAGCATTGAATTCGGCTGCTATTTGATTTGACAGACTCGTTTTACCCGCTCCAATATTACCCTCAATAGTAAGATATTGTAACGAAGCTAAATTAAACTTAGCCTGCGGAAACTTTAACTTACTACCTATAGCTAATATCTCAGATGTATCTAATGTTTTGTTTAAAAGTTGAGTTACTTCTTGTTTTAAAATAGGGTGCACTGCAGAGGCCGCAATTTCTTCTAACGGAACTAATACAAATTTACGGTCTTGCATTCTTGGATGGGGCACTTCCAAATGTTTTGAAGTGAACACACCCTCACTAGACAAAATAATATCCAGATCGATGGTTCTAGCCGTATACCCTAGAGTAGTATCACGATCGCGCCCTAATAGGTGTTCTATATATATTAATTGCTCCAAAACATGGGGTGTTGTCATGAGTGTAGAGACTTGGATACAAGTATTGTAAAAATCATGACTCTCAAAACCCCAAGCAGGTGTCTGATACACTTTGGAAATAGCTACAACAGAACCAATTCGCTCAAATATTTCATCAATTGCTTGCTGTAAATATGCAAGCTTATTACCTTTATTACTCCCTAATGAAATATAAATCGTGTATGGTGTGTTCAAAATAACTATTGAAAAAAAATTATGATTGCAAAAGTAAGGAAACCATTATCATTTTAAAGAAGCTCTATACTCTTTATCCTTGATTAGCTCAAAAACATAAGTTTTATCTATTTAACGATTTGAATAACACATTTTTTTATTTCAATATCTAATACGCAACTAAGTATATTTGCAATAATTCTTAAAAATAAAACATTGCAATCATCTTCTTTGTCACCCAGTAACGTTTTCAAAGCGTATCACATTTACCTAATATTTAGTGCTTTATTTATTGCGTCATTGGTTGTCTCCAATCTAATTTTTCAAAAATTTTTTTATTGGGATTTTTTTGGTTGGTTTACTTTTGAAATATCGGTAGGAATTCTACCATATCCAGTAACTTTTTTGATAACGGATTTGATAAGCGAAGTTTATGGTAAAAAGAAAGCTAATCAAGTGGTTACTGCAGGTATTTTTGCATCCTTCTTTTCATTGGCTATTGTAGTAGTTGCCGCTTCCGTACCAGCAACTTTGTGGTCTCCTATTGATAATGAATTATTTGAGCGTGTCTTTGGCGCAACAGCTATTGCTGTTTTTGCATCAATGATGGCTTACTTACTTGCACAATATATAGATATCCAAATTTTTCATTTCTGGAAACGTCTAACAAAAGGTAAACATTTATGGCTTCGAAATAACTTTTCAACTTTTTTATCTCAATTCGTCGACACCGTAACTGTGTTGTTATTACTTTGCAGTTTTGGTAAAATCGACTGGAGTTTATTTGGCTCACTGCTGCTTAGTGGTTTTCTGTTTAAAATTCTAATTGCACTTATAGACACGCCTCTACTATATCTAGGTGTTTATGTGCTAAGAAGAAAATTTAGGCTTTCTGAAGGGGAAGAAATAAGTCTTACAATCAATTCTAACAAATAGTTAACCAAATTTAAATGTGTTGTTTTTTTAATAAATCGTTACTTTGTTAAAATATATACTTTTAATAGGTTTATATGCATATCATATTTTTAAGTTAACCAACAGTGTAGCATTTTAAATTCTAGACTATTAATAATAATACAAAATGAAAAAAGCCCTCAAGATAATAGGAATTATTATTGCACTAATTATTATTGCTTTGATTTCGATTCCATTCCTATTCAAAAATACAATCAAAGACAAAGTTAGATACGCTATCAATAAAGAAGTTAATGCTACCGTTGATTTTAAAGACATAAGTGTTAATCTTTTTCGCAGTTTTCCACAAGCCTCTGTCATTGTAGATGAACTTTCAATAATTACAGCCGAGCCATTTGCTGGTGACACCTTAGTTTTTACAAAAAAACTAAGCTTAGAAATGTCAGTAAAAGAATTATTTAAAAATGCTTCAGAACCCATAGCTATTAATCAAATAAAAATAAATGAAGCGCTCATCAACATTAAAGTTGATTCTCTAGGTAGATTTAATTATGACATCGCAAAAAAAGACAAAACTTCTCCAACACCAACATCACAAGAAGATCAAGGAGAACCTTTCGTTTTTAATTTGCAAGATTTAGAAATCAATAACAGTAGTTTTGTGTATAATGACCAAGTTTCAAAAACCCTTATTGTTCTTGATAGCTTAACAATTAGTGGCAAGGGAGATATCTCACAACAACAGTCAGAGGTCACTTTGGAAGCTAATTCTAGAATATCAATGGGTCTAGATGGGATAGAGTATTTAACAAATAACAACTTGTCCTTAAACGCAGTAGTTGCAATAGATTTGGAACAGCAGCGCTATACATTCAAAGAAAATACTGGTTACATCAATCAACTGCCACTAACTTTTGATGGTTTTATCGAAATGCACGAAAATGATACCGAAATCGATATCAAATTTAAAACACCCAACTCAGATTTTAGAAATTTTCTAGCCGTGATTCCACAAACATATGCCAAGAATCTAGACGGGATCACAACAACTGGTGATTTTACAGTAGATGGTAAGGTTAAAGGGATTGTAAACGATACACAAATTCCTACACTGAATGTAAAAATATCCTCAAATAACGCTTCGTTTAAATACCCCGACTTACCAAAGAGCGTAAAAAACATTAATCTTAATACTAGCTTGATTAATACTACAGGCATGGTAGATGACACCTACATTGACTTAGATCAACTTACCTTTACCATTGATAATGATGTTTTTGCTGCAAAGGGTAATTTCAAAAATATCACTAAAAATATGTTGGTAGACATGGCAGTAAATGGCACCTTAAATCTTGCAAATTTGAGTCAAGCTTATCCCATTCAACTTGAAGAAAAATTACAAGGTTTTATAAAAGCTAACGTTGCTACAAACTTTGATTTGCAATCTTTGGAAAAAGAAGATTATGAAAAAATAAAAACTAATGGACAGGCAACACTTCAAAATTTTGAATACACTGCTGTCGAATTTCCAAATACAATCCAGATAGATGAAGCGCAGATAAACTTTAAACCTGGTACAATAACCTTGGATAAATTAAATTTAACCACAGGAAAATCAGATGTAAAAGCAACAGGCACCATAAATAATCTACTTGGTTTTTTATTTACCAATCAACAATTAAAGGGTGACTTTGATGTACAATCAAATACACTTTATGTGAACGATTTTATGACGCAAGCAGAACCTACAGCTACTGATACATCTAATAAAGAGGAAAAAACAGGCACACCATCTTCTTCAGAGTTTAAAATACCATCCTTCCTCGATGCTCGCTTAGGCTTTGCAGCATCGACAATAGTTTATGATAATTTGAGCTTGAAAAATGCAAAAGGTGTTATAAGAATAAAGGATGAAACAGCTTCTTTAGAAAAAGTCACATCAAGTTTATTTGATGGCATCATAGCATTAGATGGAAACGTTTCTACAAAATCTGAAACACCCTCTTTTGGCATGAAGCTTAATCTAGATAAAATTGATATCGCAGAATCTTTTAAAGGCATGGAGTTATTAAGAAGCCTTGCCCCTATTGCTAAAGCGCTTACCGGGTTACTTTCTACTGACTTAGAACTTAATGGAAATTTAACTTCGGACCTAACACCACAATTAAATACACTTAAAGGAAACGCACTCGCCGAAATTTTGAATGCCAAAGTGAACAGTAGTGAAACAAAATTATTATCTAAACTAGATGGCGCTTTGGATTTTATTGACTTAGACAACTTGGATCTAAAGGATATTAAAACTGCACTTAGCTTTGATGATGGTAAAATAAATGTAAAACCTTTTGATTTTGAAGTAAAAGGAATAAAAATCACTGCACAAGGAAACCATAGCTTTACCAATGAGATGAATTATGCTGTATCGCTAGATTTACCTGCAAAATATTTAGGAGATGATTTAGGGAGTACCTTAAGCAAATTAAATGAAGAAGATCTGTCCAATATGACCGTAGCGGTACCTATTGGGATTAGCGGTAACTTTGATAACCCTATGATTAACCTCGACACTAAAGCTGCAGTAAAGCAATTAACACAACAAATTGTAGCAAAACAAAAAGAAAAAGCCAAAGATAAAATTGTATCCAAAGGAAAAGATGTGCTATCTAATATATTAGGGAGCAATACTCCAAAAAAAGACACTGCTGCAGTAACTCCAGTAAAAGCAGAGGACAAAGTTAAGGAAGCCGCCAAGGATATCTTAGGAGGTTTTTTAAATAAAAAGAAGAAGAAAGACTCTGGTAAAAATTAATATAACAAAAACTGGACTTTGTCATAATTCTGTCACGCCAGCAGTATTAAAATGTAAAAATAAGCGTTTCTCAAGTAGAGAAGCGCTTATTTTTTGGATGGCATTTTTTTCATAAGTTTTACAAAAATATATTCTTAAACTCCGTTATAAAAAGTAAGAAAAAAACTACTTATTTTCTATAAAAAAAACTAAGTATACCGATTAACGTATAAAATTTGAGGTAAAAGCGTAGCTAGAATTCATAAAAGCTTTGTAATTTGCACATTCAATTAATGTGATATTTTACGATCGTTATCAAATTTCTTTTGGCTGTATTATATCTTACAAGATTAATAGACTGATGTAACATACATAGCATATGGTTATGCAATAACAGCCTTATTACTTTTTTTGCCCTTTACTTGAAATATTTTAATTGCATAACCATATACATTATAACACTACTATGAGGTATTATTGTTTTACATTTTTGTTACTATGCAGTATACTTCCTATTGTTGCTCAAACAAAATCACAGGCAATACTATCTGTACAAAAGGAAGCACATTCTCTTCATAAGATTGATTCTTTAGAAACAGTAAGAAAAAAACTATTGATTGAATTCTATACTTTTAGGATTACCGAGCTACTTACAAAACTACCGTTTACTCCACAAATTTATAAGGAAACTGTCATGGATGCGATGAAAAATAAGGTTTCACTAGACCAGCATAATTCAAAATATTTTCGAGTTTTTGAAAATAAAAATGCTTTAAAAGCAAAACAAATAGCAGAACGATTTCCAACTTATTCGGTTATTGATTATACGACTATTACCAATGTATTGCATATTGAAGAAGTGATCAAAAAAATGAAGATTGGAGTTAAGGGTAACTTCTAGTTTTTAGATCCTACATGTTGAGTTAAGAGAGGCGACGGCCTCTCTTTTTCTTAGCATCAAATATGGTTTACTGCTTTTTACCAAAATTCTGGTCAATTATCCAAGTACAATCTATCCTATTGTAGTAATTTTGCATCGCAAATTTGAATGCTATGCAGAAAAATCTCAGTGATTTAAACAATACCTTAGAATTATCAAGTGACGCTATGCGTGCGTATGGTTATAAAGTTATAGATCATATCGTAGCACATTTTGATAAGCAAAATGATAAAAACCCTGTCACTCAAGCCTCTAGAGTGGAGATGGATGCATTACTCACAGAGAGCATTCCTACCGCACCATCGCAACCAGATAAAGTGCTTGATTTTGTGATGCGAGATATTATTCCCAATAGTAATATAGTGTCTCATCCTAAATCATTTTCTTTTGTTCCTGGTCCCAGTAATTATGTAAGTGTTATGGCAGATACCCTTGCTACGGGCTTCAATATTTTCTCGGGAGGTTGGGCAGCTTCACCTGCTGCTGCTGAGTTAGAGATTGTAACGATGAACTGGTTGTTAGAAATCTTTGATTTTCCTACCAAACAAGGTGGCGGAATTTTTACTAGCGGAGGATCCATGGCGAATCTTACAGCCTTAGTAACAGCAAGACGTATTAAGTGTAAGAATGATTTTTCTAAAGCAGTTATTTACTTGTCTGATCAAGCCCACTCATCCAACATTAAAGCGATAAAAGTAATAGGCTTCAAAAAAGAACAGATTCGTATTATTCCTACCGATCTCGAATTTAAACTTTCACTCAATAAACTCAAAAATGCAATTGCCCGTGATCGCCTTGAAGGGCTGCAACCTTTCTGTATTATCGCATCTGCTGGTACTACAAACACAGGTACTATAGATCCATTAGATGCTATCGCTTCGATCTGTGAAGAAGAATCGTTATGGATGCATGTAGATGGAGCCTATGGTGGCGCAGCTATACTATCAGATTCTGGAAAATCTATGCTAAAAGGTATCGAGCGCGCTGATTCGTTAACTGTCGATCCACATAAATGGTTTTTTCAACCCTATGAAATGGGATGCCTACTCGTGAAAAATCATCATTGGTTAAGCGGTACTTTTAGTGAAAAACCAGAGTATCTTAGAGATGTTGAGGGTAATGAATCAGAAATTAATTTTTATGATCATGGCATCCAATTAACCCGGCGTTTTAGAGCGCTTAAGTTTTATATGAGTCTTAAAACGTTTGGTCTTGACGCTTTCAAAACAGCAATTACATATAACATTAACCTAGCCAATTCCGTAGAAAAAATACTTCGCAAAAGCGCTTTCTGGGAAGTTGTTTCTCCTGCAACTATAGGAATCATCAATTTTAGATATCATCCATTGGGTCATAATTTAAACGAAAAAGAACTTGACCTTATCAATCAAAATATATCAAGACAAGTAGTAGACTCTGGTGAAGCCCTATTAGTTACAACTGTTTTATTAGGACAGATTGTTTTGCGTATGTGCTTAATCAATCCTCGTACCCAGCTTAGAGATATTACCGATACGCTAGCCTTATGTGAGAAATTTGGGGAAAAAGAAATACTTGCCTTGAAGTAATAAATAGTATAACATTAATTTAACTTATTGAAATGTTTTCCTATATTTAAAAAATTTTATAATCTTTTCAATTTTCGTTTTATTCAAAAAAAACAGTGGCTTAAAAATAGATTGCTTCGTTTAATCTTAAAATCTTAGTTTCGAAACTCATGTTGTTAAAAAAACACAAATTAAACGCTTTTAATTTGCAAGAAATGTTACTTGTTCTTGCCTTGATAGGCATTTTATTATTAATCGCTCTTCCTAATTTTCTTCCTTTAATAGCTCAGACCAAAGCTCAAGAGGCAAAAATACAGCTTAAAACTATTAGTAATATGCAAACACAATATCGCTATTTACATTCAAAATATTCTAATAGCCTAACAGAAATTGATTATGAAGCTCCTCGCACAGTCAAAGATGGAGGAACTGCAAACTATACATACCAAATAATAGAGGCTTCAATATCTAATTTCAAAGTTAGAGCAGTTGCTATAGTTGATTTTGACGGAGATGGCATATTTAATATTTGGGAAATTGATGAAAGTGGTGACCCCAAACAAATCGTTAAAGACTAACCAATGCTTGAAGGACTTATAATAGCCAATCTAGCATTCATATGTTATCAAGATATAAAATCTAAATTAGTTTATTGGTTTTTATTTCCATGTTTAGCTTTATTACTTACCAATCTACATTTGAGGTATTCATCCTTGTACAATTTTATAGTCTCAGTATTACTCAACATCACAATTATAGGATTAATTGTACTATGCATGTATTTTTATTCCCAATTAAAAATACGTCGTAATTTTTTTAAAGAAGTTTTCGGTATTGGGGATTTACTGTATTTCGTAGCATTTGCTTTTGGTTTCCCTTCAGTCACTTTTATAGTTCTATTTGTGTTTTCTACATTATTTTCATTATTTACGGGGATTCTACTTTCAAACAATCAATCAATTCCATTAGCTGGACTAATGTCACTTTTCATACTATTAATATTTATAGTAAATTGGAAATATAATCTGGTAAATCTTTATTTAATATGATTGACACGGATCCCTATAAAATTTCGGCGCACTTAAAACAGCTTATCACTTCTGGACAAGCTTTTCATTATAGAATTGTTCCTATAGCAAACAATAAGGGCATTATTCATTTTAAAACTGATGCCGATAATTTACTCCAACTAAAAACAGAATTATCAATAATTTTAAATTGTAATGTTCTTCTGTTGAAAGAAAGAGAAGAAATTATTCAAACCTATTTATCTACTAATTATCGAGAAGTAAAGAGTACTATAAATCAACATCTAAATTTTAAAGATAACTTTTTAGAACAACTTATTAGCACTGCTAAAGAATTTGGAAGTAGTGACATTCATTTAGAGCCCTATCAAGAGACATCTAGGGTACGGTTTAGACTAGATGGAAAACTTAAAGAACAATTTATAATCAAAAAGGAAGAGTACCCTCAACTAATCAACAAGATTAAAATACAGGCTGGTCTTGATATCTCCCAAAAAAGATTAGCACAGGATGGTCGAATTTCATTTAAAAAAAACGGCTATGACTTTGATATTCGTGTATCAACGATGCCAACATTGTATGGAGAAAAGGTTGTACTGCGTTTATTGAATAAAAATACTAAAGAAGTTCGGTTAGATGAACTCGGTTTTTTTGATGATCAATTGATTCACTATCGAGAATCTATAAAAAAATCACAAGGAGTAATTTTGATTTCAGGCCCTACAGGATCTGGAAAAACAACAACATTATATGCTAGTCTAAAAGAACTTAACAAAGAAATCACAAATATACTAACCATAGAAGACCCTATTGAATATACGCTTCAAGGTATTAATCAGGTACAATTACGAGAAGACATTGGTTTTGATTTTCCTGCCGCACTTAGAACTTTTTTGAGACAAGATCCTGACATCATAATGGTAGGAGAGATTAGGGATAATAAAACAGCTGATATGGCTATAAAAGCGGCTTTGACCGGCCACTTAGTTTTATCAACCATTCATACAAATTCTGCATGGGCTACAATATCCCGATTGATAGACATGAAGGTTCCAGAGTTTTTAATATCAAGTACCTTAATAGCAAGTGTTGCGCAACGTTTAGTAAGAATATTATGTGAAAGTTGTAAGGAAGAAATAAGTCTAAATAAAAGTGAATTACCTCCTAATACAAGTATACCACACAATCTAACAAAGCATTTTATTGCAAAAGGATGTAACAAATGCTATCAAACGGGATATACTGGAAGAAAGGCTATTTATGAAGTACTCCCTGTCACCAAAGAACTTGCGCACCTTATCATTTTAAACCCTGTTGATATTGATGATTACTTAATTAAAAAGAAAATAAAAACATTAAAAGATACTGCATTCGAACTTATTATAAAAGGAGAAACATCTATAGACGAAGTATATTCGATTATTGGAAACTCTTAAACCATAACACTAAAAATAGTACATTTAGCACATGAACAATTATAAACTCTATATATATTTACTCCTCTTTATTACAATACCTTTAAATGGCCAGGTTGGCAATCTAAGTTCTTCAAATCAAGATAGAATAGCAATAATTGATAATAATTTGCAAGCATTGTTTCTCGATGTTCCTGGTCTGACTGAAAAAGTAAACGTAACCATCTCAAACACCTCTCTCACTAATTTTCTTAAAGCGATCTCACAAGTTCACAAGATTAACATGAATCTTTCTAAAAATCTTAGCTCGATCACAGTTATCAATGGATTTCGTGATGTTACTGTTCATGAACTTCTACTTTTTCTGGCTAAAGAGCATACTTTACAATTTGATTTTACAGGCACTATTATTTCCATAAAAAAATATATACCTCCTATAGCTACGCCAGTAGTCAAAGAGATTGGGGTAAGCTATGAAGTAGCTACCAATAGCATATCTTTGGACCTTACCAATGACCCGCTTCCAAAGGTGTTTCGGAAAATCAATCAGTTGACTGGTAAAAACCTACTTTTTGAACCTGAATTAGGGAACAAGAACCTTTCAATCTACTTAACAGATACTCCGGTTGATCTCGCTTTAAAAAAGTTAGCCGAAACAAATGAGATGGAAGTAATTATTTCTGAAAATGGATTTTTTGAATTCATTAAACTCGATAAAAACCTGAAAAACTCAGCTTTTAAAAAATTCATTGCATCAAAACGTGATCAAAATAACTCTGTTCCATTTACTATTGTTGATAGTAACAATAAAATAGTATCAATCGACGTAAAGGATGTTATGATATCGGATATCATTTATGCCTTTTCTGAAGAACTTGATTTAAATATCTTTATTGCTACGCCTTTAGAACATGCTGGTAAACTTACCTATAAAACAGAACGTATTCACTTTGACGATCTTTTAGTAGAAATATTTGAAAAAGCAGTAAGAAATAAGACTCCTATTAACTCTCAAAATAACAGAAGTGATATTGGACAACTTAATAATATATCAAACCCCACAGCTAATACTCAAGAAAACTTTACATTTAAGAAAAAGGGAAATACGTACTACTTTGGAACTAAAGATCAATTGAGTATTAGAACTATAGAACGTGTCCATATGATGCATCGCTCTATAGAAATGCTAGGGGATGCCAATTCGTCTAGTGGAGTAGGCAATAATTTTAATAGTCAAAATTTTATAACTGGAGGAACTAATTTTTATGGTACCTCTAACGACAATATTGCGGGTCAAAATAATTTTTCTACTATAAACACTAGAAATTATAATCAAAACTCCCAATCCAATACATCACAAAATGCTATCACCTCATTATTTCCTAGTTCTATTACAGAGGGCCTCGAAATAAAAATCGATACCGAATTGAACAGCTTTATTGTCAGCGGTTCTGGTTTAAAAGTTAAAAAATTTAGAGATTTTGTCAAATATATAGATACACCAATACCCCTCATACTTATAGAGGTCATGATATTGGAGGTGAATCGTAGTGCTACCGTAGAAACCGGTGTCGAATTTGGTATTGGAAAAGAATCTACCGTTACGGAAGGTGTTACCTATCCTGATGCTTCTATAACTCTCGGCGCCCAAACCATAAATCGTATCATTGGAGGCTTCGATGGCTTTGGCTCACTCAATTTAGGAAATGTAGTGCCTAATTTTTATATGGATATTAAAGCTATGGAATCTAATGGGAATGTAAAAATTCTTTCAACTCCTAAACTTAGTACACTCAATGGTCATAAAGCATTTTTATCCAGCGGGCAGACGACTTACTACGCTGTTACTAATCAAAATTTCTTTGGCTCACAAATTCCACAAACTTCACAAACAATCAATTACCAACCTATCAATGCAGAGTTAGCTCTAGAATTTAAACCCTATGTTGCAGGTGACGGACAGATCACTTTGGATATCCAAGTAATTCAATCCAGTTTTAGTGGAAACAGGATTGCCGAGGATGCTCCTCCAGATATTAATAGCCGAAGTTTCTCATCAATTATGCGAATGCGAGCCAATGATGTTGCTATTCTAGGAGGTATCGAACAAAAAGTCAAAAATGATTCAGGTACAGGCGTTCCTCTCTTATCGAGAATTCCTATTCTAAAATGGATTTTTAGTAAAAGAAAGCGAGAGGATTCACGTAAAAAATTAAATATAATTATAAAACCTACTGTTTTTTACTAATGTCTAATTTTAACTACAAGAATCTATTACATAATCCAACACTAGGAGTCATAGAACATTCGGAAAAGAATGGTCAAGTACACATCATTGCTACATCGTTTAAGATTAGAAATAACGAAATACTGATTGACGCCTCCTATAGCGCCGAAACTATTTCAGAACTTTCTTCGATAATCACTCATAAAGCAGGCGTTCATTTGTTGATTACTAATACGCATGTTCTCACAAAAGAGATAGAAACTGCAGATAATGATAATCAGGTGATTGTATCGCAAGGTTATCCCAATCTTAACTTGGATGCTTTTTATTATGAAATATTAAAAACTACAAACAAAGCGTTTATCACCTTATGTAGAAAACAATATATCAATGAATTAATAACGCAATATCAAGCGCATAACGTCAGAATTAGTCAGCTCTCACTTGGTGGACTAAACGTACATACCTTACCTGCCTACACAGATTTAAATCCTGTACGAAGCTCTAACTATCTTGCATCTTTTGATGAACATAATAAACTTCAAAGTTTAGAGAACTCTGATTACGAAGATAATATTGAATATAGAATCGACAACAACATAGTTTCAAGTCAACATATTCTAGCACTAGCAACGGTTCTAGGTAAATTTTCGTCTACTGTACTCTCAGGAAACTTAAACTTCCTAAATCTTGAACTAGATACGCAGTACAAAAAAGCTAAATTATTCAAAAAAATAGCTTACGGTGGTATAGGTATGTTGCTACTCCTACTTTTTGTTAATTTCATTGCCTTCAATGCGGAATACAAGGAGAAACAAAAGCTTCTTATAGAGCTTGAGACTCACAAAGATCAAACCGAAGAACTTAAAGAATATCAAGACTTAATCGCTTCAAAAGAAGCTATTGTCAACAGCATTATAGCTTCAGGGTTTTCTAAGTCTTCATTTTATATTAATCAAGTTCTTGTAGACCTCCCTACTAGCATTACGTTAACGGACTTTAGTTATCAACCTATATCCAAAAATATCAACGCTCAAAAACCAATTCGCATTGATCGGCATCGCATCAACATCAAAGGAGAATCTATCGATAAACAAGATTTTTCAGATTGGCTCACTACGATTGATGAGTGCTCGTTTATCGATTTCATAACCATAGTTTCATATGGTCAAGTCAAAAATAACAGGTCTGATTTTGAAATTAATATAAGTCTACATACAAATGATAGCGCAAAATAAAATAATATTACTCATACTTGGGCTGTTGCTAGCCTATGTGCTAGCCTATCAGTTTGCTATTAGCAATACTGTTGCGTTATACACAGACAACAAAATGTTGAATAATGACCTTCAACTAGCACAAGAGAGTAACGTAAAATATACGACGCTTAAAAAGAAGGAACAGGAACTAAATAGTATTCTTACTACGAATAACATTGATGAACACGCTATACAAAACAGCTTGCTCAAGACACTCAATTATATATCCAAAGATATCAAATTTAACATTCAAAAATTTGAAGAACCTCACAGCCACCAAGACACTGAAACCAAAGAAGTAACTACCACATATAATTTTACATTAGAAGGTGATTACAGTTCACTTATACAAGTTGTGTACCTGCTAGAACAGAGCTATTCATTTGGGAATATAGCTCATATAAATTTTACCAAAATAAAAGATTATCGTACCAATAAATCTTCTTTACACTGTAAAATACTATTGCAAAAAATCAATTGATTATGGTATTGCTGCATTAAAATAACTTTTAAAACAGAAAAAAAACATATTTGGTGTATTTTATTTTTAACTAAAGTTTAAGGAATATTAACAAAAATTAATACATTTGTCGCGTCCTCTTTTGAACCCCATCTATAGAAGACCAATCTAAACTCTTGAATCATGATCAAAACAATGTACCTAACCTGCATTGTATGGGGCTTTTATTTCCTATCCTTTTCTCAACAGGTTACCACGAACCATTTTCCGGCTACAGGCAATGTAGGAATTGGAACAGACAATCCTAGTGCCAAACTACAAATAAATCACACCAATACACTTGCCGGTACCTGGAACCCTTCCAATAGTCTTTTTACCATTTCAGATGGAGCAAATTCCTTGATGATGGATCCCAATGAAATATATGGAAGTGGCACACTATTTTTTGGATCGAGATATGGGGATATAGCAAGATTCAGAACTATATCTGAAACTGGGGCGAATGACATGATGATCATAAAACGTAACGGTACTGTAGGTATAGGCACTAACACTCCAGATGCTAAACTTACGGTCAAAGGTCATATCCATGCTCAAGAAGTAAAAGTAGATCTTTCGGGTGCTGTAGCACCAGATTATGTCTTTTTAAAGGACTATCAACTTAAAACCCTTGATGAAGTAGACAACTATATTCAGGTTAACGGACATCTACCTAATATCCCATCAGCTGCGATAATGGAAAAAGAAGGGGTTAAATTGAAGGAAATGAATCTTAAGCTCTTAGAAAAAATTGAGGAACTAACTCTTTACCTAATTTCCCAAGATAAAAGAATCTTGCATTTAGAACAGCAACTATTACATTTAACTAATAAACCCTAGTATGCAAAACATAATTACTTTATTCTGCCTTTTATTATCGATTTCATTTTCTTCATTAGCACAAACTGTAAATGCAGAATACCTAAATCCTACTTTTGGCAACGGTAATCCTTATTCTTTTATACGATTTGGAACATCTCAAGATTATAAGGCTGGTTTTATGTGGAATAATAATGACGCCTATTATGGGAATGGGAATGACTTCTCTATTTTCACTTATAATGATAGAGATTTAACCTTTTACACCGGACAAGGAAATATTATTATGTTTCCCTCTAATGGCGGTAACGTGGGGATAGGAACTACTAATCCTCAAGGAAAGGTAGATATAAAAAAAGGCTCCCAAAACCTTAGACTCCTGACAGGAAGTAATACAAGTGGATATAATTTAAATATCGGTGTTAATGATGATGGGGTAAATTTTACAAATAGCTCGCGTATAAGAGGATATCTCTTTGGAAATGCTAATGGTACTTTATTAACTATTAATTCACAAGGCAACGTAGGTATAGGCACTAGGGCTCCCGACGCAAAGCTCACTGTAAAAGGGAACATTCATGCACAAGAGGTAAAAGTAGATCTCGCAGGTGCTGTAGCACCAGATTATGTCTTTTTAAAAGACTATCAACTTAAAACACTTGACGAAGTAGACAGCTATATTCAGGTTAATGGACATTTACCTAATATCCCATCAGCTGCGATAATGGAAAAAGAAGGGGTTAAATTGAAGGAAATGAATCTTAAACTCTTAGAAAAAATTGAGGAACTTACGTTGTATACTATTGAACAGGAAAAAGCGATACAAGAATTGATAAAAGAAAAAGACCTTAACACGGCTCAAAATAAAAAAATCCAGAAGCTGGAACAAGAACTTCAAAAACTAATAAGTAATTCTAAAAAAGTTTAAATATATACTATGCTTAAATACCTGCTATTTTTCTTATTATTTACGACTGATTTAGTCTTTTCTCAAACTAACATTCATGAACTAAATGGAAATGTTGGAATTGGAATTACAAATCCTGATGAGAAACTACACATAAATGGGAGACTCCGATTAGAGGCACATACTTCTGGTGCCGGAGTTTGGCACAACCCATCTGCTGCTGGATTTCAATGGTTCTCGGGACTTAATGCCGAAGATGATTATAGAATTTATAGAGATGGTAATCTATTTTTAATTGATAAAACTGGAAATGTTGGTATAGGAATTTCCAAACCCCTAGCCAAATTACACGTTCATGGACAAGCTAAATTTGGTTACTCAGGAATCCTATCATTAAATTGGACTCATGAACCAAATTGGGGAGGTCATTCGAATAAATGGGCAGGTTATATCGGATTTAATGCGTATCGAGAGAATAATGACGCGAGAGATTTCTATAAAGGCTCAAATCGATACACTTCTAAAGGTATATTCGAAGGTTCAAATTATGGTTTTAGATGGCTATATCGAAATCATCAAAATTATGATTCTGATGGTCAACATAAACTCATAGAATATATGCGCTTGACTAATAATGGAAATCTAGGTATAGGCACTAACACTCCAGATGCTAAACTTACTGTCAAAGGTCATATCCATGCTCAAGAAGTAAAAGTAGATCTTGCGGGTGCTGTAGCACCAGATTATGTCTTTTTAAAGGACTATCAACTTAAAACACTGGATGAAGTAGACAACTATATTAAGGTTAATGGACATTTACATAATATCCCATCAGCTGCGATAATGGAAAAAGAAGGGGTTAAATTGAAGGAAATGAATCTTAAGCTCTTAGAAAAAATTGAGGAACTCACTTTGTACTTAATTGCTCAAGAAAAAAGAATTCTGATTTTGGAACAAAAAAATAAATAAAATCTGCAACAATGCCTATGCTAAAAGCCAAAATTATAGCTGTTTTTCTTTTTTTAAAGTTTTTGCTAATAAATGCACAAACACTTAATGTAGAGTATTTAAATCCGAGCTTAGGTAGTGGTGATCCTTACTCCTACATACGGTTTGGCACATTACAAAATTATAAAGCTGGATTTTTGTGGAACAAAAGTGAGCCAGACTTTGGTGACGGTGATGACTTTTCCATTTTTACCTACAATGATCGTGATTTGACTTTTCGTACAGGAATGGGGAATATAATTCTACAACCTAAATTTGGAGGTAACATTGGTATAGGAACCACTTCACCAGTCTCGATGCTTGACGTAAATGGAAAAACAACCTTGAATAGTTTAAGAATAGATGGGCGTAATGCTATCCATTCTGTAAATGGATTTGTAAACAAAATTGAGTTTACAGGCTATGCAAATAGCGCCATTGTATTTGCTCCGGGAGAAACTCGAGAATTAATGTTCGGATTTCATGGGGACGGCAAATTTTATTGGGGTACCGGAAAGAATGCTACAAAACCTAATTTTTATTCAATGTTTTTGGATGGTAACACTGGTAATTTAGGAATAAGGGGGAGGTTGACAGCTAATGAAGTTCGCGTAAAAGTTGGGGGTTGGGCAGATTATGTTTTTAAAGAAGATTATAAGCTCAAACCTTTAGATGAAATAGAAAAATATATTCAAGAAAAAGGACATTTACCTAATATTCCTTCTGAAGAAGATGTTTTGAATGATGGTATTCTTTTAGGTGAAATGAACCTTAAACTCCTAGAAAAAATTGAGGAACTTACGTTGTATATGATTGCGCAAGAAAAAGAAATTGATCTCTTAAAGAAACGCAGCTTTGCGTTGGAAAAACAAAACCAACAATTGAAAACAATTTCTTTAAAAATCGCAACTATCGAAAATAAACTAAAAGCAAAAGAATAAATCCATTACTATGAGATTAGAAATCATTTTTAGTTTTCTATTGTTTTCATTAACCGTGTCAGGTTTAAGAGCGCAAATACAGACTGGAGTCTTTCGTAACACTCCAGAAAACTTAGAGTATAATCAATTTATAAGAAATGGCATAGGTGCAGCTGTATATATTAATCAACAATCTACAGAGCCGGATAAATCAATATTACGCTTATCTAGTGGTACCGTTAATCCGAATGAAAATGTGAAATTTACAGTTGAAAATAACGGTAATGTAGGGATAAATACAACAGTTCCTAAATCAAAATTGCAGGTATCCTCAACAGAGAGTGATGCGCTTAGAATTTATCGCACTGGAATAGCAGATAAATATTTAGACATCTGGCATGGAACCGGCGGAGCTGTTATTGATCCGATTAGAACGGATAATTCCATTGGTGTTCTTTATTTAGGTTACCGCAATCCTTCTAACATTATTCTAAATCTCAAAGGCGGCCGAGTAGGTATCGGCACCGATTCCCCGGACGCAAAGCTCACTGTAAAAGGGAACATTCATGCACAAGAGGTAAAAGTAGATCTCGCAGGTGCTGTAGCACCAGATTATGTCTTTTTAAAAGACTATCAACTTAAAACACTTGACGAAGTAGACAGCTATATTCAGGTTAACGGACATCTACCTAATATCCCATCGGCTGCAATAATGGAAAAAGAAGGGGTTAAATTAAAGGAAATGAACCTTAAACTCCTAGAAAAAATTGAGGAACTTACGTTGTATATGATTGCGCAAGAGAAAGAAATACAAGAATTAAAGAAAGACAGAGAACTTAATTCATTACAAAATAATCGCATTCTGAAACTCGAAAAACAACTCGAATCGTTAATTTTTATCCTCAAAAATAAATAAAGAACCAGATGCTTAAGTATTTATTATTCAGTGTATTCTTTTCAGTTAGTATGGTTTTTTCACAAACCAATATATATGAAGCCAATCAAAATGTTGGAATCGGAATTACTAATCCTATTGAAAAACTGCACGTAAACGGTAGGTTACGATTAGAAGCACATACCTCTGGTGCGGGAGTTTGGCACAATTCATCAGTTGCGGGGTTGCAATGGTTCTCCGGACTTAATCCCGATGGTGATTATAGAATCTATAAGAATGGAAATTTATTTCTAATTAATAAAACCGGAAATGTTGGAATAGGAATAGATAACCCAAGTCAAAAATTAGATGTTTTAGGGAACATCTATTTGAATTCTGCAAGTGCAAGTTCTTCAAATAATAAAGTTAATTCCTCAGGAGTATTGTTTAAGTCTTCAGGATATGCAACAGATAACCGAACACGATACCAATTATGGAATATATTATCGATTGGTAACAGTATTTGGGGAGCTGGGGATTTAGTTTTCA
This sequence comes from Aquimarina rhodophyticola, assembly GCF_042434915.1. Taxonomy (GTDB): domain Bacteria; phylum Bacteroidota; class Bacteroidia; order Flavobacteriales; family Flavobacteriaceae; genus Aquimarina. Next base: position 2,530,871 of record NZ_CP170198.1, read on the forward strand.
GAAGTAACACCGATGGTATGGGCTACAAGGAAATGGTCAGGTTTAGTGCTAATGGGAACGTAGGCATCGGCACCGATTCCCCAGACGCAAAGCTCACTGTAAAAGGGAACATTCATGCACAAGAGGTAAAAGTAGATCTCGCAGGTGCTGTAGCGCCAGATTATGTCTTTTTAAAAGACTATCAACTTAAAACACTTGACGAAGTAGACAACTATATTCAGGTTAACGGACATCTACCTAATATCCCATCGGCTGCGATAATGGAAAAAGAAGGGGTTAAATTAAAGGAAATGAACCTTAAACTCCTAGAAAAAATCGAAGAACTTACGTTGTATATGATTGCGCAAGAAAAAAAGATTAAACAACAAAAAACTGTAAACAACGAACTAAACATAAAAACAACTGATCTAGATAACCGATTATCTGAATTAGAAAAAATAATCAAAACTCTAAAAAATTAATTTATTAATACTGATTATACAATGACTAATAAAATTACCCTATTCATTGCGATTATTGCACTTTTCACAGCAGTTGCCAGCTTTTTTTATGCTCAAAATACAAATGAGCTTGTGTATGTAGATGTCAATAAACTTTTGGATGGCTACAAAAGAACCAAAATTGTAAAGG